>NZ_CP040751.1:0-345000 GCF_008001235.1 Salidesulfovibrio onnuriiensis | reverse complement strand
AATCGAAGCCCCGGTAAACGGCGGCCGTAACTATAACGGTCCTAAGGTAGCGAAATTCCTTGTCGGGTAAGTTCCGACCTGCACGAATGGCGTAACGATCTCCCCACTGTCTCAACCAGAGACTCAGTGAAATTGAAGTCCCGGTGAAAATGCCGGGTACCCGCAGAAGGACGGAAAGACCCTGTGCACCTTTACTACAGCTTGACATTGGTATTTGGGTTATCATGTGTAGGATAGGTGGGAGACTTTGAAGCGGCCACGCCAGTGGTCGTGGAGTCACCCTTGAAATACCACCCTTGATATCTTAGGTATCTAATCCGCAGCCGTTATCCGGCGCGGAGACAGTGTCTGGTGGGTAGTTTGACTGGGGCGGTCGCCTCCCAAAGAGTAACGGAGGCTTGCAAAGGTTCCCTCAGGCTGATTGGAAACCAGCCGTTGAGTGCAAAGGCATAAGGGAGCTTGACTGTGAGAGAGACATCTCGAGCAGGAACGAAAGTTGGTCTTAGTGATCCGGTGGTTCCGAATGGAAGGGCCATCGCTCATAGGATAAAAGGTACGCCGGGGATAACAGGCTGATAGCGTCCAAGAGTTCACATCGACGACGCTGTTTGGCACCTCGATGTCGGCTCATCACATCCTGGGGCTGGAGCAGGTCCCAAGGGTACGGCTGTTCGCCGTTTAAAGTGGTACGCGAGCTGGGTTTAAAACGTCGTGAGACAGTTTGGTCCCTATCCTCTGTGGGCGTAGGAGAATTGAAGAAGGGCTGCCCCTAGTACGAGAGGACCGGGGTGGACGAACCTCTGGTGTTTCTGTTGTCGCGCCAGCGGCACTGCAGAGTAGCTATGTTCGGCATGGATAACCGCTGAAGGCATCTAAGCGGGAAGCCATCTTCGAGATAAGTTCTCCCTGGACTACGGTCCCTGAAGATCCCTCGCAGACTACGAGGTTGATAGGCTGGACGTGTAAGCATAGCAATATGTTCAGCGAACCAGTACTAATAGATCGTGCGGCTTATTTAATACCACACGGAATTCTCTCTCTTCCCTATTGACTATATATTTTGCCTTGGTGGCCAAGGAGAGGTGGGTACACCCGATCCCATTCCGAACTCGGAAGTTAAGCACCTCATCGCCGATGATACTGCAATCTAAATTGTGGGAAAGTAGGTCGCTGCCAAGGCTTTTTTTTATCCAAAATTCCCCCGGCCTCATCGAAGGCCACGAAAAGCCCCCTCCAAGGGGCTTTTTGTTTACAGTCGGGGGCATACAAATTATGGATTGTTCACACTGCCTTTTCGAACCTCATCCGCGAGACTCATTCCCATGCTGAAAAAATTCTTCTCCAAACAGGCCCGCAAGCCTTCCGGATTCTTCGGGCGGTTCATCACCCTCAAGGTCTTTGAAAAGGGCAACGCAGGCCTCAACAGACGCATGCTGGAGCTTGTTTCCGCCTCGGGCGGGGACCGCATCCTGGAAATCGGCTTCGGGGGCGGAGGAACCATTTACGAGATGGCCTGCGCCCTGGATACCGGCAGCGTGGAGGGCATCGATTTTTCCGACGCCATGCTCAAGGCAGCGCGCAGGAAAAACCGGGAGCATATCGCGGCGGGAACCGTGACCCTGCTGCAGGGCGATTTTGACAGCGCGCATTACCCTCCCTGTGTCTTTGACACGGTCTGCACGGCCAACACCATCTATTTCTGGCCGGACAGGAAGCACACGGCGTCCCGGATCCATGAAGTCCTCAAGCCCGGCGGCCGTCTTGTGCTGGCCTATGTGGACAGGAGCAAGATGGACAACATGCCCCTGGACATGGAGGTCTTCACCCCCATCTCCCGCGACGAGGTGCGCGTGTTGCTGGAGGAAGCCGGGTTCCGCGAGGTGCGCTTCCATCCCTGCGCAGACCCCAGCCGGGCGGAATACTGCGTGGAGGCGTTCAAGTAGGGCGTTTCGCGGGCATTTGCTCCTCATGGGCAAAACAGGGTATGTATGAGTATCCACACCCATCAGCCCGGAGGAGTCGCCATGAAGAAGTTAACCCTCTGCCTGTTGATCCTTGTTGTTCCCGTGTTCTGTTTTGCCGGCGATACCGATGCGGACCGCCTGGAAGCGGCCAGGCGGTATGCCGATGTCTCCAATTTTTCCAGGATGATGCGCGACATGACCGACAGCGCCATCCAGATCATGCCCGAAAAGGAGGGCAAGGCCTTCCGCAAGTTCATGCACAGTCTGCAGCAGGACGATTCCATGGAAAAGATGGTGGTGGTGCTCATGGCCAAGCATTTTTCCACCCATGAACTGAACGCCCTGTCCGATTTCTACGGCAGCGACACGGGCAGGCATGTGCTCGAAAAGCTTGGGCCGTACATGGCCGAACTCAATGTGGTCATGCAACATTACATCATCCAGGCCCTGCGCGAATTCGAGAGCAAGCTCCGGTCCGGGGAAATTCCCATGTAGGCAGGGCTTTCCGGAAGAACACGAAACAAGGCCGCCTCTGGGCGGCTTTTTCATGGTCCGGAATTGCACATGGTTGGCGTGGCAGCTGGTCCCGTGTAAGGTCCTTCCTCATATAACCTAGGAGGAACACATGAAGAAAATAGCCATAGTACTTTTTGTTCTCTTGCTGGTCCCGGCCTTTGCCCAGGCTGGCGACATCGACAAGGCCCGGATGGATGCGGCCACGAAGTTCATCGAGCTTCAGGACATGAAAAAGGTTCTGAAGCAGATGTTCGACGCCACCACCAAGATGATGCCCGAAAGCGAGATGAAGAAGATGCAGACCAAGTTTTACGACCGCCTGAACTATGAGCGCATCGAACAGGGCTGCATCCTTGCCGCCGCGCGCAACTTCAGCCTCAAGGAACTGAACGCCATGATCGACTTCTATTCCACCCCTGTGGGGAAATCGATCATCAGCAAGCAGGGCGCATACAGCGCGGAGGCCGGCGCCGTCGTGCAGCAGGAGGTCGTGATGGTCATGACCCAGATCATGGGGGAGACGGGATCGGAGAAACCGGATTCCTCCATGTAGTCACTCCTTCGACAATACGCAAAAAAGCCGCCCTCGGGCGGCTTTTTTGCGTCATCAATATTATTGCCAGGATATAGGCGGCTGTGTACGTTCCAGTTTCCAAACGCATGGAGGAATCATGAAAAAAGTAATTTTGTGCCTGGCGATCCTGCTGCTGCCCACCCTGTGCTTTGCCGGGGATTCTGATGCCGAGCGACTTGAGGCGGCCAAGCGGTATGCCGCTGTCGCGAATTTCGACAGGATGATGACCGACGTTGTCGCCAACATCGCCCGCACCATGCCCGAGAAAGATGCCAAAATTTATGTCGAATTCATGGGCAGTCTCATGGAGGATGGCGCTTTTAAAAAGACCACGGTGATCCTCATGGCCAAGCATTTCACTACGGAAGAACTCAACACGCTGGCCGACTTTTACGGAACGGAGATGGGACAGTCCATATTGACTAAATTCGGACCGTATATGGCGGAAACCCAGGTGGTCATCCGGGAGTTTATCGTCAAGGGAATGGAAGAGTTCAAGGCGAAGCGTGAAAGCGGCGAGTTGTCCTCTTGAGGTCCTTTTCCTGACCTGCGCAAAGCCGCCCTTGGGCGGCTTTTTTGTTGGCGCGGCCTCGCTTGACACCAGGGTTCGGAGTATTCTATTTTGCATAAAAATGACCGACGGTCACAATATGACCGTCGGTCATCTATTCCGTACACAGGATGCGCATGGTTACGAAACAACAGGAAAAATCTCGTCAGACCATGGAGGAGCTCATGACCTCCGCCATGGAGCTGTTCGGCGAAAAGGGGTTCGTGCAGACCTCGGTGTCCGAGATCACCTCCCGGGCGGGCTACGCCAAGGGTAGTTTCTACCGCCACTGGGAGAGCAAGAACCAGCTTTTCCTGCAGATCATCGAGCAGAAGCTCCTGGAATACCGCCGCGCGCGCGACAGGCGCATCGAGGACGCCCGGGACCTGGAAGAGGCCCTGCGCATCATCTGGGACTTTCTGGAGAGCATGGTGCAGGACAGCCAGTGGGCCAAGGTGTTCCTGGAGTTCACCATCCACTCCGTGCGCGACACCGAGCTGCGCACGGAAATGCGCCGCCGCCAGTACCGGCTTTCCGAGACCATCTTCGCCAACCTGGTGCGCCGGTTCGTGACTTCGGACTATCCCGCCGAAAAGATCGGGGCCCTGAACACGGCCCTGTTCGAGGGCTTCATGGTCCACAACGCGTTGGAAACAGGGGTGCTGAGCCTGGAAGACGTCCGCGAGACAGCCATTGCCCTGGCGCTGTCCAAGGGAGCCGGACAGGGCTGACGCACCCATTTCAAGGGAGGAATTTTTATGAAACGTTGTATGATGCTCATGGTGTTGCTGGGCGTGGTCTGCACGGCCATGCCGGCCATGGCCGAGACCGTGACCCTGCGGTACTCCAATTTTTTCCCGCCCACCCACGTGCAGTCCAAGCTGGCCGAGGAGTGGTGCAGGGAAGTGGTCAAGCGCACCAACGGCGAGGTGCAGATAGAATACTACCCGGGCGGCACCCTGACCAAGGCCCAGCAGTGTTTTGACGGCGTGGAGCAGGGCATGTCCGACATCGGCCTTTCCGCGCTGGCCTATTCCCGTGGCCGCTTCCCGGTCATGGCCGCCGTGGACCTGCCCCTGGGCTACAAGTCCGGCGCGGCGGCAACGGCCGTGGCCAATGCGGTCTACGAGAAGTTCCGGCCCAAGGCCTTCCGCAATGTGCAGGTCATGTATTTCCACGCCCACGGCCCGGGCATCCTGCACACGGCCAAGGTCCCGGTGAAGCGGCTTTCCGACATCAAGGGCCTCAAGCTGCGCGCCACCGGCAACTCGGGCAAGCTGGTCCAGGCCCTGGGCGGCACGCCCGTGGGTATGTCCATGCCCGATTCCTACCAGGCCATCCAGAAGGGCGTGGTCAACGGCGGCATGTACCCGGTGGAAACCAACAAGGGCTGGAAAATGGCCGAGGTGGTGGACTACATGACCGAGACCTACCCGGTGGCCTACACCACCACCTTCTTCGTGGTCATGAACCGGGACAAGTGGAACGAGCTTTCCGACGAGAACCGGCGGGTCATCACCGAGATCAACGGGGAATGGGCCGCCCGGCACGGCCAGGCATGGGACGAGAGCGACAAGGTGGGCATGGCCTGCTTCCTGGAGAACGGCGGCACGGTCATTCCGCTAGCCGATCCCGAGGCCTGGAAGGCCGCCGCGGCCCCCATGCTGGAGGAATACGTGGACATGGCGAACAAGAAGCGGCTGGACGGCCGGGCCATTCTGGACTTCACGCTCCAGACCCTGCAGGCCCAATAGCATTGTATCAAATCCCGGCGCGGGGCTGTCCCGCGCCGTTTTTCGTGGGGGCGCTGTATGGAATCCGCAAGCCGTTCCTCCCTGCTGGACAGGGTTGAGGCGGGCATGAAGGTCATTGCCGCGGTCTGCCTGGTGGGCATGGCCGTGGTCACCGGCGTGGACGTCGTCGGCCGGGGCGCCATGAACACGCCCCTGTTCGGCACCGAGGAGATCGTGACCATCCTGGCCGTGCTGGTGGCGGGCTTTTCCCTGCCCTATGCCCATTCCCAGGGCAGCCACATCGGGGTGGAGGTCTTTTATTCCAAGCTGGGCAACCGGGGCCGCCGGGTGCTGGATGTCTTTTCCCACACCGTGAGCGGCGCGCTTTTCGGCGTGGTGGCCTGGCGCATGTGGCTGTACGGCCGCAATCTGGAGGAATACGGTGAGGTTTCCATGAACCTGGCGTTCCCGGTCTGTTACGTGGTCTATGCGCTGGGGTTCTGTTTTTTGGTGTTTTCCCTGTGCCTGCTCAGGGGCGCGCTGAAGGCCGCCTCCCGCAAACGGGAGGCCGGAGACTGATATGGCCCCGACCATCGCCGGACTCGTGGGAACCGGGGTCATGCTCCTGCTGTTCATGACCCGCATGCCCGTGGCCTACGTCATGACCCTTGTGGGGTTCGTGGGCTTTTCCCTGCTCACGTCCTTCAAGGGCGGTTTCAACCTGCTCTCGCACAGCATCTACGACGCGTTTTCGTCCTATAGCCTGGCCACCATCCCCCTGTTCATCCTCATGGGGCAGCTGGCCTTCAACAGCGGCATCAGCAGGCGGCTCTACAGCACTGCCTATCACTTCCTGGGGCATATCCGGGGCGGCCTGGCCATGGCCACGGTGACGGCCTGTACGGCCTTCGGCGCGGTGTGCGGCTCCAGCCCGGCCACGGCGGCCACCATGACCACCGTGGGCATCCCGGAAATGAAGCGCTACGGGTATGCAAACTCGCTGGCCGCGGGCGCGGTCGCCTCGGGCGGCGGCCTGGGCATGGTCATGCCCCCCAGCGTGGTGCTCATCATCTACGGAGTGCTCACCGAGCAGTCCATCGGGGCCCTTTTCGTCTCGGGCATCCTCCCGGCCCTGCTGCTCACCGTGCTGTTCATCGCGGCCATAGCCATCCAGTGCTGGATCCGGCCCGACCTGGGCCCGGCGGGCGAGAGCTTCACCTGGGCCGAGAAGCTGCGTTCCCTGGTCGGCCTGGTGGATACCCTGCTCATTTTCCTGCTGGTCATCGGCGGCATGTTCCTGGGCTGGTTCACGCCCAACGAGGCCGCGAGCATCGGCGTGCTCGGGGTGCTGGCCATCTCGGTGGTCAAGCGCCAGCTCTCCTGGAAGGCCTTTGTCAATTCCTGCTACGAGACCCTGCGCACCTCCTGCATGGTGCTTTTCCTGGTGGCCGGGGCCGGGGTGTTCGGCAAGTTCCTGGCCGTGACCCGCATCCCCTTCAACGTGGCCACCTGGGTGTCGTCCTTTGACATGCCCGCCTTCGCCGTCATGGCGCTGATCATCGCCCTCTATTTCCTGGGGGGCTGCTTCATGGACGCCCTGGCCCTGATCATGCTGACCATCCCGGTCTTTTTCCCGGTGGTCTCGAACCTGGGCTACGATCCCATCTGGTTCGGCATCATCATCGTGCTGGTGACCCAGATAGGGGTCATCACCCCGCCCGTGGGCATCAATGTCTACGTGGTCTACGGCATGGCCCAGAAGATCGCCCCGGGCATCACCCTGGAATCGATCTTCAAGGGCATCCTGCCGTTTCTGGCGGCCATCATCGTGGGCATCGCCCTGCTGTTCGTGTTCCCGCAGATCATCCTGTTCCTGCCGGGACTGATGTACTAGCTCTAGGCGGCGTCCTCTTCGGTGTCACCACCGAAGATCATGCTGAAGTCGTCCTGTCCTAGGGAGCTGAACAGGTGGCTGTACTTGGCCACGGCCGCAGCGGGATTCTTCTCATATTCCTTGGAGAATTCCACGGATTCCCTTGCCGCCTTCACCAGGCTGGAGAGTGCGCTGACGGCCCTGAAATCGTTGCCGAGATCCGGGTTGTCCTCGAAAAGTTTTTCGATTTTTTCCTTGTCCGGGTGGTCTCCCTTGACGCGGATGTGCCCTTCCTCGTCGCTGGTCAGTTCCACGGGTGGTGTGGTGGAAATCCCGTTCTCCAGGAACAGCGCCGTCACGTTGTCCTTCAGCTCTGCCTGCTTGCGTTCCAGTCCGTTTTCGAGATCGACGAGAGTAACGGCCTTGCCGGGGGTGTAGTCCACGCCCAGTTTCGCAAAGAAGCGGGAGACGAGTTTCCCCATGTCTGACAGGTCCACCCGGTCCCCCGTGGATGCTGGGGCCGTTTCTTTGGGGGCCAGCTCCCGTGAGCGCTGGACAGGATCAACGGTTTGCGTCTGATAGGCCGATTGGATCGGGTTGATCATAACAGGTGCTCCTTTATGATATTCGGGGTGGGCAATACTTGCCGCCGCCGAATTCATGCAAGAGACATACCTGTTATCGTGTTATCGATATTTCCTGTCTGGTCAGTCGTTTGCCCTTGGCCGGACCGGAACCGCACGCCATTATCGTGGGCATCGCCCTGCTGTTCGTGTTCCTGCGGATCATCCTGTTCCTGCCGGGACTGATGTACTAGGTGGCGGCGGGGATTCCCTGCGCTGGGAGCGCGGCGAAGTCCGGGCGGCGGAGCGCCGTTCCAGGTGGTCCGGGTAGGGGATGATTCCCTGCTTCCAGAGCCGCAGGCGGTACCGCTTGGGGAAGGTGAAGCCGATGATTCCCCCTATGAACAGCGCCAGCAGGAGCATGAGCGGCCCGCGAAGCTCGATGAATTTTTTCAGGCACTGGGCGGAATCGTAGTTCTTGGGCAGCTGGCAATCCATCAGCACGGCCAGGATGATGGCGGAAACCAGCGCAAGGGCGAGGCCCTGCACGGCCGCGGTCAGCCATGGCGACCGGAGCCTGTTGTGGATGCGCAGGATGTACCAGGAGATGAAGCCGCCTGTGCAGCCCGGAGCCAGGGCCCATAAGAGGATTTCGTTTCCCGCCGTGTTTCCGGGCAGGAGCGTCAGGGCCTTGAGGATCGCCGCCCCGGAAAGGAGTCCGCACCCGAAGCCCAGGGCTATGTAGGTGATGTAGAAGGTGTCGTTTTCCAGCATGTCGCCGCCGTGCGAGGCCTTGAACAGGGAGCGTCCCATGTGCAGGGCGGAAACCAGGGCAATGGCGGAGCCGTGCAGGATCACCGCCGCGACGCCCCAGCCCAGGGATTCCCCGGGGGCGGGCAGGAGCCCGGCCGGGTTGCCCAGCATGATATGCGTGGTGAAGAGCAGGATGTTCAGGACCACGGTGACGATGAAGACGCCGCTCAGGGTCAGGATGATCGTGTCCAGCTCGAAGGGCAGCACCGGGGGCAGCTTGGGGTCCAGGCCGAAGAAATGGAATTCGCTCCGGTGGTGCGCCTGGGAACGCTTGGTGCGGTAGATGCCGCAGCAGATGATGGTGTAGGCGGTCTCGATGATGTCGCCCAGCCGCTTGTAGAGCCTGCGGTAGACCTCTTCCGGGAGTTCCCCGGACTGCATGAGGCCCGAATAGTGCTCCAGCTCGTTCTTGATGCGCTCGTAGTCCCGGTCAAAGGTCTGGAAGAGCTGCGGGAATTTCGACAGGTACATGAAGTGCCGGGGCGTTTCCTGCCAGAACCGGAGCCTCCGGCCCAGGTAGGCCGCCTTGCAGAGCCGGAAAAAGATGCGCTGGCCCTGCTCGGAGAGGCGCTCGGTGTCGCAGCGCAGGTCGGTGGCCAGGCGTTTTTCCAGCTTTCCGAATTCCTCCTCGTCCGGGTTGAAGGCGTCCTCGTGGTTCATCTGCCGGATGACGGCCATGGCCTGGGAGGGAATCTGCGCCTTGATATGCAGCAGCTTGCGCAGGGCGAAGTCGGCTTTTTTCAGGGCCGGGATGCTGGGCAGGACGCCACTGAGAATGAAGGACGCCCACAGCGCCAGCTGGCATTTGTTCTCGGTGAGCAGCTGGCCCATTTCCTCGCCGTGGACCAGCCGGACGATCTCGTTCGCCACCTGGGGCAGGAAGAGGATGAAGGCATAGGCCAGCAGGTAGCACGCCGTATAGCAGAGCTTGTAGCCCGCAAACCTGCCGAAGGAGGTATAGCTGCGGGGCGGCAGGTCGTGGATGGGCTTTTCGTCCGGGGTCCAGCGGTGGAACTTGGCCCCGGTAAAATAGACGATGAACGCTGCCCCCAGCAGAACGCAGGTGATGTCCGTGGAATCCATGACCGGCTCCTTTGTTGGACTTTCCTATCTCACCCTTAGTATCTGAGGGGCGTTTTTTATATTATAACCGATATGCGGCGGCGGGCCGGAGCATGTTTTTCGGGAATGCGGGAGGGGGCCGGGCGTCAGCCCAGGAGCCGCATGCCCTTGACCAGGCCGAAGCAGCCCGCCAGCATCATGTCGCCCCCCGGGGCCGGGAAGCAGACGCTGTGGGCGCGCAGCAGGGCGCGTTGCGGCCCGAGCACGTGCAGGGAGCCGAATCCCCGCGCCCGTTCCGGCAGGTCCATGACCAGGCAGCCGTGGCCGTTTTCGTCGAAGACCTGCTCGAACCCGAGTTTTCCCGTGCGGAACAGCTCCAGGTCGGCCCAGAGCTTGGCGCCGTCCACCACGCCCGTGTGCTGTTCGTAGACCCCGTGGATGCGGCCCTCGAAGATCAGGAAGGCGATGACGTGGCTGTTGCCCACGTTGACCAGGGTCAGGCCGTGCGCAAAGCTCTCCCGCTCGATCTCCTCCACGAACAGGGCCCCGAGCACGGCGGCCGCGCCCGTATCCGTGACAATGCCGCCGCCGATGCACCGCTGCAGTTCCCGGAGCCGGGTGAGCATGGGGGGCGGGTCCCGGAAGACCAGGGCCTCGGGCCTGCCCTGGTTAGTGGTCAGGAATTCCTCCCAGAGCTTGAAGCGGCCCTTGCGGTTGGATTCCCTGGGGTGGAAGCCGTGGTCCTGGGCGCAGGCCGCAATGGCGTCCGGCCATTTCAGCCCGGCGGCCTGGAAAAATCTTCTCCACCAGCCCTCGTCAAAGTCCGAGAGCAGCAGGGGCTCATACCCGTCCGGGCATTGTTCGCTCAGGGCCACGCCGCTCTGCTCCACCCGCTCCAGGTCGTCGCCCATGGTCAGGGCCGCGGCGGGTTGTGCCGCCACATGCAGCCCGGCCTTGAGATGGGCGCGCACGAACCGGGTCACGCCGCCGCCCATGTTGTGTCCGTGCAGCCAGACGTTTTTCCCCGCAGCGGTCAGCGCGGCCAGGCGTTTGCCGATCTGCAGGGCCGGGGAGGGCAGCACGAACTTGGGACAGTTCTCCACTTCCCTGTCCGGGCTGTAGAGCAGCACGTCCTGGGTGCCGCTGCCGATATCGAGGCAAAGGGTGGTCTGGCTCATGAATTCCTCTTGAAGTTTTTGAAAAAAGTACCTTTCCCGGCCCCCGGGCGCAAGGCCATTGACATGTTCTGGCCGCTGGTTCACCATCCCGGCCATGAACGTTTTCCTCTGCATCCTGTCCGTGTTCTTTGTCACGCCCCTGCTGCGTTACCTGGGGTTTTACATGGTCAACCGGCGCACCGGTGAACTGCGGGATATCCGGGACCGGCTCGGCCCCGATTTCTGGCCGTCCCTTGTCTGGGCCTATTGCACGGGCGTGTTCAGCGAGATCCTGGTGGTGCTCGCGGCCCCGTTCGCCCCGCTGCTCAAGAGGGATAACGTTCCCGGCGAGGGCACGCCCATCATTTTCGTGCACGGCCTGTACCACAACATTTCTGCCTGGCTCTTCTTCCAGATCTTTCTGGCCCGGGCCGGGCACAGGAACGTCTATTTCTACGGCTACAACAGCTTCACCAAGCCGTTCGCTCCCGCTGCGGAAGGGTTGGTCGAGTTCCTGGAACAGGTGCTGGCCGAGAACCCGGTCGCAAGGCCGTGCTTATCGGGCACAGCCTGGGAGGGCTGGTGAGCCGCAAGGCCGCCGCCGATCCCCGGTTCCAGGGACGGATCGCCGCCCTGGTCACGCTCGGTTCGCCGCACCACGGCAGCGAGCTGGCCATGCTCGGGCTCGGGCCCATGGCCCGGTCCCTGTATCCGGGCAAGGAGATCGAGCAGATCCTGGACCACACCCCGGACATCGATGCGCCGCGCCTGGCCATCCATACCCTGCTGGACGACTATGTCTTTCCCCTGAACGGTCTGCGCATTCACCGCAGCGGCTGGCGGGAGCAGGTCTGCGCGCCCATCAGCCACGTGCACATGCTCTATTCCCAGGACGTATCCTGGCGCGTGGCCTCGTTTTTGGAAGACGCATTGAAGGAATAGAAGACGGGGGAAGAACCTTTTGAAAAAGGTTCTTCCCCCGGCCCCCCTTTTTCAAAATTTTTTGGCGAACGCGCCCGGCTGCTCCATGAGCAGCCGGGCGCGTTGTTTATTCACGATTTATCCCTGCGGGTGGGGTCGGAGTGGGCAAGGCGAAAGCCGGAGGCGTTGCGTCTACTGGGTGTAGCCTCGGACGATTTGATCGACGGTGCCGTCGGCCTGGAGGGATCGGAGGGCCTGGTCAAAGGCCTTGATGAAGCCGTCCCTGTACTTGGCCTTGTAAAATCCGGAATAGGCGAGGAACCCCTGTTCGCTGCTGATGGTCGCGCCTTCCCTGATCCTGTTGGAATACCGGTATGTCGTGCGGAACTGGCGCTTGATGGTCCAGAGCACGGCGATGCGGTCGTTGATGTAGCAGTCGATGCGTCCCTCCAGGAGCTTGCGCACGTTGAGTTCGGTGCCCGGGATTTCCTCCAGCCTGATCATGCCGTCTTCCACCGCCTGGTCGAATGCGGGCCCCCCGGTCGAGAAGGCCAGGTTTTTCCCGATGTGCAGGCCGTAGTAATCTTCCGGCCAGGCCGGGCGCGGCGATGCAAGGATGTCGCTGTTGCAGAAGACCGCCAGGGTTTCGTCGAGAATGGGCGCGGAATAGGCGGTCAGGTATCTCCTTTCGACCGGCCGGTAGTAGGGCGGAAAGATCGCGAACACCTCCCCGCGCTTCGCGGCTTCCAGCAGGCGGCGCCAGGGGAGCAGCCTGATCGTCAGCGAGAAGCCCCGCATGCGTTTTCCCGCCTCCCGGATGATCTCGGGATAAATGCCCCTGACCGCGCCGCCTTCGTCAAAGCTGTACGGCGGATACGCGTCGTCCCCGTAGAGGGCGACATGGATGTCTTCGGCCGTGGCCGAGCCCATGCCGGCCATGGCGAAGGCAAACAGGAACAGGAGGCATGCGGCGGCTTTCCTCAAGGCGACACCCCGGATCGGAGGAGGGGCGTGCGCCCCTCCTCCGTGTTGCTTGCGATATGGAGTTATTTGTTGAATTCCTTGATGATCGCGTCGACTTCCCCGCTGTCCTTCATGGCCTTGAGCAACGCGTTGAACTTGGCCGCGAAGTCCGCCGCATCAAGCTTGGCGGAAAAGCCGATGTAGCCTTCCTCGCCGCTGATGATCTGGCTTTCGACCACATCGTCGGGGTTGCCCATGAGCTTGCCGTCCGCGGCGAGCTGCTTCAGGCTCCAGAGAATGGCCTGCTTGTCGTTGATGTAGCAGTCCACCCGGCCGGAGGCCAGCTTCTGGAGGTTCTTGTCGGTTCCCTTGGTTTCTTCCATCTTGATTTTCCCTGTGGCCACGGCGTCCGTGAAATCCTTGCCGCCCGCCGCAAAGCCCATGTTGTTCCCGAAGAGCAGGCCGTAGTAGTCCTCAGGGAATTTCGTCCGGGGCTTGTCCAGGACCTTCTTGTTGCAGAAGACCGCCACCTCCTCCTTGATGATCGGGTCGGAATAGGGCTTTATCCAGGGGCGTTTTTCGGGCCGGTAATAGGGCGGAACAATGCCGAGCGCCTCTCCCTTTTCCACGAGCGCCAGGCCCCGCTTCCAGGGGATGAGCTTGAATTCCACGTCGTAGTCCGTCATCTGCGGAAAGATCTTCTGCAGGATCCGGACATAGATCCCATCCATCTTGCCGTTGTTGTCGAAACTGTAGGGCGGGTAATCCGAATCCCCCACGATGGTCACCTTCTGGGCGGCCAGTGCGGACATGGCCATGAATGCGGAAATAACCAGGACCGACAGGATGATCAGCAATCCCTTTTTCATGATTCTCCCCTTTGGCGTTCGCGCCCCCGGGCGCGGTTCGTTGTTACGGGACATTCCCCATCATGAAACGAATATGGTCCCGGGTGGAATCATGGCCTATTATTATCTCGGCGTGTCACAAAACGGAAACAAACCCGTGCGGCCGCCGACCGGGCAACCGCGCGGGATGTCCCCATTCGTCAGAGGGCGGGGATGTTTTGCGCCCGGCTAGAATTCCCGGTTCATCTTTTCCAGGACCATGGCCAGGGAGGAACGCTCCTCCTCGGAAAGGGCGGAGGTGATGTCTTCGGTGAGCTGCTTGTGCAGCTTGTCGTGCTCCAGGAAATGCTCATGCCCCGCGTCGGTCAGCTCCACCAGGATGGAGCGGCGGTCGGATTCGTGCGGTCTGCGGCGCACCAGTTCGTTCTTTTCCAGGCGGTCCACCATGACCGTGAGCGTGCCGGTGGTCACGCCCATCTTTTCGGCCAGCTCCTTCATGCGCATGGCCCGGTGGATGCCGAGGATCTCCAGGGTGTGCACCTGGGCCAGGGTCAGGCCCTTGTCGCGCACCACGCTGTGCTCCCAGGACGAGAGCTTGTCGTAGAACTCGACGATGAGGTGGGTGAGTCTGTCCGTATCGCTCATGGTTTCTCCTAGGCTGCGAAGTCTCCGTACAGGGAATAGACGCCGAAGGCGATGGTCATGACGCCCACGGTGCGCATGACCGCCGGTTCGATCCACGACTGCTGCATGCGCCGGATCAGGCTGGTGACCTTGAAGATGGCGTAGATGACCCCGCCCAGGGCGACGCCCGTTCCCAGCGCGTAGATGCCGAACACGGCCACGGACTTGGCGGCGCTGCCCGATTCCAGGGCGTAGGAATACATGATGGCCACCGTGGGGCAGGGCACGATCATGTTCACGAAGCCGAGGGTGCCGAGTCCCCAGGCCGTGGACCTGCGCGCGGAAAGGGGCGTGTGCGCGTGGGAATGGCAGGAGCAGTGGTCCCCGTGGTCGTGGTCATGCCCGTGCTCATGGCAGTGGTGGCCGTCATGGTCGTGGCTGTGCAGCAGGTGTGGCCGCCAGAGCAGCACCGCGCCCAGCAGGACGATGATGCCGCCGGTGATCATGTCCGTGACGGAGCGCACCGACTCGGGCAGGCCTGCGGAAAGCAGGCCCAGGGCCAGCCCGATGCCCAGGCAGCCCATGGTGGTTCCGAAGATGAAGGCGGTGGTCAGCACGGAAACGCGTTTGCCGCTGGAATCTCCCGCAACGAACGGGGCCAGCACCACCCAGGAATGGCCGCAGGGGTTGACCCCGTGGATGAACCCCAGCATGAGGCTGGACTGGAGCGCCACGAGAAAGAGTGTATCGAAATTCATTTGAACCTCTGATTGTTTGAGTCTCAAGGTTTCTTAGAGCGACTTGTCTTGAATGTCAAACAATATGCGCACGTCGTTTGCTTGCATGAATTGCGGCGGCCGCAACAGGGGAGGTGCCTACTTGAGGGGCCGGTCCGGAAGGATGACGTTGACCGTGGTCTCGCCGGGGGTGGCGGCGTCCAGGCGTGCGTCCCCGCCGTGGGTGCGGGCGATGAGCCGCATGGAATAGGTGCCCAGGCCCGACCCCTTGGAGGAATCGCCCTTGGCGTACTTGTCGAAGAAGACCTCGCGCAGCTCCTCGGGCACGCTGCCGGCATTGCGCACGGAAATGCGCACCCCGTCGCGGCGGCGCAGCCGGATATGCACGGAGCCGCCCTCGGGGGAGGCCTCCAGGGCGTTCTTGACCATGTTGGAGAGCATGGCGTGCAGCAGGGGTTTTTCGCCCATGACCGGGAATTCCTCGGCCCCGTCCGGCGTTTCCACGCCGAGGCTGATGCCCTTGGCGCGCAGCAAGGGCCGGGATTCCGCGCCGATGAGGTCCAGAAGCTTGATGAGGTCCACGCGCTCCAGGTCCAGGGCGTAGGCGTCGGTTTCCATCTTGTAGAGATCCAGGGAGCGGTTGATGAGCTCGAGCATGGACGTTCCGGCCTTGCGGATGACCTCGAGCATCTTGTTCTGCTGCGGGGTCAGGTTGCCTTCCCGGGCGATCTCCTCGGGCAGGCCGATGACCGCGCCCAGCGGGGTCTTTAAATCGTGGCGCGCGATGCGCTCCATGTCCTCGCGCAGGGCGTCCGCCCGGGTGCGGTCCGAGATGTCGCGGCTGACGCCCTGCATGCCCACCATGTCGCCCTCGTCGTTGTAGAGCACGGTGGCGCGGGTCTCCACCCAGACCGTGCTGCCGTCCTTGCAGAGCATCTCCAGGGACATGGTCAGGGTCTCTGGCAGGTCCTGGCCCTTGTGCAGCTTGCGCTCCAGATTGGCCACGATATGCAGCAGCAGGTCCTTGGAGCCGTGGGCCACGTAGTCCCAGAGGGGCTTACCCAGCACCTCCACGGCGTCGAAGCCGCGCAGCTGCTTGTCCGAGGGGCTGATGTAGGTGAAGTGCAGGTTGGCGTCCAGGCCCCAGATCACGTCGGTGACGTTCTCCGTGAGCAGTCGGTACTTGCTTTCGCTCTTGCGCAGGGCCTCCTCCATCTGCCGCCGCTTGGTCACGTCCGTGCCCACGCAGACGATGTCCCGCAGCTTGCCGCGCGGGTCGTAGGAAGGCCGGTTGCTCCAGGCGATCCAGACGATCTCGCCGTTTTTCTTGATCGCCTCGATCTCGTATGCGGGCAGGTCGGAAGGGGTGCGGATGAGCCGGTTGACCAGGCTGGAGATGTTCCTGCCGTCGAGCCCGAATTCCGGGAACAGGCCGCCCACCAGGGGATGGCCCTCCAGCTCATCGCGCTCGAACCCGAAAAAGGACAGGGCGTATTCGTTGATGAACCGGATGCGGCCCGCCGTATCCAGGCGCAGGATGATGCTGCGGGCCGTGTGGACCAGGTGGTAGTATTCCTCCCGCGCCAGTTCCCGCGCCCGGGCCTGGTGCAGAGTGTGCCAGAGGCCCAGGGACAGGGCCAGGGCCAGGAGAAAGCCCGAGCCGAAAATGAACGTGGAGTAGGGCGATTTCCCCCAGCCTTCCTGGGGGATGGCCGCCAACTGCCAGTAGCCTTGCGGCAGGAGGATGTGCATGGTCACCGGGTCGGCGTCGAACACGTTCCTGGAGCCATAGGCCATCTGCCAGCCGCTGGCGTCCGTATGGGGGACCATGAGGGCCTTTTTCAGTTCCGGGTATTCATCCACGAGCCCGGTATCCTTGAAGATGGACTCCGGGTCGAGCACCATGGCCACCGCGCCCCAGAACGGGCCGTTGCCGTGGGGGCCGCCCTGTTGCTCGAACACGGGTATGGCCGCCAGGATGGTGCTTCTGCCGGGAAAGAATTCCGAAGGTCCCATGACCACCATGTCGCGGCGGACGATGCTGCTCTTGATGGCCAGGGAGACGACCGGGGGCAGATGGTCGGTGGGGATGTCCAGATATTGGTCCTCGGCGGTGGGCGGGTAGACATGGACGATGCGGTTGTCCCGGGCCACGATGACGGCGTCCACGCCTTCCTGGTCGTAGACCAGGCTCTTGATCAGGTTGTCCGCCTGCTCGTCGGGCAGGTTAGGGCTGCCCGAAAAGACCGCGGACGTGGCCCGCAGGATGTTCAGCCTGCGGGAGAGCGCGGTTTCGAACCGGCTCTGGATGGCGCTGAGCTCATAGAAGATGTTCAGGCGCATCTTGTTCCGGTGCTGTTCGGTCTCCGCCCGTTCGAACATGAAAACCGCAAGCATGAATATGGCGAACAGGGCCAGCGGAACAACGAGGATGGATCGTTTCAAAGGGCCTCCGCGGGACAGCTTGGTGACACTGGGCCGATCCTACCAGAGAACTATGTGATACTGTATGATAAAGTGGGCTATTGGCCTTGGGCGCGGCAGAGGGATGCGGGCTGCTGCGGGAGTGCGGGAAGGTCGGCCAGGTCGCCGGGCGTCTCGAACAGGAGCGGCGTGTCCGCGCCCCGGCGCAGTTTTTTGGTGCGCAGCCCCCGGACCCGGTCCAGGTTGCGGCTGCCGATGGGGTCGAAGGCCAGGGCCGGGGAGGCCGTGGGATCTTCGAGGAAGTGCAGCACGGTGCGGGTCGCCAGGTCGAGCATTTCCTGGCGGTAGCCCGTGTTGTGGGGCCAGGGCAGCATGCGTTCGGCCAGGTCCAGGGAGCTGTCCCAGCTCTTGCGGGAGGCCAGGTTCAGGCTGCCCATCATGAGCCGTTTCTTGATCAGGAAGGACCAGCGCCGCTGTTCCGTTGCCGAGAGCAGCACGCCCTCGGAGCTGCGGTTGGGGGCGCGGAAGAGCCTGAGGGCCAGTTCCGGGCTCCAGTCGATGGTCATGTCCGTGTGCATTTCCACGTACACGTGGCTGGTCTTGCCGCCGCAGGGCATGCTCCAGAGCATGTTGGGCACGAAGTAGTTGTGGGCCACCACGTCGGCGGCCAGGTGGGTCAGGTAGCCGTAGGCATAGGCCAGGGTCCCGGATTCCCGGGCGGACTTCAGGAGCTTGAATCCCGTGGTCCAGTTGTGGCTGTGGCCGGGCTTGAAGCGGGTGCCCTTGCCGATGAAGATATCCGCGCACAGGCAGCCGTAGAGGAACGAATCGTTGTGGCGGGCGAGCAGCCTGGCGATGAGCGGCGGCAGCAGGCACAGGTTGTCCAGGGCGGCCTGGCCGATGGCCAGGTGCGCTCCCGGTCCCCAGGCCAGGGCGTCGGAGGGGAGCGCCAGCAGGACCGTGGCCACTGTGGCGCAAAAGATCATCAGGTGTTTCATGAACTCGCTCCGGAGGTCAAAGTAAGGATCGGAGCGGCCAAGTCAAGCTTTTTCCGGTTAAAACCGTGTGAAGGAATGGGGGGCTCAGTCCGCGCCAGCCGCTGCTTCCCGCAGTTTTCTCCGGGAGAACCAATAGGTTATTCCAGCGGCAATCCAGACAATGGCGAAGATGGACCACCAGATGGAAAGAATGCCCAGGCCCAGGATCCGGGTGAAAAGCCAGAAGAGCAGGACCGGGGCCAGGAACTGGCGGCCCAGGCCCAGCCAGATGGCGAACATGGGTTTCTGGATGGCCTGGAGCGCCGAGGTGCCCACAAAGATGACCACATAGCCGTAGAGGACCAGGGCGTCGATGCGCAGGTAGGCCGCACCGGTTTCGACGACCGCCGGGTCCGAGCTGAAGGCGGCCATGAACGGCCGGGCCAGCAGAATGATGGGCGCGGCCGCCGGGAGCATCATCCAGGCCCCGTACTTGAGGCAGAGCCGCAGGGTTTCGCGGATGCGGCCGAAGTCCCGGGCCCCGAAATTCTGGGAGATGATGGACAGGGCCGCCACATTGAGGCCGATGGTGGGCATGAGCGCGATCTGCTCCACGCGCATGGCGATGCCGTATGCGGCCACCGCCCCCTGCCCGAAGTCGCTGACAAAGGAATTGATGACGAACACGCCGATGGCGATGGTCAGGAAGTTCACGCTGGCCGGGAGGCCCTGGCGGGCGATGGACAGGTAGAGCCCGGGCCGGGGGACGAGGTTGCGGCCCTTGTCGGTTTTCAGCAGGCCGGTCTTGCGGACGCGCAGGAGCAGGTAGCCGCACCCGGCCGCGTGGATGACCACCGTGGCCCATGCCACCCCGGCCACGCCCATGGGCGGCAGGCCCAGACCCCCGTATATGAACCAGGGGTCCAGGGCGCAGTTGAGGGCCGCGCCCCCGGCGATGAAGTTGCGGAAGGTGCGCGTGTCGCCCACGGCCTGGAGCGTGGCGTTGCACATGTACAGGAGCAGGAAGACCGGCGCGCAGGAGAAGATGGGGCCCATGTAGGCCATGCAGGTTTCCAGGTACGGGCCCTTGGCGCCCATGAACCCGAACAGGTGGGGCGAGGCCCACAGCCCGAGGACGGCCAGCCCTGCGCTGGCCAGCAGCCCGAAGCTGATTGCCTGCACCGCGTAGGAGGCGGCCCTGTCCCGGTCGCCTTCCCCCAGGGCCGACCCGATGAGGGAGGTGGAGCCCACCTGGAGCCCGGACCCGGCGGCCATGAGCAGGAAAAAGACCGGAAAGGACAGGGAGAGCGCGGCCTGGGCCTCGGTGCCGATGAGCCCGGCGAACCAGGTGTCCACCACGTTGTACATGGTGGAAAAGACCATGCCCACGCAGGTGGGAACGGCGATCTGGCGGATGAGCCCGGGCAGGGGGCCACGGGTGAGATCGTTGTGCTGGACCATGGCCGGACCTTACTGCCTTGCGGCGGGAAGGACAACGGCGGATCAGGCTTCCTTCTTGTGCGGCACCAGCACCAGCACCAGGGCCGGGTCGCCCTGGAAGCGGGTTTCCAGCACGCATTGGAGCACCGGGATCTTTCTGCCCTTGCCCGAGGTGATGGTTGTCTCCCGCAGGCCCGCGCCGCATTCGCTTGCGTCGATGATGCATTGGCCGCCGTCCGGGGTCAGACCGGGGATGGCCTCGCAGGGCAGGCCCACGATGTTGGCCCGCTCGGTTCCCAGGAGCCTTTCCGCGGCCTCGTTGGCCTTGAGCACGGTGTTGGCCTCCCTGTCCATGACGACCATGCCCGCATCCAGGCAGCCGAGTATTTCGCCGAGCAGGTCCTCCTGGTTCTGCGCCTCCTGGCTCTTTTGGGCCATGAGGTCCTCCAGGTGGTCCTGGTAGCGTTTCAGGCCCTGTTCGGAGAGCTTGCGGCGGGTGATGTCCACGCCGATGCCTTCCATGTAGAGGAGGTTTCCCGCGTCGTCATACTTGGGGTACAGGTGCAGGCCCATCCACATCTTGCTTCGGTCCGCCCGGTAGAGTTCGACGTCGAATTCCCGCGCTCTGCCTTCCTTTTGCAGGGTTGCGAGCAGTTCCTTGCGCTGGTTGGGGTCCACGTAAAGCTCGCGGGAGATATCGGTCACGGTTTCCACGAGATGCTGGGGCGAGCCGTACCCGAGCATGGATGCCATGGCCGGGTTTGCCGTTAAAAATCTCCCTTCCGGCGTGGATTGGAAGATTCCCTCCAGAGCGTTTTCGAAGATGCTGTGGAATTTTTCCTCGGACGCCTTGAGGGCCGCTTCCGTGGCCTTGCGCTTGGCAAGCGCCTTGTCCCGCTCCCGGATCTTGCGGTCCAGTTCCCGGCCGTGTTCCTCAAGCATGTGCTCGCGTTCCTCGTGGTAGTCGATGCGCTCCAGCAGCTTGCGCGGCGGCAGGTTGAGCCGGGCCAGGATGCGTCCGTACCCTTCGGACAGGGCGCGCTGCTCCACGTCCGTGAAATACTGGTCGCGCTTGAGCACCTGCTTGGCCATGGCATAGCCGAACACGCCGGACAGGGAACGCTCCACCTCGCGGAACAGCCGGGCGTAGTCCACCACGTCCACCTGGCGCGTGTCGCCGAGCCCCAGTTTTTTCCGACAGGCCTGGACCATGTCCACCGCCTTGCCCTGTCCGAGCTGCATCTGCAGGCCGCCCGAAAGTTGCAGTGTTTTTTGGTCCAGGTCCACCTCCACGTCCGTGGTCAGGGAGCCCATGGAGGAGGCGTCAAGGACCGAGACGAATTCCTCGGCCACCTGCTTTTCCCGGTCGGTCTGCTCGAAGGCCAGGGTCAGGGCGAGGAACAGGCAGACATTGAAGAACAGGGACCAGAAAAGGCTGTTGGCCAGGGGCGGAAATTCCGTGAGCCCGAACAGGGCTTCCGGCCGGAGCAGGGCAATGCCGAAGGGGCCGTTTTCCAGCAGGTCGGTCTGGATCCAGCCGCTCTTGATCATGGCCGGGAGCAGCAGGGTGTAGAACCAGACCATGAAGCCGGCCAGGAGCCCGCCGAAGGCCCCCGCGAAATTGGTCCTGCGCCAGAACAGGGTGCCCAGGAAGGCCGGGGCGAACTGGGTGGCCGCGGCAAAGGAGATGAGCCCTATGCTGACCAGGGCGTAGGAATTCCCGATTCCCTGCGCAAACAGGTAGCCCAGGAAGATGACCCCCACGATGGAGGCCCAGCGCCATTGCAGCAGAAACCTGCCTGCGGTGCCCATGATGCCCAGCCGGGAGAACAGGGGCAGGAGCAGGTGGTTGACGAACATGGTGGAGGTGGTCATGGCCGAGATCATGATCATGGAGATGGCCGCGGAAAAACCGCCGATGAACACGAACAGGGCCAGGCCCGTGTTGCCGTGGTGCAGGGGCAGGGTCAGCACGTAGGTATCGGCGGCGGAAAGGGGCAGCCGGGCGGCGATGCCCGCATAGGCCAGGGGCATGACGAATACGTTGAAGGCGATGAGGTATAGGGGGAAGAACCAAGTAGCGGTGCGGGTATGCCCGAGGTCCGAGTTCTCCACCACGGCCACGTGGAACTGGCGGGGCAGGAACAGGCCCGCGCACATGGACATGAGGAACATGGTGCCCCAGGTCAGGTAGCCCTGCACCCCCCGGGCCTTGAGGGAGCCCAGGAACATGGCGTTTCCGTTGACCTCCAGGGCCTTCTGGTACACGTCGGCGAATCCGTCATGGACCATGAAGACCACGAAGAATCCGCAGGCCAGTATGGCGGCGAGCTTGACCACGGACTGGATGGCGATGGCCGCGATCATGCCCTGGTGCCGTTCGGTGGGATCGATGCGCCGCGCCCCGAACAGGATGGTGAAGACCGACATGAGCAGGCACAGTATCTGGCCGATGTCCTGCCCCAGGGTTTGTGTCTCGCTGCCGGGCCGGGCCATGAGCACCATGGTCGTGCTGATGACCGATTTCAGCTGCAGGGCGATGTAGGGCATGATGGCCAGCAGGCAGATGAATGTGACCAGCCCGGCCAGGAGCTGGGGGTGGGAGTAGCGCGTGGAAAGAAAGTCCGCGATGCTGGTGGTCTTGAAGCTCTCCTTGATGGCCGCGAGCTTGCGCACCACCAGCCAGGCAGCCGTGTAGGTCAGGCTGGCGCCCAGGAACACGGCCAGCACGTCCACGCCGATGTTGGCGGCGCGCCCCACGGCGCCGAAGAATGTCCAGCTGGTGCAGTAGATGCCGATGGACAGGCAGTAGATGTAGGGGTTTCGCTGCACGGCGCGGCACAGCCGTTCGTTGTGCTCCACCAGGAAGGCCAGGGCAAAGAGCACGCCCAGGTAGGCCAGAACCGTGAGCAGGATGACGGGCAGGCTCATGAGGACTCTCCCCGGTCGTCCTCGTCCTTGCTTTCGGCCTGCTTGTGCGACCCGGCCAGGGACATGGCCAGGGAGAGCACGGTGAGCGCGCCCCAGACCAGGAACATGTAGAGGATGAGGTTGTTGCCGTGTCCCGGGTCGGAAAGGGAAAGCATGGGCCAGTTGTACATGCCGAGCCCCATCCAGATGAGCAGGAGCGGGGCCAGGGAGCTGCCCAGAAGTCGTCGCAGGCCTTTCATGGCGTTCTCCGTCGAGGTTTTTTGTCAGTATAAACACTACGGGGGAGGACCGCCGGGGGCTATTATTAATAAAGGCCGCCTGTCCGAAGACGGGCGGCCTGACTTTCTTGAAGCGGCACGGCAGGCGTGCGTTTTTCAGCCGTTGGCTAGCCGAGGCCCAGCTCCTTCTTGATGTGCTGGAAATCGATGTTGTCGGAGACCAGGTCCGAGCCCTGCTTGATCTTGATGGCGTCGCGCAGCTTGTGCCGGGAAAGGATGGAGTCCATTTTCTTGGCCACGGAGTAGGTGTCCTCGCGGACCATGATGATGGGGGTCTCCAGCACCTCGGAGCGGGTCAGGATGATGTCGTTGGGGTAGAGGTTGCCGGTGAGCACCAGGCAGGGGCAGTCCCCTTCCAGGGCCACGAGCTGCACGTCCGAACGGTCGCCGCCCACGATGATGGCCGAATTCTTCTTTTTGCGGAAGTGGGTCATGAAGTTTTCCACCTGCATGGTGCCGATGAGGAAACTTTCCACCACGCGGTCGGCCTTGTTGTGGGCCGAAATGATCTTGCCGCCCAGGCGGTCGGCCAGGTCGCCCACCTTGATGGCGCCCATGAGCGGGTCGCGCGGGATCACGCCCAGCACCTTGATGCCGCGTTTTTCCAGGAACGGGGCCAGCAGCTGGTTGACCTCGTCCATGAAGTGCGGGGGAACGTCGTTGAGGACCACGCCGATGAGCTGGTCGCCCAGGGTTTCCTTCATGACCGCCAGGTAGTCGTATTTGAGTTCCTTTTCAAAGCGGTCGATGATCACGGCCTTGACGCCGAGCTTCTTGATCACGGTGATGGCGTCCGTGTCGCAGTACTTGCCCGAATACATGGACCCGGAACCGGCCACCAGGGTGATGTCCCGGTCCTTGGACACGATTTCGTACTTTTCGGCGATGGTGTCCACCAGCCCTTTCATCTTGCCGCTGAAGGCCTTGACCTTGAAGTCCTGGGTGACCACCACGGGGGTGACGTCTTCGGGGTTGCCGTCCAGGCCGAGCACGTCCTGCACGAACAGGGCGTCGTCGTCCCCGAGCTTGCCGTCGATCTCCACGGGCATGGCTCCGACGGGCTTCATGTAGCCCACGTTGAAACCGTCCTTCTGGAGCCGCAGCCCCAGCCCCATGACGATCATGTTTTTGCCCGAGTATCCGGTGGTGGATCCAATGTAGAGACCTGGCATGCCTGTTCCTCCCTTTTCCGAATCTATTGCCAAAAATCAGCCGACGGTCAAGCGCAGGTCGGTGACCAACGCCCCGTTTTCACTCAAAAGAATGGGGTTGAGTTCGGCCTCCCGGATTTCCGGGAAGTCCACGGCCATTTGCGACACGGTTAACAGAATGTCCTCTATGGCCCCGAAGTCCACGGGGGGCTCGCCGCGCACACCACGCAGCAGGGGAAAGGACTTGATTTCGCGGATGATCTCCTGGGCGTCCTGCAGGGTCAGGGGCGCGAGCCGCCAGGCGATGTCGTTCAGGATCTCGGCCGAGGGCCCGGCCATGCAAAAGCCGATGAGCGGCCCGAACTGGGGGTCCTGGCGCAGCTTGATGACCACTTCCCGGGCCTTCTTGGGGCCCATTGCCTGCACCAGGCAGCCGGAAATATAGGTGCCCGGGCGCCGGCGCATGACGCGGGCCGTGATGTCGGCAAAGGCCGCTCGCACCTGCCGGGGGTCCTCCAGGTTCAGGGCCACGCCCTCCAGAGCCCGGCGTCCCTCGATGTGCGGGGAGACGATCTTCAGGGCCACGGGATAGCCGATCTTTTTGGCCGCGCGCACGGCCTGGTCGCTGGTGCGGGCCATGGTGGTCTCGGGCACGGGCAGTTCATAGGCCATGGCCACTTCAAAGGCCTGGGGCTGGCTCAGCTCGGAAAGATGGATGCGTCGCGCCTCGTGGATGAGCTTGTCTCCCTTGCCCTTGTCGCGGCGGAAGCAGACCTCCACGGGCCAGGGGCGGTGCTGCCAGCGGTGGTGGGCCACCATGGCCGTGAGCGCGCGCACGGCGGGCTCGGGATAGGCGTAACAGGGGATTCCCGCGTCCAGCAGCAGGTCGCGGCCCGGGCCGATGCGCTCGTCGCCCATGAAGCAGGCGAACACGGGCTTGTCCGTTTCCCCGGAAATGTCGATGACGGCCTGGGCGGTTTCCATGATCTCCGCCGACGCCGTGGGGGTCAGCAGCACCATGATCGCGTCGGTGAGCGGGTCCTTTGCCACGGCCTCCAGGGTGGTGCGGTAGCGGTCGGCCTTGGCGTCGCCGATGATGTCGATGGGGTTGTAGAGGGAGGCGTAGGGCGGCAGCGCCTCGCGCAGGGCCTCCACCGTGGCCGTGGCCGGGGTGGCCAGCTGCAGGCCTGCGGCCTCGCAGGCGTCCGCGGCCAGGATGCCCGGCCCGCCCGAGTTGGTGACCACGGTCAGGTTCGGACCTTTGGGCAGGGGCTGGCAGGAAAAGGCCCGGGCCAGGTCGAAAAGCGATTCCACGTCGTGGACCTGGATGATGCCCGCCTGGGTGAAGGCGGCCTTGCTCGCCTCGATGGAGCCGGCCACCGCGCCCGTGTGGCTGGAGGTGGCCCGCGCGCCGGCCTGGGTGGTGCCCGCCTTGATCATGATCACGGGTTTTTTTTCCGTGACCTTCTGGGCCACGCGCATGAACTCCCGGCCGTTTTCCACGGATTCGAGGTAGCCGATGATGACCGTGGTGTCCGGGTCGTCGCCCATGGCCTCGAGCGCGTCCGCCTCGGAGAGTCCGGCCTTGTTGCCCAGGCTCACGAACTTGGAGAAACCGATGTTTTCCCCCAGGGCCCAGTCCAGGATGGCCGCACACAGGGCCCCGGACTGGGAAAAGAAGCCGATGTTGCCCCTGGCGGGCGGCTCCAGGGCGATGGAGGCGTTCAGGCCCATGCCCGTGTTGATGAGCCCCAGGCTGTTGGGGCCCAGCAGGAGAAATCTCTTGCGGGCCGCGATCTCGGCCATCTTCGTTTCCAGGTCAAAGCCCTGGCGGCCGGTTTCCCGGAAACCCGCGGTGATGACCAGCACGGCTCCGACTTCGGACTCGCCCAAGGCCTCCAGGGCCTCGATGACCTGGTCGCGGGGCAGGACGACGATGCCCAGGTCCGGGGCCTCGGGCAG
Source organism: Salidesulfovibrio onnuriiensis (assembly GCF_008001235.1). Taxonomy (GTDB): domain Bacteria; phylum Desulfobacterota; class Desulfovibrionia; order Desulfovibrionales; family Desulfovibrionaceae; genus Pseudodesulfovibrio; species Pseudodesulfovibrio onnuriiensis. Next base: position 318,939 of record NZ_CP040751.1, on the reverse strand, counting down.
CTCGGCCGGGCTGGGGTAGGCCTTGTGGCCCAGGATTTCCTCGGCCTTGGGATTGACGGGAAACAATTTCCCCTTATACCCTGAGCCTAGGATATTGGCCGCAAGCACGTGCCCGAGTTTGTTGCTGTGGCGGGAAGCACCCACCACGGCTATGCTGCGCGGATTGAAAAGTGGTTGAAATCTGTCTACGGGCTGCATTGCGACCTGAATTTTGGAGCGTTTATGAATATGATTGAACTAGAGGATTGTATCCACCATCGGTTTTCCCAAGTCAAGCACCTGGAAATGGCGCTCACGCACAGTTCGTTCGCCAACGAGCAGGGCGACGCGATGGACAACGAGCGTCTGGAGTTCCTCGGGGACGCGGTGCTGGAGCTCTGCATATCCGAAGAAGCGTACAAACGCTATCCCCATGTGCCCGAGGGAAGCCTGACGCGCATCCGGTCCAACCTGGTCAAGGAAAAGAGCCTGGCGGCCATTGCCCGCGACCTGGAGCTGGAGCGTTTCCTGCGTCTGGGCAAGGGCGAGGAGCTGCAGGGGGGACGGGATCGGGATTCCCTGCTGGCCGACGCCTTTGAGGCGGTCATGGGGGCAGTGTTCCTGGATGGTGGCTTTGAGGCCGCAAAGGCGGTCATCAGGGATATCTTCCGGGAGCGGTGGCCCGAAACCCCGGAGCTTCCGGAAACCAAGGATTTCAAGAGCCGGCTGCAGGAGGAGACCCAGCGCCTGTTCCAGGAGCGGCCGTTGTACGTGCTCGTGGACACCCGGGGCCCGGAGCACGAGAAGATCTTCGAGGTGGAGACGACCCTGCCGCACGGGGAAAAATTCACCGGGGCGGGGACCAGCGTGAAAAAGGCCGAGCAGACGGCCGCCAGGGCCGCGCTGGACTGGCTTGCCGAGTATGAAAAACAAGAACATCAGGAACCGGACGGGGCGTAAGCCCCGGACCGGTCCCTGATATCCCAAATCCCTTCTCGATGGATCAGTCCGATCGTTAGCCGCTGATGAGCTGCATGGCCATTCTCGGGAGGGAGTTGGCCTGTGCCAGCATGGCCACTGCGGACTGGGTAAGAATCTGCTGGCGGACGAATTCGGTCATTTCGGTGGCAACGTCCACGTCGGAAATGCGGGATTCCGCCGCCTGCAGGTTTTCGGCCTGGATTTCCAGGTTGGTGATGGTGTTTTCCAGCCTGTTCTGCAGGGAACCGAGGTTGGCTCGGATCTTGTCCTTGGAGATAATGGCCTGGTTGACTGCATCCATGGCCAGCTGGGCGAGCGCCTGGGTGGAGACGGTCTTGCCCGCGTGAATCTGTTCGCCGGTACCGGTCTTTTCGGCTGCCGCATGGCCCAGGCCCAGGGCGGATGCCGTGGCCGCCTGGATGGCGATGTAGTAGTAGTCCTCGGAAGAGTCGTTACTGGTGCCGAAGTGAATCTTGATCGGGCCGGAGGGGGCCAGGACGCTCCCGTTGTGGTCCGAAATCTGCCCGGACAGGTTGCCGTTGAGCAGGTAGATGCCGTTGAAGTCGGTGGCGTTGGCGATACGGGAGACTTCCGAAGCCATTGCCTGGTATTCCGAGTCGATGATCAGGCGCTGGTCCGAGTTGTAGGTACCGGTTGCGGCCTGCATCGCCAGTTCCTTCATGCGCACCAGCTTTTCGTCGATGACCTGGAGGGCGCCGTCCGCCGTCTGGATCATGGAGATGGCGTCGTTTGCGTTGCGCACGCCCTGTTGAATGGAAGAAATTTCCGAACGCATGAGTTCGCGAATGGCCAGGCCTGCGGCGTCGTCCGCAGCCGTACCCACGCGAAGGCCGGAAGACAGGCGCCTGGTGGAGACGGCCAGGGATCCGTATGAATCACTCAGGTTTCTGCTGGCGTTCAAGGCCATAAGGTTGTGGTTGATAACGAGGGACATCAGAAAACCTCCTTGTTGATGCTCTGCAAATCCATTTTTGCCTAGTTCTCAGCAGCATGCGTGCCAACGAGTAAAAATTCATTAAAATCAGTAAAATATCTATTTATAGAAAGTCTAGAAAAGAGCTGGCTGAGCGGAAAATTCCGTTGAAACGGGCCGTTGCGTCAGCACCTTGGCGCCGGGGAGAGAAAAAATTTCCTAGGCCGGAAGGAGTCTGCTATGGGGAGGAAAAAAGGAGTGGGAATGGGCATAACATACAGTGAGGATAGGAAAAAGGGGCATGAGCAGATCGCGGCCCTGTTCACGGAGCTGGGCTGGACATCCGGGGCCCAGGGAGAGCGGCTGCACAAGGGCCTGGAGCATTCCCACAGCCTGATCACGGCCTGGGACGGCGAACGCCTGGCGGGCATGGCCTGTGCCATTTCCGACGGGTACATGGTCATGTACGTGCCCTTTGTTGCCGTACATCCAGACTACCAGGGGCGCGGCATCGGCACCGAAATCATGAACCGGCTGGTGGATCGCTACAGGGAGGTGGCCCGCAAGGTGCTGGTGGCCCTGGATGGCAAGGAGGATTTCTACGAGCGGTTCGGGTTCGTGAAGAGCGGGGACCGGGTGCCCATGTATCTCAAGGAGTACTGAATCGTCCTGGTTCAACGCAGCAAGATGGCGGGAAAAGGCCCGGTGGAACATTCATTCCGCCGGGCCTGTTTCTTCGGTGTCCCCGCGCGGGGTCGGCGCGGGAACGGCATTGGAGAAGGAGTCTATCTTAATGGGTCGTTACCATTGTAACTCCGTTGGGGTCATTCATTAGCGCTTCATGGCGATGACTTCGCCGAGCATGGAGTCGGCCGAGGTAATCACCTTGGTGTTGGCCTGGAAGCCGCGCTGGGTGGTGATCATCTTGACGAACTCGTTGCCCATGTCCACATTGGAGATTTCCAGCGAGTTGCCGTCCACGACGCCCTTGCCGCTGTCGCCCGCCTGTCCGGTGAGCGCCGGGCCCGACTCCGTGGTTTCGGAGAACAGGTTGCCGCCCTCGCGCCGCAGGTGCCACTTGTCGGTGAAGGTGGCCAGGGTCAGGGAATAGAGCTGCAGGGTCTGGCCGTTGGAATAGCGGCCGGACAGGATGCCGTCGCGGGAGACCGACACCCCCTGGAGCACGCCCGCGGAGTAGCCGTTCTGGTTCTGGAACAGGGTGGACGAGCCGCCGGTGTCGAAGCTCTGGGTGGCCAGGGCGCTGATCTCGGTGCCCTTGAAGTTGGGCAGTATACCCGAGTTGGAGATGTTGTTGGACACGTCCGCCGCGGTCTGCTGCAGGGCACCGGTGGTCTGGGCCCAGCCCGCGGTCCATGCGCCCGAACCGTTACTGGTCAGGTCCGTGTTGCGCAGCCCGAAGTTGAGCTCCACGAGCGAGGCGTTGGCTGAATTGGTGGTGCTGGCGTTGGATTGCCCCAGGAAGTTGGCGGCGAAGACCGGGTAGCCCTGGGACGAGAAGTCGGCCATCTGCCAGGAGTCGAGGCTCATGGACCCGCCGTTGATGCCGCCGTTGGACTGCAAGGTGAAGGCGTTCATGCCCACCAGCTGGCCGGTACGGAAGGTCATGGTGCCGCACATGAGCAGTCCCGCTGCCGAGGTTCCGGCCATGGCAGTCATGTTGCCGTCAGCACCGGAGATGATGCGTTTGTCTTCCAGGGGGTCTATGGTGACCATGTATTCCCAGACCGTGTCGCCGCCCGCATTGGACATGGTGACCTGGTCGAAATACACGGTCAGGTTATGGGAGGCGCCCACTTCGTCGAAGACCTTGATGGTGCTGGAATAGGCGTAGTTGCCCGAAGCCAGCGGGGTCTCGGCCGAGCCGTCCCAGTTTTGCATCAGGGCGAAATACGGGTTGTTCGTGTCGTTGGAGCGGCTCACCGTGGTGGGGTCCAGGTTGGTGACCATGGACACCTGCGAGGTGGCCTTGGGCGGGGACTGGAAGTTTTCCAGCTGGATGTCCGTGGGCGTGCCGATGATGCGCGCGCCCGTGGATGTGGTGGTTTGGTCCGCGGTTGTGGAGGTGGCCACGGTGGCCTCCTGCTGTTCCACTGCCCATCCCTGCACCACGTAGCCGTGCGGGTCCACCAGAAAACCGTCGTTGTCGAAGCGGAACACGCCGGCGCGGGTGTAGTAGTTGGCGTCCTCGCCCTTGGGCGAGACCGTGAAGAATCCGTCGCCGGAAATGGCCATGTCCGTGGATTCCGTGGTGGTTTCCAAGGCGCCCTGGCCGAAGTCCGCATAGATGGCCGCAACGCGCACGCCGCGTCCCACCTGGGAGGTCCCCGCCGTGGTGGGGAAGTCCTGGCTCACGAAATCCTCGAAATGCATGCGGGCCGCCTTGAAGCCCGTGGTGTTGACGTTGGCAAGGTTGTTGCCGATGACAGTCATCTTTTCACCATGTGCGGTGAGTCCGGTGATGCCGGAGTATAATGATGCTGACAAACCCATGGTCTACCTCCTAATCTATTCTCCAATTGGTGCCGGTGGTCCCGGTGCCGGGGTGCATTGTCGCGGCGCTCTCCCTTACCCCTAAGTCAGCGCCATGCTGTCCCGAATCCCGGGCCGGCGGGTTTCCTGCCGAAATATTACGAACCGCTTTCCTCGGTTTCGCTGCCTGAATCGGTGCTTCCCGTGTTCACCACTTCGGTGACGTTGGCGAAGCTCACGTAGCGGCCATCCTTGAGACGCAGGAAGCTCTGGCCGTTTTCCTGGACGATCCCCGAGACCTCGCCCGACATTTCCGTGCGGATCATGACCGGCTTGCCGTTGGTGTCCTCGCCCAGAATACCCACGCTGTAGGTGCCGTCGGCCACCAGTTCGCCCTTGGCGTTGCGGCCGTCCCATTCGAATTCGTAGTTGCCGGGCTCCTTGGAACCCTGCTCCACGGTGCGGACAATGGCGCCGTCCGAGTCGTAAACATTGATCTTGACCGCGCCCAGGGCTTCGCCTGTGCCGTAGAAGATCTTGCTGACCGTGGTGCCTTCCTTGGAAATATTGTAGCCGGAGGCCCGAACGCTCTTGCCGATGAAGCTCACGGCGGTGAGCATGTCGGTACGCTCCTGGGCCGAACCCAGGTTCTCGATGCCCGTGTTGATGCTGGTGAGCTGCTCCAGGCTGGAGAACTCTGCGAGCTGGCTGGTCATGTCGGTGTCTTCCATGGGATTCATGGGGTCCTGGTGCGTAAGCTGCGCCACCAGAAGGGTCAGGAAGGATTCCTGGTCGACACTCTTTTTCTGATTGGGAGAGTTGGCTTCGGCCAGATACTGCTCGTGCTGGCCCAATATGTAGCCGGTATTAACGTAACTCATGGCTTCTTCCCCTTGCGGCCTGCACCTGGTGCCCGGGTAACCGCTCCCCAGCGGTCGTCATCCCCGTGCGGTGCATTCCGCATTATTTGAGAGACTTGCTTCCGCCTACCCCTAGGCGGACCGTCATCGCCCTTCTCCTATGCGACGACGTGTAACCCTTGTTCGGCAACATTTGCCGTGTCAGTCATATTTTGCATGTCCTGGGCCAAAATGCCGGTTCCCTCGCGAAGATTTCTCATGCGCTGACGCATGCGCGCCATTTCGTCGCGTTCCCGGGCCTGGTTGTGCTGCATCTCGCCCTGCCAGTTCTGGCGACCGTCGTTTTCGGCCAGGCCGGTCTGGACATCGAGCTTGTTGACCTTAAGACCCTGGTTTTCAAGACTTTGCTTGATGCTTTCCACGTGGTCGGCAATGACCTTGGCCGCTTCGGCGCTTTCGGCGCGCAGGGTGGCGTTCACTTCCTTGCCCTGGACCTGGAGCACGACCTTGACCGCGCCCAGCGCCTCGGGCTTGAGGTGCAGGGTCAGCTGCTTCTTGCCCTGGCCCAGGTTGGTGAAGATGGCGTTGTTGACCTGGCGCATGACCTTGGGCGCGGAAATTTTTTCCCAAACGCGGGTCTTGGCGTTGCCCGCCATGTCGGTGAGAGCGGTCTTGGCCGAATCGCTGCCCGAGCCCTTGAGGGCCTGGGCCAGGTTTTCCAGCTTGCCGAAGGAGCTCTTGGCGGAGCCGGATTCGTCCTTGGTCAGCTTGCCGAAGAACTGGTTCCAGGCGTTTTCCTGCTTGGCGTTCTTGTCGGAAGCGGTCTGGCCAGCGTTTTCCTGCTTGGCGTCGGCGTTGGTCTCGGCCTGCTTGAACTGGGGCAGGGCGTCCTTTTCGTTCCGGTCGCTCTTGTGGGTGCTGTTTTCCTGGAGGTTCTTCAGGGCCTCCTTGAATTCCCCTTCCCTGGCAACGGCTTGGCCCGCATCGCTTTCCTTGGCGACGGTCCTGGCGGCCTCGGCCTGCTTGGCCTCCACCTGGCGGACAGGAGCCTTTTCCTCGGAGTCCTGCTGGTCGGCGTCGGCGATCTCGGCCTTGAGGTCGGTTTCGGAACCGGCCTTGGTCTTTTCGCTGTTTTCCGCCTTGGCGTTTCCGGTTTTCTTGGAAGCGGCCTTTTCACCCTTGGCGGTGCGTTCCTTGAGGTCCACGGCCTTGTTGGTGTCGGCTGCGGCGGAGCTGTCCTTGAGCTCCTTGCCCATGGCCTTGACCAGGGCCTTGCCCACGGCGCGCACCAGGCGGATTTCCTTCTGGTCCAGCTTGGCCGTTTCCTGGCTGATGAGGGAGAAGGCCTCCTTCATGTCCTTGGGCAGGGCGGCCTTGCTGAACATCTTCTTGATCTCGACGGTGAATTCCTTGGAGGAGTTCATGGCCGCGGCAAAGGCCTCGACCTCGCCCTTGTCGAACAGGATCTTGGTTCCCTGCGGCAGGGCGTCGAGCTTTTCCATGATGGCGTTCAGGACCTTCTTGGAATTGCCGTTTTCAAGATCCTTGATGAGCTGGCCGGATTCCTTGTCGCTGAATCCCAGCTTGCCGAACATGGACTGGAGCTTCTCGGTCTGTTCCGGGGAGAGCTCCACCTTGCCGAACTGGCTGATCTTCTCATTGAGCTCGCTGACGAACTGTCCCCAGGTCAGGCCTTCATCGCTGTCGATCCGGTCTTCCATATCCTGGATTTCCTCGTCGCTCAGGCCGTATTCCTTGAGGTCGTCCCGAACTTCGTCCAGGTCTTCCCGGGTCATTTTCTTTTCGGCGGGTTGCTCTTCCACCATGGACCTGGAGGGCTTGAGCACTTCCTTTTCTTCCACCTTGGTTGCGCTTGCCGCCTGCGGGGCGGCCTTGATCATCTTTTCGTCGGTGGAAAGGGGAGCCGTGGCGAGTCCTTCCTGCACGAAGACTTCCTGCTGCGTGAACAGGTCCTGGTACAGGGCTTCCTCGGTATCGCCCTTGCTGGGCGAGGCATAGGAAATCTGCTGGCTGAAGAAATCCTCGAAAAGGTCTTTCTTGGCCTTTTCCGGGATTCTGTCCGCCATGTTGGCGGTGGTCAGTTTTGTGTAGGTCTCTTTTTCCACATAAGGAATATTCTGCATGGCTCACTCCTTGGCTCCCTTTATTCAAGGCTCGTGCCAAAAAAATATCCTTGGAAATCAGGTTGATATTTTGAAAAACAGCAGGGTAAATGTTGCCGGGCGGGCAGGCGTTTTACATTTTCAGGCACCGGGAGTAGGGTGTGCTCCGCCGCTTTTGCGGTGCGCAAGGCACACCCCCGGCAAGGGCCGTCGCCCGGCTTCGGTGCCTCCTCCCGGTGTTCCGTCACCGTCCATGAAACCCTGATTGCCGCAGCAGGTTTCAAGCAGACCCGAATCGATTATGAGCAAACTCTGTGTTGGGTGCGGCTGGTGCTGCCTGACGGACCAGTGCATGGAATCCCACCGAATTCACGGCTACATGCGCCGCTGTCCCGAAGTCTACTGGGATGACGATGCCAGGCGATATCTGTGTCGGCTGATGCTCGACCCCGAGCGGGGCGGCGAGTTCCGGAAGGCCCTGCATTCCGGCGTGGGCTGTTGCGCGCCGCTCAACGACTGGCGCGACGACGTGCGCAACCGGGACAACGACTGAGTATATAAGGATGGAGGCTCGGAACGGGCTCAGCGGCCGCGCAGTTCGTCCTCGATGACGTCCGCGTCCGGCGCGTTGAGCTCCACCATGCGCTTGAGGTGCGTGAAGCTCTCCGGCCCCATGGTGGTGAAGCGAATGGCCGGGCCTTCCTCCTGGTTGCGGACCACCTCTCCCTCGATGGCGATGCGCAGGCCCGGGGACAGGGGCAGGATCAGGGTGCAGCGCTGGCCGATGCGGAAGCTGTCCGCGCCGCGGCACAGGGCGCCGTTCATGCTCAGGTCGTGCAGGATCACGGGCGTGACCACGTCGCCGATCTCGATGAAGGCTTCATGCCCCACGGCCACCCTGCTGCGGGTCCTGTTTTCCGGCCCGAAACAGCCGCGAACCCAGTCATAGATTTTTCTGAGCATGCACCGAAGGTACCAGAAAATGAATCCCCGGCAAATGCGTCTGCCGGGGATTTTGGTTATAATCTGCCTTGTTGCGGGGCCTGTCAGTCCTCCACCACCTGATATTCCACGCCGAGCTTGTCGCAGATGGTTTTCGCGACGTTCAGGGCCAGTTGCTTGTTGCCGTCCCCGTTTTCGCCGTCGATGTCGGTCATGATGATCATCTGGCTCCTGTGCGCGCTCAGGGGCACGGCCTTGAGGCTGGCCTCGTCGTCGCCGCGCGTGACGTGGATATAGTGCTTGGCTTCGTCCTTCTCGGTGATGGTCAGTTTGTCGTTGCCCTCGGCCAGCTCCACGGTCTTCGCGTATACCGTTTCCGCGCTGACCGGCACCTCGGCCACCACGGTGGCGCCGTCGTCCATGACCGCGACCACCAGAGGGATCACCGCCACGCAGCCTTGCACGAGAAAAGCGGCCGTGAACAGCAATGCAAGCAGTCTCGTTTTCATGACGTTCTCTCCTATTTCACCTTTTCGATGGTTTTCATGTCCTCGCGCTTGATGGTCATCTCGTGACCGTCCTCATTGGTGAAGGTGTAGGTTTCCGAAGTCTTGTCGTATTCGGGTTTTTCCTTGCTTACGTATGTCTGGTCCGCCGTGACCACCTTGTAGGAGGTGGAGCCGCAGCCGGCTGCGGCGAACAGGAACAGGGCCAGTACGGACAGGGCGATCAGTCTTTTCATGGGGCCTCCAAAGGGGTTGAATTCCATTCCCCATACAATGATTTTCGTCTTTGGGGCAATGAGAAAGGGAGAGGAGGCGGGATTGCCGAAAAATGCGCTGTCATTGATCTGGATCAATGCCTTGCCTTGAACAGGATGTAGAGTATCCTGCTTCATATTTACATCCGCGGCCGGGCTGGCCGCACGGCATATCATCACCCTGCAAATGAGGAGATATACATGAGTTCACAGAACATCGTGGTCATCGGCGGTTCCGCCGCCGGGCCCAAGGCCGCGGCCCGCGCCAAGCGCATCAACGCCGCCGCCAATGTCATCCTGCTGCAAAAGGCCCCGGAACTGTCCATGGCCTCCTGCGGCTATCCCTATTTCATCGGCGGCGGTTTCGACGACCGCAACCAGTTGCTGTGCACCCCCACCGGCGTGGTGCGCAACGAGGCCTTTTTCGCGGCCGCCAAGCGGGTGGACGCCCGGGTGAACACCGAGGTCACGGCTATTGACCGCAGTGCCAAGACCGTTGCCTGCGTCAACGTCCTTAGCGGGGAGACGGGCACGGTTTCCTACGACAAGCTGATCCTGTGCACGGGCGCATCCCCGCGCCGTCCGCCGGTCCCGGGGGCGGACCTGGACGGTGTGCGCTCCCTGTCCACCATGCACGATGCCGACACCCTGCGCGCCCTGCGCGACTCGGGCGAGGTCCGGGACGTGCTTGTGGTGGGCGGCGGGCTCATCGGCATCGAGGTCTGCGAGGCCCTGGCCGAGTCGGGCATGAACGTGCACGTGGTGGAGATGCTGCCCCAGCTGCTCACGTTTCTGGACTGGGAAATGGCCAAGCTGGTGGAAAAGCACGTGGTTTCCAAGGGCGTCACCGTGCACACGGAAAACGGCGTGGCCGAGTTCCTGGGCGAGAACGGCCGGCTGACCGGCGCACGGCTCAAGGATGGCTCCGTGATCTCCTGCAACCTGGCCGTGGTTTCCATCGGGGTGACCCCCAATGCCGGGCTGGCGCGGGAGGCCGGGCTGGACATCGGCGAATTCGGCGGCATTGTCGTGGACGAGCACATGCGGACCTCGGACCCGGCCATTTACGCGGCGGGCGACTGCGTGGAGATTTCCCACCGCATCACCGGCAGGAAAGTCCACGCCCCCTATGGGGACCTGGCCAACCTCGAGGCGCGTGTGGCGGCCGACAACATGGTCCTGGGCGACACGGCCGTGTTCCCGGGCACCGTCAACAGCGGCATCTGCAAGGTTTTCGACCTGAGCGCCGGCTCCACCGGGCTTTCGGAACGGCAGGCCCTGGCCGAGGGCTACGAAGTGGTCACCGCCACCAACGCCAGCCCGGACAAGCCCGGGTTCATGGGCGCGAAGCTGCTTGTCTCCAAGATGGTGGCGGACGCCCGGACCGGCCGTGTCCTCGGCTTCCAGTGCGTTGGGCCCGGCGAGGTCAACCGGCAGATGGCCGAGGCGGCCATGGCGGTCATGAACGGCAACACGGTGCGGGACATCGGCGTGGCCGACCTGCCCTATGCCCCGCCGTTCTCCCTGGCCATCGACCATTTCATCACCACCGCCCATATCCTGGAAAACAAGATGGCCGGACGCATGACCGGCATCCGCAATGCCGAGGTCAAGGAGCGCGTGGACGCGGGCGGAGCGCCGTTCATCCTGGATGTCCGCGCCCCCGGCGAGTTCGAGGAGATGCGTTTGGATATCGGCGAAACCCTGATTCCCCTGGGCATGCTGGGCAAGTCCCTGGACAAGCTGCCTCAGGACAAGGATGCGGAGATCGTCGCCTTCTGCAAGATTTCCATGCGCGGGTATGAGGCCCAGCGGGCGCTGGAGGCCCACGGCTGGAACAACGTGAAGGTCATGGAAGGGGGCATCATGGCCTGGCCCTTTGCTGTGAAACAAGGCTGCAGATAAAGCGCCATCTACGGCGTTGCTGCAAAAAGACCAGCCCCTCGTGTATGCTTCAATACACGTCGGGACTGGTCTTTTTTTGCGCCTTGTATCTGGCACTTTCTGAGCAGCCTTGAAGAGTTTTTTGCGCCGCGTATTCGCAACCCTTCTCAACCGCCTTGATAGTTTTGTTGAATATATTGATTTATTTTAGTCGGTTATGCTTATCCTCTTGGAGGGTGTTCTTTGTTTGGAATGGCCGAATATAGGGTGTTGTATTTTTCTGTGAAAGGCGTAGAATAACATCGCTTGTAACCTACTATTTCGAATGTTTTTTGGGATTATTTTTTGCTTGCAGTCTTTTGAGATGGCGAATATCCGACAGATGGGAATTGGCTGCCAAAAGAAGTCGTTTGAGGTGTGATGTGACTACCATTAATGATGCTTGCGATTATATCATTTCTAAGCTTTCCGCTGATGATGTGGGATTGAGTGTTCTTAAGCTTCAGAAATTACTCTACTATTGTCAGTCATGGCACTTAGCATTTGGTCAAGGGAAACTGTTTGAGGGGAAATTTCAAGCTTGGGTTCATGGGCCAGTGAACCGTGAAATCTATGATCGCTTTAAAGACGACAAAATGCTTTATTCTGCTGTCGTACATGAAGATATCAGAAAAGATTTTAAAGCAGAAAGTATCCCTGAAAAGGCTCGTCAGTGCATAGACGCTGTCCTTGATGTTTATGCAAAATATACAGGTGACCAGCTTGAGTATTTGACGCACCAAGAATTGCCGTGGAAAGATGCTCGAGGGAGGCTGGAGCTGCATGAACGTTGTGAAAATGACATTTCAGAGGACACTATGCAGCAGTTTTATGCAGCTAAGTTAGAAAAATAACTTGCACTAAAATGCCTACTGATTTTCAAATCCCTATTCCTAGTGATGGAGAAGGGCCTTTCATAATAGCTCGGCCACCCGCGCCAGAAGGTACCAAGCTTCCCCAAAAATGGACTTTTTCTTTTAAGTATTGGAAACAAATCGATTATTTCGGGCTTGATAGATCTGAATCTGCTTGGTTTGTCTCGTTAATTGAGAAGTTACACAAATTATCAGAAGAAGAAATTGAGCGTTTTCTATGTGATTCTAGAAAGAGAGATGGCTGGAGGTATCACAAAATTAATTGGGGGCAGAAGAATATTCCAGTCAAGATTGATGATTTAGACTGGGTTCCTACTAAGTATCGTAGTAACCAAGATGAGTTCGCCTTTGTTCAGTTTCAGGTGTCGCAGTCTTTGGGGCGTGTCGTCGGGTTTTGGGATGAGTATTCTATTTTTAATATAGTGTTGCTTGACCCCCTCCATAATATGCAGCCTGCTAAAAGCTATGGCTACAAAGTTAGCCCATGCAACCCATTAAACTGCGATTACACAACCTTGTTGAGTGCTTTAGAGGATGCCTTACATCTAAAGTGTGAAAATGAAGATTGTGGGCTTGTATCTTATATACAAAGCATAAAGACAAGAAAGAAAGAGTTGGCCGAACATGGCGTTTGTATATTTAGGCTAACAGACGAAGATTTTGAGTTTATCGAGCTTCTTGGGGAGGGAGGCACGATAAAGGATGTATATGATATTTTCCAAGCAGGCTTAGAGGTTATCGTTAACAAAACTTGATAGATAATGTGAAAAAGGGAGCGTCCTGCGCTCCCTTTCTTCTTTTTAGATGAGGAATTTGCCGGTCACCGAGTCGGGGTTGGCGATGATCTCCTCCGGTGTTCCCGAGGCCACGATTTGGCCGCCGTGCTCGCCGCCGCCCGGTCCCAGGTCGATGACATGGTCCGAGCTCATGATCACGTCGGTGTTGTGCTCGATGACGATGACGGTGGCTCCCTTGTCCACGAGCTGGTGCAGCACGCGGATGAGCTTGCCCACCTCGTGCATGTGCAGGCCGGTGGTGGGCTCGTCCAGGATGTACAGCGCGCCCGGCAGGCTGCGCTTGCCCAGCTCGCGGCTGATCTTGATGCGCTGCGCCTCGCCGCCCGAGAGCGTGGTGGCGGGCTGGCCCAGGTGCAGGTATTCCAGGCCCACCTGCTCCAGCACCTCCAGCCGCCTCTGGAGCGCGGGGTGGTGCTCGAAAAAGGCCCGGGCCTGGCGCACGGTCATGTCCAGCACCTCGGCGATATTCTTGTCCTTGTAGGTCACTTCCAGGGTCTGGGCGTTGTAGCGCCTGCCCTTGCAGGTGTCGCAGGTCACGTAGACGTCCGGCAGGAAGTGCATTTCGATCTTGAGCTGGCCGTCGCCCTTGCAGGCCTCGCAGCGGCCGCCCTTGACGTTGAAGCTGAACCGGCCCGGCTGGTAGCCGCGTTTCTTGGATTCCTTGGAGTTGGCGAACAGCTTGCGGATCTCGTCGAAGATCTTGGTGTAGGTGGCCGGGTTGGAGCGCGGGGTGCGGCCGATGGGCGTCTGGTCGATGGAGATGACCTTTTCCACCTGCTCCAGTCCCTCGATGCCGCCGATGCGGCCCGGGTTGTCTGCCCGGTTGCCCATGTGCAGCAGCAGGTGCTTGTAGAGCGAATCCACCACCAGCGAGCTCTTGCCCGAGCCGGAAACGCCCGTGACGCAGGTGAGCATGCCCAGCGGCAGGTCCACGTCCACGCCCTTGAGGTTGTTGGTGGTCACGTTCCTGAGAGTGATCTTTCCCTTGGGCTTGCGCCGCTCCGTGGGGATCTCGATGCGCATGTCGCCGCGCAGGTACTTGCCGGTCAGGGATTCGGACTTGAGCAGCTGCTCGGTGCTGCCCTGGAACACGATCTCGCCGCCGAGCATGCCCGAATTGGGGCCCAGCTCGATGACGTGGTCCGCGTGGCGGATGGTGGGCTCGTCGTGCTCGACGACCAGCACGGTGTTGCCGCGCTGCTGGAGCGAACGCAGAGTGTTCAGGAGCCGCTCGTTGTCGCGCGGGTGCAGGCCGATGCTCGGCTCGTCCAGCACGTAGGTCACGCCCACCAGGCCGGACCCGAGCTGGGAGGCCAGGCGGATGCGCTGGGCCTCGCCGCCGGAAAGGGTGCTCATGTTGCGGCCCAGGTTGATGTAGTCCAGGCCCACGTTGACCATGAAGCTCAGCCGGTGGCCCAGCTCCTTGAGCAGGGGCTCGGCAATTAGGTTATCGTGCCCCTGGAAGGTGAGGCCCTCCAGCCATTCCAGGGCGCGGCGGATGGACATGGACACGAAGCCGTGGATGTTCTTGTCCTGCACGCGCACGGCCAGGGATTCGGGCCGCAGGCGCGCGCCGTCGCAGGCCGGGCAGGGCCGGGTCTGGCGGAAGGTTGTCATCCAGTGGTCCCAGACGTCGGCCTGCTGGAATCCGTATTCCAGGATGGGGATGACCCCGGACCACCCGGTCTTGTCACAGCCGTGGAACAGGGCGTCCCAGGCCTTTTCCGAGAACTGGTCCAGGGGCGTGTCCAGGGTGAAGCCGTGCTCCTTGCCCAGTTTCTGGAGCTGCGGGCCGTACTGCTTTTGGCGGTAGGCGCTCTTCCAGGGGATGATGCCGCCCTGGTTCAGGGACAGGCCCCGGTTGGGGGCCACCAGGTTGGGCTCGAAATAGTCCATGGAGCCGATGCCGTTGCAGGTGGGGCAGGCTCCCTGGGGGCTGTTGAAGGAAAAGAGCTGCGGGTTCAGGCGCGGCATGGAAATCTTGCACGACGGGCAGGTGGAGAGCGTGCTCATGGGCCGGTCGCCTTCGTTGTCGCCGCCCACCACGGAGATGATGATCCGCTCCTCGCCGTATTTCAGGGCCAGCTCCACGGAGTCGGCCACGCGCTTCTTTATGCCGTCCTTGAGCACCAGCCGGTCTACCACCAGGTCGATGGTGTGCTTCTTGTTCTTTTCCAGCTCGGGGACCTCGTCCAGAGGCAGGGCCTGGCCGTCCACGCGCACGCGTACGAACCCTTCCTTCTTGAGCCTGGCGAAAAGGTCCTTGTGCGTGCCCTTCTGGTGCTCCACCAGCGGGGCCAGGATCAGGAACTTCGCGCCCTCGCCCATGGCCATGACCTCGTCCACGATCTGGTCCGTGGTCTGGGCCTCGATGGGCTTGCCGCACTCGGGACAGTAGAATTTGCCGAGGCGGGCAAAGAACACGCGCAGGAAGTCGTAGATCTCGGTCACCGTCCCCACGGTGGAGCGCGGGTTGCGCGAGGTGGTCTGCTGTTCCAGGGAGATCGCCGGGGAAAGGCCCTCCACCTTGTCCACCTGTGGCTTGTCCATCTGGGGCAGGAACTGGCGGGCGTAGGCGGAAAGGGATTCCACGTAGCGACGCTGGCCTTCGGCGTAGACGATGTCGAAGGCCAGGGTGGACTTGCCCGACCCGGACGGGCCGCAGACAACCACCAGCTGGTCGCGGGGGATGTCCAGGGTCAGGTCCTTGAGGTTGTGGTGCCGGGCGCCTTCTATATGGATACAGTTGTTGTCGGTCGTTTTGGTCATCGGCAGATAGTAAACATTCCTAAAAAATTGGCAAGTCGAATTCGTGTATTCTTATAGGATAGTCATGGCTGGCGCTTGACCATTTTGATCACGATTTCGAAACGATACCGGGTCGCTCGCCCCCCTGCAAACAGGTCAAAATTTTTTGTCCCGCACAGGGGCTTCCCCGGCAACGTAAAATATTTTGTACTGTTTTCGGGTGCGAAACAGGTGGCGCGGTCTTTCTTTGTTGCTCTCTAACTTATTGAAATAAAATGAGTAAAAAATAAATTTGATGTTTTGCTGAAGTTTGGCACGGCAGGTGCTTATAGAAAAGCATCCTTCTTTTGCAATACGAGAAATCAAAGGCTCCCAGGGACGGTCCCTCGGGGGCCTTCTCGTTTTCTGGCGGGTCATGCATCCGGGCTGGCTGTGTTGCCGCAAAAGGAACAGACCCTCGCGTATGTGGGAATACGCGTCGGGCCTGTGTTTTTCTTGTTCCTGGCATTCGACCACTTCTTGCCAGCCTGAGCTCATGGCCTGTATTTTCCTTGGGCTTAGCCAGTTTGCCTTGGCTCGTGTTTGTTTTGCGACGTTCCTGTCTTTCGCAGAATATTCCGGGGGCCAACAGAAGTGAACCATGAGATGAGCGAAGCGAATCCATGCGTTCCCGGCATGATGGGACGACGATGCTCCCGGATTAATAAATCAAGCGGACACAAGAGAGATTACAAAAGGTCGACGCAGGGCAAAAATAGGCAGGGAGGGATTGGGGGAGAGGTTGCAGGAGAGGGGGCAAGGGAGGGGCGGCCCGGAGCCGCCTCCCTTGCCCCCTCTCCTTAAAATGGTTCTCGAAATTTTCCAAAAGGGGGTGGTACAATTTTTTATCCCTTCCCCCGATCAAGCCAATCAATCCAGGGCCAGGCAGACCGTGAATTCGTTCATGTCGCCGTGGCGGATGTATTCGCAGTGGGCGGCCATTTCGCGGATGAGATAAATGCCCAGGCCGCCGATGCCGCGTTCTTCCAGGCCGGCCCCGGTGTCGGGCGCGGCGGCTTCCAGGGGATCGAAACGGGCGCCCCAGTCGCGCATGGACAGGCAGAAGACCTCGCGCCCGTCGTCGAGGGCCTTGCGGGTGCAGTTGATCTCCATGTCGCCCCCGGAATCGGGGTAGGCGTAGGAGCCGATATTGACCACCAGCTCCTCGAGCACCAGGTCGAGCTTCAGGACCACGGCCGGGGAGACCCCCAGGGTCTCGGCGTGGGACTGCACAAAGGCGCGGGCCTCTTCGAGCCGCTCCAGGGTGGCGGGGATGCGCAGCTTCATGGCGGCTCAGGCCGAGAAGGCCTCGTCCTCGGAGGAGAACATCTTGAACATGCCCATGAACCCGGAGATCTGGAAGACCTCCTCCACCATGCCGGTCAGGCCGCAGAAGCGGACGTCGCCCTGCTTGGCGCGGATGCGCTTGGCCGCGGTGAGGATGCTGCGCAGCCCGGCCGAGCTGATGTATTCGAGGCCGCTCATGTCGCTGACCACGAGCAGCTCGCCCTGATCCACCAGTTCCAGGAATGCCTTTTCATATTCCGGGGCCGTGATGGCGTCCATGCGCCCGGAGATTTTGAGCAGGGTGCCTTTGTCTTTCTTTTCCGTCGTGATGTCCATGTGCTAATCCTTGGGGTCGCATTTTCCGCAAAATTGCATGGCCAGCATGGTGATGTCGTCCGACTGCTCGGCGCCACCGGTGAAGGCCTTGAGTGATTCGTTGACGGACAGGACCAGGTCCGTGGCCGACTGCCCGTTGCATTTGACCAGCAGTTCCATGAGCCGATCCTCGGAGTAGAGCTCCTGGGCCGCGTTCATGGCCTCGGTCACCCCGTCCGTGTAGATGAACAGGATGTCGTCCTTGGCCAGGGTCATGCTCTTGGTGGAGTATTCCATGCCTTCCATGACGCCCGCAATGGGTTCGTGCAGGGAGGGCAGCCATTCGGGCTCGCCGCCTTTGGCCAGGTACACGGGCGGATTGTGCCCGGCATTGGCGTAGCGCAGCTCGCCGGTCTCGATGTCGATGATGGCCAGGAACAGGGTCACGAACATGCAGGATTCGTTTTCCTCGGCCAGGTCGGCGTTGACCTTGGTGAGTATGTCGCCCGGGTCCAGGCCGCGCTCGGCCACCACCTTGAGCAGGGTCTTGGTCACGGCCATGAAGAAGGCCGCGGGCACGCCCTTGCCCGAGACATCGCCCACCAGGAAGCAGAAGTACCGTTCGTCCACGAAGAAGAAGTCGTAGAGGTCGCCGCCCACCTCGCGGGCGGGCTCGATGGTGGCGTAGATGTCGAATTCGCTGCGTTCCGGGAAGGCCGGGAACAGCTTGGGCAGCAGGCCCATCTGGATGTCGTGGGCGATGCGCAGCTCGGATTCGATGCGTTCCTTGACCGCCGTGGTGGTGGTCAGGTTCTCGATGTATTCCTTGAGCGAGTATTTCATGACCTTGAAGGAGGCGGCCAGGTCGCCCACCTCGTCCTTGGTCTTTATGTTCGGCAGGATCAGGTCCAGGTTGCCCGAGGCGATCTCGTGCGCCGCGCCCGTGAGTTGGCGCAGGGGGCTGGTGATGGAGCGGGAGAGGTAGACGAGCAGCGCGGCCAGGAGTAGGAAGCCCGCCCCGGCGATGATGATCATGGTCCGGGTCAGTTCGGTCACGTCCGCGAAGAGCTCGTTTTTGGGAAAGACCACGCCCAAGGACCAGTTCTGCTCGGGCAGGGGCAGGTAGTAGAGGAAGGCCTTGTCGCCTCGGGAGAGCCGCTCCAGCTCCACGAAGCCGGAAAGCCCCTTGCGCATCTTGCGGCCCACGTCGCGCATCCAGGGCATGTTCATTTCCTCGGCCAGGGTGAAGATGGTCTCGTTCATGACCAGGTCCTTGTTGGGATGGCTGATGAACGAGCCGTAGCGCGAGAGCAGGAACACGAAGCCCGTGTCCAGCACCTTGATGTCGGCCAGGGTCTTCTGGAGCCAGCCCAGGTCCACGTCCGCGGTGACCACGCCCGCAAAGTGCTTCTTGCCGTCCCTGGTGCGGTAGAAGGGCACGGAATAGGTGGTCATGAGCGCGTGGCCGCCGCCCTCGTCAAAGTAGGGCTCGGTCCAGATGGGCTTTTCCAGCTCCTTGGCCAGCTGATACCAGTCCATGTAGAAATAGCGGTAGGAGGCGCTGCCCAGGTTGGTGCGGGCGATGCGGTTCCCGGACCGGTAGTGGTAGGGCGAATAGTAGAGCCGGGTGCGGTCGAAGCCGTAGGGCTCGAAGGCCACGGCCGTGCCGAAGATCTCCGGGTTGTTGGAGAGCACCCGGTGGCCGAGGTCGTTGATGAGCTCGTCCGAGAGTTCGCCTTCCTCCAGGGAGTAGGAGATGCTCTGGGCCACCTTCTGCACGGAATTGAGCACGTCGTTGATGCGGTTCACCGTGGCTTCGGCCAGGTGCCCCCCGTCCCGTTCTGCCAGCTCCACGATGATCCGGCGGGAGACCATGTAGTTGTAGCCCACGATGAAGGCCAGGATCAGGGTGGTGCAGATCAGGGTCAGCGCCGCTATCTTGAGGGAAAGTCCTTTGAACTTCACGGTTACGGCCCCTTGTAGAAGTCTTGGTAGGAGGGCGCTCGCCAGATGAACCCGTTGGACAGCAGCGCGGCCTTGGTGCGTTCATAGTCGCCCCGTCGCAGGGTTGTGTCGGGCGTGTCCTTGCCGGCCGGAAGGATGATGTCCTTCATGCGGGCCAGCATCCAGCGCTGGTGGGCCCGGTTGGCGCGCACCTTCTGCTGCTTCATGCGCCCGATGATCAGTTCCAGGGTCTCGTCCGGGTGCTCGAAGGCGTATTTCCAGCCCAGGGCCGTGGCCTCCACCAGGGCGCGGGTGGCCTCGGGGTTCTTGAGCAGGGTGGATTCCAGGCAGTAGAGCCCGTCTTCCGGGAAATTGAGATCCAACTCGCTGAAGAAGAAGGTGACCATTTCGTCGTCGTCCAGGCCGTAGGACTTGAGCGTATGGTATTCGTTGTACCACATGGCAGAGACCGCATCGAGCCCGCCGCGCAGGAACAGGTCGAAGGAGGGGGACTGCTGGATGATGTCCACGTTGATGCCCAGGCGCTTGAACAGGGCCCGGGGCTGGAGCTGGAACTGCCTTCCCCACATGCCGATACGCATGCCCTCCAGGTCGACGATGGATTCGATGCCCGAGTTCTTGCGCGCCACGAGCATGAGCGCGGATTTCTGCACGAACTGGCCCACGTTGACCACGGGCATGCCCGCGCCGCGCCGCTCGATGGCCGTGGTCAGGAACATGGTGCCGTAGTCGGCCTTGCCCTTGGCCAGCCATTGGGCCACGTCCACATCCGGGCCGCCGGGGATGATCTTCACCTCCAGGCCGCGCTGGGCGTAATAGCCCTTTTCCTGTGCCATGTAGAAGCCCGCGAACTGGGCCTGGGCGTACCACTGCAGAACCACCCGTGCCTTGTGCGCGGCCCGCGCCGGGGCCGGGACGGCCAGCAGGCAGGCTGCGACGAGCAGGGCTATGGGCAAGCATATTCGTTTCAAGGAGTCCCCCCGGTCAACGCTCTTCATGCCTGCATACCGCGATAACGTTTTCAAATCCAGACAATTAGAGATGCGGGCGGCCCGGGGGAGGAAAACACGTTTTCGGCGGGTTGTTTTCGCGCGGAAACATGTCTTATGGAAAATAGGGAATTCATAAGCGGTCGTGATGGCAACCCTCTATAATTGACCGTGTGCCGAATCTTGAGTAAATGCCAACGGCAGCTGTTTGAATCCATATTTTTTTCGAGGAGTAGATGTGCCCAGAAATGCTTTGGATATCAAATGGTTCGACTCAGCCCCTGGCAATGAATCTGTAGTTGCGGACTCTGCAAGCTCCTCGCCGGATGACCCGGACGACTCTCCCTCCCCTTCCGAAACGTCAGAATCTGCCCCCGTTGTTTCCTTTGCGGACATGGACGGCGACGGCGATCTCGATATTGTCGTGACCCCGGCCTCCGGCGACGGGTACTGGATTGAGAACGAACTCGGCAGGGAGGCGGAAAGCCTCTTCGCCCACGAGGTGTTCAGTCAGGTCACGCCCACGGCCATGGGCGTGGGCGACGTGGACGGCGACCATGTGGACGACATCGTGGTGGGCCATGTCTCCGGGGCCAAGGTCTTTTTCAACAAGGGCGAGTGGGCGGTCAAGAACCTGGGCATCGTCCTGCACAGCCCCCGGGCCATCTCCGTGGAAGACCTGGACGGCGACGGGGACAACGACATCCTCATCCGGGACAGCCGCGAACTCACTCTCATCCAGAACGATCACGCCTCCCTGGGGGCGCAGAACCTTTCCTGGCCCGGCCTGGGCGACCATTCCTTTCTCAGCGTGGTGAGCATTGCGGGCCCCGCCCCGAGCAAGGGGGTGCTGACCCTGGATGCGCAGCGTGGCATGCTCGGCATTGTCCGCTTCGACGGGCAGGACTGGCAGCCCTTCATGCCCCTGGAATCCGCGCAGGATGCCGCGGAACTGTTCGAGCACGTGCGGCCCGGGGACCTGGACGGGGTCGTGCTCACGGACGAGAACGACAACGAGGTCCGGGTGGGGGTCGGCGAGGGCGGCGAGCTGGTGCTCAATCCCGTGGAACAGCCCGGCGATACGGAGACAAGCGCCTCGGATCCGGGCGAAGCGCACGATGCCGCGCCGGAAAACACCCTTGAGGGCGGGCAGGAGGATTATCAGGATCTGTGGTCCTCGGCTTCCCTGTCCGAGGCTCCCCTGGGAAAGGGAATGGGCAGCCCCGATCTTTGCCTCCGTTTTTCCCCGGTTTCCGAACTGGACTATTCCGCGAGCGACAGCGGCGTCCGGGTGGATCTTTCCGCGGGGGAAGCACAGGAAGCGCCGAAATACTGGTGGCTGAGCCCGGAGGGGGAATCCTGGAAGGTGGGGGCCGCCGTCACCGATGTGCGCGGCTCAGACCACGCCGACACCCTGACCGGCGATGACCGGGCCAACGATCTGCACGGTCTCGGCGGCAGCGACGAACTGCATGGCCGTGGCGGCGACGATTTCCTCCAGGGCAATGCGGGGAACGATTTTCTTTACGGCGAGGATGGGGATGACACCCTGCACGGCGGCCAGGACAGCGACATGCTTTACGGCGGCGCGGGGCGTGACGCCCTTTTCGGCGACAAGGGGGACGACTACCTGTTCGGGGGCGACGGCGACGACACCCTGGAGGGCGGCAACGGCACGGACTATCTTTTCGGGGATAGCGGTGACGACGGCCTGTACGGCGGTAACGGTTCGGACGTCCTTTACGGCGGCGACGGCCAGGACACCTACCATTACGACAGCCTTTCCGAGGCCGGGGATACGGTCTACAGCTTCACCCACGGGGAGGACCACTTCGAGTTCGAGTTCGGCTCCCATGTCCTGTACGACGTTTCCCAGCCCTATTCCGGATCGCTGGGCCTGGAGGGCGACGGCTTTGTCTGGGAGGATACGGGCGGCTGGTTCGGCCATCTCTATTACGACCCGGACCTGAGTACGGCCGGGGACGAGACCCTCATTGCCGAGGTCTCCCTGGAGGGCGACGACGCCCTGACCGTGGACGATCTTTCCGTGGTTTAAAATTTTGGTCCGAGGCGGGGCGCTCCCCGGCGATGTAAAATATTTTGTACTGGTTTCGGGTTCGAAATGGGTCGTTCAGTGTTTCTTTGTTTCCATATAAGTATCTGAAATAAAATGACTAAAAAATAAATTTGCGTGTTTGCAAAAGTTTGGCACGGCAGGTGCTTATAGAAAAGCATCCTTCTTTTGCAATACGAGAAATCAAAGGCTCCCAGGGACGGTCCCTCGGGGGCCTTCTCGTTTTCTCAGGCTGGCGATGCATCCGCGCTGACGGCGTTGCCGCAAAATGATCACACCCTCACGTATGAGGAATACGCTTCGGTCTTGATCTTTTTTTGCGCCTTGCCAGCGCGGCGCCTCACCAACCTGGGCTAATGTCCTGTGTTTTTTCGTTTCTGGCACTCGACCCCCTCTCCTCAAAATGGTTCTCGAACAAAGTCAGGTGATTTGCTGCCCCTGTTGCCCGGAGGGCACGGTACTTTTCCTTCAGCTTCCCCCGCGCTTTTCTGGACAGAGCGCCGCAGCACGGGTACATCTCTGAACTATGGATCAGAACATCGTACCCAACCAGCCGAAGTTTCGCGGGAAAATGCCGCGCGTCCTGCTGCTGACCAGCCAATACTTCATCATGGGCGAGCTCGTGGCCGCCATGGAGCGCCTGGGCGTGCCGCACCGGCTGCTCGACCTGGCCGCCAAGGAGATGGACCTGCAGCAGTTCGTGGAGCTCATGACCACAACCCTGGCCGAGTTCAAGCCGGACGTGGTGCTTACGGTCAACCACCTGGGCGTGGACCGGGAGGGCGTGCTCATGTCCATCCTGAACCAGCTCAAGGTGCCGCTGGCCAGCTGGTTCGTGGACAATCCGCACCTGATCCTGGACGCCTACAACAACCTGGACGCCGGGCGTACAATTCTTTTTACCTGGGACGCGGACACCGTGGAAAGCCTGGCGGACCGGGGCTTCGAGGCCGTGCATCACCTGCCCCTAGGCACGGACCCGCACCGCTTCCGGCCCGAGGGACGCCCGGTGGACGACGCGCTTAGGGCGCGGGTCTCCTTTGTGGGCAATTCCATGAAGAAGAAGACCGAGCTGCGTTTCGTGGCCGCCCGGCCTTCCTTTCTTATGGTGGAAAAGGGCTTCGACATCGCCGAGGGATTCGTGGAGGCCGAGGACCACACCGTGCGTGAATACATGCGCCGGGAATGGCCGCAGGTGCTTTCGGACATGGACCGGCTGCCGCGCGAGCGCGCCCTGGCCTTTGAGACCTACCTGACCTGGCTGGCCACCTGTCTGTACCGCCGCGAGTGCATCATGCGCATCATGCCCTATGAACCGCTCCTGGTGGGCGACGACGGCTGGACCGAGCTGTTCAAGCGCGTCAAGGGTTGGCGCTACCACAGGGAGCTGGCCTATTACGACGAACTGCCCGATTTCTACCTGGCCAGCGACATCAATTTCAACTGCACCAGCAAGCAGATGAAGGGCGCGTGCAACCAGCGCGTCTTCGACGTGCCCTGCTGCGGCGCATTCCTGCTCACGGACCACCGCGACCAGATCGAGGACCTGTTCGAACCGGGCAGGGAGGTCGTCTTCTATAAAGATATGGATGAAATCCCGGCGCTCATGGATAAATACCTGAACGACGCCGAGGCCCGGCAACGGGTGGCGGCCGCCGCCCGCAAGCGGGTGCTGGCCGAGCACACCTACGACCATCGCGTGTGCGCCATGCTGGAACTCTTGAACCAGACCATCGGATAACATGGAAAAGAAGCCCGTCCTTGTCCTTCAGATGCAGCGCATGGGGGATCTGATCCTCTCGTTTCCCCTGTTCCTGTGGCTGGAGCGCGCCTTTCCGGGCCATCCCGTCTGGGTGGTGGCCGAAGAGGGCTTCTACAAGCCGCTCATGCCCTTGGCCCCCGGGTGGTCTTCATCCCCTGGACCGGCCTGGAGCATCTGGAACGCCACGAGTACGAGCTGCTCATCAACCTGAGCATCCGGCCCGAGGCCGCCGAGCTGGCCGCCCGGCTCAGGGCCGGGGACAAGATCGGCCCCCTGCTGCGGGACGACGGTTCCCAGCACATCCGGGGCGACTGGCAGCTCTACCGGGCCGGGCTGGTGCACAACAATCGCTACAACCGTTTTCACTGGGCCGACCTCAACGCCCTGGACGTGATCCCCCTTTCCCGCATGGCGGGCACCACCTTCGAGGAGCCGCGCACCCTGGCGGACGTGAACAAGGTGGGGCTGTTCCTCGGGGCCAGCGAGGCGGCCAAGCGCCCGGAGCCCTCGTTCTGGGCCGGGCTCATGCGCGAACTGCTGGGCCGGGGCCTGCGCCCGGTGCTCTTCGGCGGGCCCGCCGAGGTGGAGCTGGGGCGCGAGGTGGAGCGGCTCTTCAACGGGCCGGCGCTCAACCTGTGCGGCCGGCTCGGGCTGGACGAGTTCGGGGCCGTGGGCCAGACCCTGTCCCTGTTCATCACCCCGGATACCGGCCCCATGCATCTGGCGGCCTGGACCGGGCTCAAGTGCCTGAACCTGTCCATGGGCAACGTGGCCCCTTGGGAAACCGGGCCGTATCCGCCGGGCCATTACGTGCTGCGGGCGGACATGGACTGTGCGCGGGGCTGCTGGGCGTGTTCCCGGGAAAGGCTGGAATGCCACGCCCCGTTCGAGCCCAAGCGGGTGGCGGCGCTGGCAGCGCGCCTGGCCGCGGGCGACGGCCCGGACAAGCTGGGCAAGCTGCGGCTGCCCGGCCTGGCCCTGTACCGGACCGGAAGCTCCTTGGACGGGCTGTACCATCTTCATGCGCTGGGGGCTGCGGAGGCGGATGAGGAATGGGCCCTGGAGCGGTTCTGGACCGCCTGGTTCGGCGAGCGTTTCGGGCTCTGGGATGCGGCCCGCATCCAGGCGGCCTGGACGGACGTGCGAACCGTGGCCCCGGAGGCCGCGCGGGAAATGCTCGTCCATGTGCCGGTCATGTCCCGCCAGTTCGGGCACGGCCTCAGGACCGGTTCCCTGCTGGAGGAATCCTTCTGGGCCGAGAGCCCTGTCCGGCTCAAGCCCCTGACCGGATTCGCCCACATGTATCTGCAGAACAACGGGTATTCGCGCCCGGCCTGGGCCGAGGTTATGTCCATGCTGGAGCGGCTGGCCGCTCTGGGAGCCTAGGCGTCATTCCAGGCTGCTGGCCACGCCGTACTTCTCGAAGATCCTTTTTCGCCCGCCTTCCGCCGCAAAGCGGGCCAGTTCCGCATCGAACCGTTTCACCAGGGCCCGGGCCCCGGGCCATTTCCTGGAAAAGGCGAGATAGTAGTATCGCTCCTGGCCGATGTTCTTGTCGATGAAGTCGAGCATGTCGAATTCCGGCCTGTTGGTCCGGATGATGTGGGTGCAGGCCGAGACTTCGCAGATGCACAGGTCCACGCGTCCGGACTTGAGCATGCCCAGGTGCCGCAGCTCCAGGGAATCCCCGGACAGGACGTTGACCTTGATCTTGCCTTGCTTCACCGCCTTCATGAATTCCGGCGCATACTGGTAGCCGTGGCTCACGCCGATGCGGTAGGTCTTCAGGTCGTCCATGGTCCGCCAGGCGATGTCCCGGTCCCTGCGCTTGAAAAACACATCCCGGACCGTGCTCAGGGGGGCCGAAAAATAGTAGTCGCGTTCCCGTTCTGGATTCTTGGTCAGGCTGAAGAGCCCGGCCACGATTCCGTTCCGGGCCTCTTCCAGGGCGCGGCTCCAGGGCATGGATTTGATGACCGGGCGGTACCCCATCCGTTGCAGCACCTGGCGGACGATTTCCGTGTCGGTGCCGGTGATTTCCTTTCCCTCGGCGTATTCGAAGGGGGGAAATTCCGTGATGGCCAGGGGAAGGTCCGGTCCGTCGGCCCGGGAAACACCAGACCAGACCGGAACCAAAACCAGGAGCGCAATTGCCAGCAGTTTCATGATCGCCTCCGCCGTTCGTGGTCCATGCCCGTAAGATAGGTGGAGTGGAGCGGTTGCGCCATTAGAAGCTGGATGCGGGAAGGGATAATAACGGGTTCAGCGCACCAGCGCCTGCTGCGCCCCGCCGAAGCACCGCTTCCGGACCAGTCCCACCACCAGCACGGACCCGATGGCCGTGGAGGCCACCAGCATGAGCATGACCATGATCTGGTAGCGGATGGACACCAGCGGGTCGGCACCGGCCAGGATCTGGCCGGTCATCATGCCGGGCAGGAACACGATGCCCACGCCCATGAGCGAGTTGATGGACGGGATCATGCCCGCGCGCACCGCGTCGGCAACGATCCCCCGGCTGGCCTCCTCGGGGGTGGCCCCGAGCGCCAGGCGCATCTCCACCTCGGCCCGTTTGGCCTTGAGCTCGGAAAAGAGG
Organism: Salidesulfovibrio onnuriiensis; assembly: GCF_008001235.1. Lineage (GTDB taxonomy): Bacteria > Desulfobacterota > Desulfovibrionia > Desulfovibrionales > Desulfovibrionaceae > Pseudodesulfovibrio > Pseudodesulfovibrio onnuriiensis. The sequence continues at coordinate 292,500 of NZ_CP040751.1, read as the reverse complement.
CGTTCCAGGGAGACCGAGATGGCGGTCATGGAATTGCCCACGATCATGCCCGCCAGGGGAATGAAGTACTGCGGGGTCCACCACGGTTTTGCCCCCACGATGACCCCGGTCACCAGAAGGGAGACCACGGAATAGCTGAGGAGCATGGACAGGAAGGTGGGCAGGAGAAAGGGCACGCTGCGTTCCCTGACCCGCCCCCGGATGATGTGGGCGGCGGCCCCCACCATGAGCAGGAACACGCCCAGCACGGGCGCTGCCATGTCCAGGCGGAACACGAACTTGAGCACGTAGCCCATGAGAAAGAGCTGGGCGAAGGTGCGCGCCGTGCCCACGGCCAGGTCCCTGCCCAGTCCCAGGTTATGGGCCAGGGAAGCGCCCCCGGCCACGAGCACGAAACCGAGGCACAGGGCCAGTTGCAGGGGGCCGATGTCCATGACGCCGTTCATGCGCGCTCCACGGTTCTGTTGCCGATTCTCAGCAGGCCGGTTACCCCGTCCGGAACAGCCTCCGAGTGGGAGATCATTACGATGGTCACGCCCTCGTCCCGCAGTTGCCGGGCCGATTCCAGGACCACGGCCGCGCTTTTTGGGTCCAGGGCCGAGGTGGGTTCGTCCATGAGCAGCACCCGGGGGGAGAGCAGCCGGGTGCGGAGCAGGCAGACCCGTTGCGCCTGGCCCACGGACAGGGATTTGGCCTCGTCCTCCAGGCTCACCCCGTCCAGCAGGTATTCCGCAAGAAAGTTTCTCAGGGCGTTGTCGTCCGGGGTTTGCAGGGCAGCGTTGCTCTTGAAGGAGAAGGGCAGGAGCAGGTTGCGGCGTACGGTGCCTTCCTCCAGGGTCGGGGTCTGCTGCACGTAGGCCGCCTTGCGCCGCAGCTCGGCCGGGGCAAGGTCCGCATAGGGCGTTCCGTCAAAGTGCAGGGTCCCGCCGGTGGGTTCCTCCAGACGGCAGAGCAGGCGCAGCAGCGTGGATTTTCCCACGCCGGACGGGCCGCGCACCAGCAGGTATTCCCCGGCCTCGATGCCCAGGTCCGTCCGCTCCAGCAGGGGGGCGGCGCCCGGGTAGGCAAAGGAAACGCCGTCCAACCGGATGAGCATGGATCAGTCCGCCTGCTTCTTGATATATTCCAGGAACTTCGCAGCTTCCTCGAAGTCGGGGTTGATTTGAAGCGCCTTTTGCAGCTGTTCGGCGCAGAGCTCTTTCTCGCCCTTGCCGAAATAGGCCCGGGCCATGTTGTAGTGCAGGTTTTCGTCCTCGTAGTCCGCGGTCTCGATGGCCTTGCCGTAGTACTCGATGGACTGGTCGAAGAGGTTGGACTTGCGCAGGTTGATGCCGAACTCGTTGAACAGGTGCTTGTGTTCCGGGGAAAAGGCCGCTTCCAGGCCCACCAGCCGGTGGAACATGTCGTTGGCCTTGGTGGGTTCCCCGCGCTCCATGTAGGTCAGGCCCAGCCCGAAGTTGGCCCGCACGTTGTCCTCGTCCACGTCCAGGGCCTGCTTGAACTCGAATTCCGCGCTGTAGAACGCACCGTTCTTGCGCTGGTCCTCGGCGCGCTTCAGGGAGTCGTTGAGCTCCTTGAGCTTGGGAAAGACCTTCTGCTGGTAGTATTCCGGCTCCGGGTTGAACTTGGCGATGAGGTCCTCGCGGGCGATCTCGGTCTTGGAGCCCGAGGGGACGTTGCTGACGTTCAGCGGCTGGATCTCCACCATGCCGTCGTCCCGCTCCTCGGCGTACCAGAAGGTTTTGCTCACGGTCTTGCGCGTGGTGGTGCCGGTGCCCACCTTGTCCACCTGCTGCGAGGAAAAAAGCCCCTGTATCTTGATGTGCTTGGCCGCCTCGGGCATGGCAAAGCCCGCGTCGTTCCCTGCCGGAGGGGCGGCGGCCTGCGGGGCGTTCTGCTCTTCCATTTCGTCCGTATCGAGCACGCTGTCTTGGTCGACCTTTTCTTCTGCCACGGAGGGTCCTTTTTCAACTGGCTATGATCATTAATGAAAATACTACTGTTACAATAATACACAGCCCGCGTTTTGTTTGCAACCGCAACCACGTGAAGAATAAGTAAGTCGGCTGGCGGCCGGCCCTGGTTACAGATGGTGACTTTTGCAGGCTTTTCTACTAAATGCCGAAGTTTGGGAGAGGACCGTTTCATCAAGGACCACAACCGGGCAATGGTGCCCAGCGCCCCGCCATGGCGCAATCAACGGAGGACGCATTGATGCAGGACAAGATAGGGAAACGAATCAAGGCATTCAGGGAAAAGCTGGAGCTGACACTGGAAACCATGGCCGAAAGGACCGGCCTGGAACCGGACTTTCTGAGGTCCGTGGAAGACGAAGGCATGTATCCCTCCCTAGGCCCCCTGCTCAAGATTGCCCGCGCCCTCGGTGTCCGGCTCGGCACCTTCCTCGACGACCAGGTCTCCCGCGATCCGCTGGTGGTCAAACTGGGCGAGCGCGAGGAAGAGATGACCATGAAGCGCAACAAGGACGTGACCGAGCTGCGCTACTTCTCCCTGGGCAAGGGCAAGAGCGACCGCCACATGGAGCCGTTCTTCATCGAGCTGCTGCCCGAGTCCGGCGACGACAAGCATCTTTCCTCCCACGAGGGCGAGGAATTCATCATTGTCCAGTCCGGTCAGCTTTCCGTGCTTTACGGCAAGGAGGAGCAGGTTCTGGAGGCAGGCGACAGCATCTATTTCAATTCCATCGTGCCGCACCATGTCGCCGCCCACGGCGACGAGAAATGTGAGATCTACGCGGTGCTCTACTTTCCGGAATAAGGAGGGCGCCATGAGAGATACAGCACTCAGGGAAGTGACCCTCGGTCAGCTTCTCGACGAAACCGTTGCACAGTGGCCCGACAGCGATGCGGTCATCTACGTGGACCGCGACTTCCGCCTGACCTGGAGCGAGTTCGGCGCGCTGGTGGACGACATGGCCAAGGGCCTCATGGCCCTGGGAGTCAAGAAGGGCGAGAAGGTGGCCGTCTGGGCCAACAACGTGCCCTACTGGGTGGCCCTGCAGTTCGCCACGGCCAAGATCGGGGCCGTGCTGCTCACGGTCAACACCCACTACCGGACCCACGAGCTGGAATTCCTGCTCAAGAACTCCGAGGCCGAGAACTTCGTGACCATCGGCGAGTTCCGGGACCACGACTACCTGAACACCACCTACGAGTTGATCCCCGAGCTGCGCGAGCAGCAGCGGGGCTATCTCAAGAGCAAGAAGTTCCCGCACCTCAAGCGCGTCTTCTATCTCGGGGCCGAAAAGCACCGGGGCATGTATTCCGTGCCCGAGGTCATCGGCATGTCCGCCATGGTGGACGAGGCCGACTACCAGGCCCGCCAGGACAGCCTGGACCCGCACGACGTGGTCAACATGCAGTACACCTCCGGAACAACCGGGTTCCCCAAGGGCGTGCAGCTGACCCACTCCAACATCGGCAACAACGGCTACTGGATCGGCCAGAACATGAACTATACGCACAAGGACAGGCTCTGCCTGGCCGTGCCCTTGTTCCACTGCTTCGGCTGCGTGCTGGCCGTGCTGGCCTGCGTCAACCACGGCGTGGCCATGATCATCCTCGAGGACTACGATCCCCTGCAGGTCATGATCTCCGTGGAGCAGGAAAAGTGCACGTCCCTCTACGGCGTGCCCACCATGTTCATCGCCACCCTGCAGCACAAGGCCTTCGACAAGTTCGATTTCTCGTCCCTGCGCACCGGCATCATGGCCGGGTCCCCCTGTCCCGTGGAGGTCATGAAGCAGGTCATGGACAGGATGCACATGCACGAGATCACCATCTGTTACGGGCTCACCGAGACCAGCCCGGTCATGACCCAGACCCGGATCGGCGACACCATGGAGCACATGACCGAGACCGTGGGGCAGGCCATGCCCGAGATCGAGGTCAAGGTCGTGAATCCCGAGACCGGCAAGGACTGCGCCTGCGGCGAGCAGGGCGAGGTCTGCTGCCGGGGCTACAACGTCATGGTCGGCTACTACAACAACCCCAAGGCCACCGAGGAAGCCCTCGACAAGGACGGCTGGCTGCATTCGGGCGACCTGGGCGTCATGGACGAGGACGGGTATCTGTCCATCACCGGCAGGCTCAAGGACATGATCATCCGAGGCGGCGAGAACATCTATCCGCGCGAGATCGAGGAGTTCCTGTACACCATGCCCGGTATCCAGGACGTGCAGGTGGCCGGCGTGCCAAGCGTCAAGTTCGGCGAGGAGGTGGGCGCGTTCGTCATCCTCAAGGAAGGGGCCGACCTGGCTCCCGAGGACGTGCAGGACTACTGCCGCGGCAAGATCTCGCGGTACAAGATTCCCAAGTACGTGGCCATGGTCGACCAGTATCCCATGACCGCCAGCGGCAAGATCCAGAAATACAAGCTGCGCGAGCTCGGAGCGGAACTGTTCCCGGACGCGTAGGTTGAAGTAATATAGTTCATCGGGAGGGGGGCTTTTGCAAAAGCCCCCCTCTTGAGCTCTCCCCGCAAAACCTTTTGCCAGGCGCTTTGCGCCGGGGGAGATTGGTTCATGAAAAGAAGAGAGGATTGTATGGAACAGTACAAAGACATCGCACCGAGGCTTGCTGGCCTTCGTGACGATATGGGCTGGTCCGTGGAGGAGATGGCGCAGCAGCTCGGCCGCAGCGCAAAGGAAGTGGAGAAATTCGAATCCGGCAGCGTGGAGATTCCCGTGGGCTACATGCTCGACGTCTCCCGCCTGTGCAAGGTGGACCTGACCACGCTCATCTCGGGCCGCGAGCCGCACCTCAAGTCCTATGCGCTGGTGCGCAAGGGCGAAGGGTTCTCCGTGGACCGCCGCAAGGACTACGACTACAAGAGCCTCGGCTACAAGTTCGCCGGGCGCGACATGGAGCCCTTCTTCATCCGCGTGCCCTCCAAGGGCGGCGAGGAAATGGCCGAGACCAGCCACAAGGGCCAGGAGTTCATCTACATGCTCGAAGGCCGGCTGGAGCTGCGCATCAACGGCGAACCGCTCATCCTGGAGCCGGGCGACAGCATCTATTTTAATTCCGAAGCGCCCCACGCCCTGCGCGGCCTGGACGGGCGCGACGCGGTCTTCATCGACGTAATTCTCTAGGGCTGGCCGGAAATCCGCCGGTCCGCCCGTTTCAAACCCCATCGTTTGCGACACTCGGACAATGGAACGTCAACCCAAGAGAATTACGGAGAAAAACCAATGGAGACCAAAAAGGAATTCAAGTCCTACGAGGACTTTGCCGCCAATTATAAACTGAACGTCCCGGAAAACTACAACTTTTCCTTTGACTGCCTCGATGTGCTGGCCCAGGACCCCGAGCGCCCGGCCATGATCCACATCGACCCCGAAGGAAGCCGCCACGAATACTCCTTCGGTTTTTTCAGGGAGCAGTCCTGCCGCATGGCCAACGCCCTCAGCGAGCGGGGCGTCAAGAAGGGTGACCGCATCATGCTCATCCTCTACCGCCGCGTGGAGTTCTGGACCGCCATGCTCGCCCTGCACCGCCTGGGCGCGGTGCCCATCCCGTCGCCCTCCCTGCTCACGGAAAAGGATATCCGCGAGCGCGTCAACTACGCCAACATCCGGGCCATCATCTGCGAAGACTCCATCTGCGAGCGCGTGGACAAGGCCCGCGTCGACTGCCCGAGCCTCGCGAATCTGGTGCAGGTGGACGGCGAGCTCAACGCGGGCTGGGAAAGCTGGGATGCGCTCATGGAGTCCGGCTCCCCGGAATTCGCGCGTCCGGCCGAGTGCCCGGGCGGCGACGATCCGTTCCTGATCTTCTTCTCGTCCGGCACCACGGGCATGCCCAAGATGGTGCTGCACAACCACACCTATCCCTACAGCCACTATACCACGGCGGCCTACTGGCACGACCTGGAGCCCGGCGACATCCACCTGACCCTTTCCGACACGGGCTGGGGCAAGTGCGTCTGGGGCAAGTTCTACGGCCAGTGGATGGCCGGGGCCGTGGTCTTTGTCTGGGACTTCCGGGGCAAGTTCGTTCCCGCCGAGCTGCTGGAACTGCTGGCCGCGCACAAGGTGACCACCTTCTGCGCCCCGCCCACGGTGTACCGTTTTCTGGTCCGCGAAGACCTCAAGAAGTACGATTTATCCAGCCTGCGCCACTGCACCACGGCGGGCGAGCTGCTCAACGATTCCGTGTTTTACGCCTGGAGGGAGGCCACGGGCCTGCCCCTGTACGAGGGCTACGGCCAGACCGAAACCACGCTTCAGGTGGCCACGTTCAAGTTCATGGAGCCCCGGCCTTCGTCCATTGGCCGCCCGGTTCCGGGCTGGGAAATCGCCCTGCTGGGCGAGGACGGCAAGCCGGTTCCCCGTGGGGAAGAAGGCGAAATCTGCATCAAATTGCATACTGATTCCGGCAATAACGGCGTGCTCGGCCTGTTCGACAGCTACCTGGACGAGCCCGAAAAGACCGCCGCGGCCAAGGTGGACGGCTATTACCACACCGGCGACAAGGTCTGGGAGGACGAGGAGGGCTTCTTCTGGTTCATGGGCCGCACCGACGACCTGATCAAGAGTTCCGGCTACCGCGTGGGCCCGTTCGAGGTGGAATCCGCCCTGGTTTCCCACGACGCCGTGGTGGAGGCCGCAGTCACGGGCGTGCCCGACCCGGTGCGCGGCCAGGCCATCAAGGCCACTCTGGTGCTCGCCCCGGGCTATGATGGCTCCGACGAGTTGACCAAAGAACTCCAGGACCACGTCAAGAAGATCACCGCGCCGTACAAGTACCCGCGCATCATCGAATACGTGGCCGAGCTTCCCAAGACCATCTCCGGCAAGATCAAGCGCGCCGAGATCCGCAAGGAAGACGAGAGCAAATACAACTAACAGTGGCGTTCACGCCGCATGAAAGGGAGCCTTCGGGTTCCCTTTTTTGTGTCAAAAATTGTCGATACATAATGCTCGATATTGATGTGGAGGTGGCGTATGTCTATTGTGTTGTCCTGATAATTACATAAGGAGATCCGAGAGATGCGTCGTCCCAAATGGTACTATTCCGTTGTATTTGCTTGCTTGATGCTGTCCGTTTCCACGTCCACCTGGGCCAGCTCTTATGAAGATGGTATGCACGCCTATCAAAACGGTGAATACGAAAAAGCTTCTGACATATTCAGGCCTTTAGCAGAACAGGGAGATGTTGGGTCTCAGTACCGTTTGGGGCAGATGTACGCTCTCGGCGTACTGGGAAAGCAAGATTACGCTTTGGCCGCAGACTGGTTCCATAAGGCTGCTGTTCAGGGTTATGCACTTGCTCAAGCGGATTATGGTGTTGTTCTCATTGCTGGGTTTATTGGAAATCCTCAAGCAAGCGAAGGAGCAAAATGGATCGAAAAAAGCGCTGCGCAGGGGAATTTGAAAGGGCGATTTCTCTTGGCTGATTTGCTTCTGGCCGGAGTGGGAGTTCCACAGGATATGCCCAGAGCGTATAAGCTTTTTTTTGAAACAGCCAATGAGGGCTATACAGAATCATATGTACGCCTTTGCTGGATGTATATGAAGGGAACGGGCGTTGTTAAAGATGAAACAGAAGGGCTGAAGTGGTTGATCATAGCTGCCGATGCAGGCCATCCGAAAGCGATAAAAGCGTTGGAGGAATATTCTACGGAAATCACTTCGGATCAATATACCGAGGCCGAGCGCCTGGCCCGGGAATGGGAGCCGAAACAGGCACAATAGCCATCAAATTCTATGAGGAGATGACATCTGTGAAAGTCGTTAAGTTCTCGTTGTTGCTTTGCCTGACGTTGGCATGGATGGGTTGCTCTGCGGGCGGAGGTCGGCCGGATGAATTCGCCAAAGGGGTAGAGGCATATGACAAAGGAGATTTCGTAATCGCTTTGGAGTTACTTAAGCCGTTTGCGGAACAGGGTGATTCCTCATCACAGTTCAATATAGCCCAAATTTATTTCATGGGGTCGGAAGACGTTCCCCAGAATTTTGGTGAAGCTGCTAGATGGTACCGCAAGGCTGCGGAGCAGGGAGTACCTGATGCCCAGTACAATCTTGCTTATCTGTACCGAAATGGGCTGGGAGTCGAACAGGATGATACCGCCGCTGTAAACCTTTATCGAAAAGCTGCCGTCCAGGATTTTGTCCCAGGCCAGCAAGGGCTGGCATCGATGTATTATCTCGGTCTCGGTGTCGATCAGAGCTATTCGGAGGCCTTGAAGTGGTATGAGAAGGGAGCAGAGTTGGGCAACGCCGAATGCCAGTTCAACGCAGGTCGAATGTATCAGGACGGCATGGGTATTGAACGGGATTACGTCAAAGCTTTGAAGTTGATGCGTAAGGCTGCGGATCAGGGGTTGAGGATCGCACAGGGCCATGTTGGAAAGCATTATTTCTACGGCTGGGGCATTGAACAGGATTATGAGAAGGCCGCCAAATGGCTTCTTTTGGCTGCCGGGAAAGGCGAAGCGGATGCCCAAGCGTTTTTCGGCATGATGTGTCTGAGTGGACTTGGTGTGAAATTTGATGAAGCAAGCGGTTTGAAATGGATCCGAAAAAGTGCTTCCCAAGGCTCGCCGCAGGGATTGAATTTTCTGGCGGAGATGTATTATACAGGCAATTTTGTTGAGCGGGATTACGCTAAAGCAGCCAAGCTGTCTTTGGCTGCGGCAGAACAGAGTGATGCTGATTCTGCATTGAGACTTGCCTGCTTGTATGGGGTTGGCAACGGCGTGGCCCAAAACAGGGTCGAAGCTCTCAAATGGGCCATGACCGCGTCAGTTCTCGGTAGGGATGAAGCCGTCGAGGTCGTGCAAAAGCTTACCGCACAGCTCACCCCCGCCCAGATCGCCGAGTCCGAGCGTCTGGCCCGGGAATGGAAGCCGACAAAGGCGAAGTGATCACCAAAAATCCTTGTCCAATAATTCGCAATCACCTGCATTTGTAAAGAAAGTGAAAACCTACTTTTGCTCCGGGGATTTTGTGCTATAGTGCGCCCCAGCAAAGGAGAAATGAATGTTACTTGAAGGTAAGAAAGCACTTATATTCGGAGTGGTTAACGACCGCAGCATCGCCTACGGCATCGCCAAGCAGTTCAAGGAGCAGGGCGCGCGCCTGGCCTTCAGCTATGCGGCCGACCCCATTGCCAAGCGCCTGGAGCCCATCAGCGAGGAGCTGGGCGGCGAGTTCATGTTCAAATGTGACGTGACCTCGGACGAGGACATTGCCGAGGGCGTCAAGCTGGTGGAAGAGCAGTGGGGCGACGTGGACATCATCGTGCACGCCATTGCCTACGCCAACCGCGAGGACCTCAAGGGCCGGTTCATCGATACCAGCCGCGACGGGTACAAGCTGGCCCTGGATGTCTCCTCCTTTTCCCTGGTCGCCCTGTGCAAGGCCTACGAGGGCCTGCTCAACCCGGGCGGCTCCGTGCAGACCCTGAGCTACTACGGCGCGGGCAAGGTGGTGGCCAACTACAACGCCATGGGCGTGGCCAAGGCAGCCCTGGAAGCCTGCGTGCGCTACCTGGCCGTGGATCTCGGCGAAAAGGGCGTGCGCATCAACGCCATCAGCGCCGGCCCGGTGAAGACCATGGCCGCCTCGGCCATCAGCGGCTTCAAGACCATCCTTTCCAAGATCGAGGACCGCGCCCCGTTGCACCGCAACATCACCATCGACGACGTGGGCAAGTGCGCCCTGTACCTGGCCTCGGATCTCTCGTCCGGCACCACCGGCGACGTGATCTTCGTGGATTCCGGCTACAACATCATGGGAGTATAGCCGGTTGTCCCTCTAGGCCCGATTACTACGTTGCTTAAACCGCCAGGTCCTCACGTATGTCTCAATACGCTGCGGGCCCGGCGGTTTTTTGCGCCTTGTATTCGAACCTATTTGAACAACCTGATGGAATTGTTTAAGGGAGCATGAAGCTGGTTGATTGAAGAGTTTGATGGATCAAGTCTGCTTTCAGGTTATTCGTTCCAAAAATTCAAAAAAACGGGACCGCCATGACGCAAAGATACGGAATTATCGGCTGGCCGCTGGGGCATACCCTGAGTCCGACCCTGCACAATTCCGGGTTCAAAACCCTCGGGATAGATGCGGAGTATGTTGCCTGGCCGCTGGAGCCCCTCGGGCTGTCCGATTTCATGGCCCGGTTTCGCGACGAGGAGATCCAGGGCCTGAGCGTGACCATTCCGCACAAACGCTCGGTCATGAAGTACCTGGACGAGATGACCTTCCGGGCAAAATCCGTTGGCGCGGTGAACACCGTGTTCTGGAAGGACGACTTGGTCTGGGGCGAAAACACGGATGTGAACGGGCTGATCGATCCCCTGGCGAAGATGCGAAACGTGCCGAAAACAGCACTGGTCCTCGGGGCTGGCGGGGCGGCGCGGGCCGCCGTTGTGGGCCTGCAAGAGCTGGAAGTCGGGGAAATAATCGTCTGCAACCGTACCCGCAGCAAGGCGGAAATTCTGGGCCATGACTTCAATGTCCGGGTGGTGGACTGGGAAAAACGCCACGAGCTTGCGCCCGGGCTTATCCTCAATACCACGCCCCTGGGCATGTCCGGCGAGCTGGAAACCCTTTCTCCCTGGGAGGCGGATTTCCCTCGGGGCTGCGTCGTGTACGACATCGTCTACAATCCCCTGCGCACCAGACTGCTTGCCGAGGCCCGCGAAAAGGGGTGTGAAATCATCGAGGGAATCGAGATGTTTCTGCACCAGGGGCTGGCCCAGTTCCGGCTTTGGACCGGGCGGGAGTATGACGCGCAGGCGGCCCGCCGGGTGCTGCTGGAGGCGCTTTCCTGAAGGATTGGGCGGTCATGAAAAGATGAAGAAAAGCGGCGTGTTGTCAATGCGCCGCTTTTTTCGTCATCAAGGCGTGATTATAATGGAGTGTGACAAAGGCTGACGAGATATTGTCATTGAGCAACGGTTTCATTGGTTCCACAGGGCACGCCCTCCGCTGGGCTCTGTGGAAGGCGGGTGGCTCTACCCCACCTGGAGTCATCCGTAACGAAAAGGCGACCCTCCCCAATAAGGTCGCCTTTTCTCGTGTTTTATTTTGATTGCTGCGAGGCTATTCCTTGGCCTCGGCCATCCTGTCTCCCAGTTCGATCACTTCTTCGGCGGTCATGCCGTTCAGTTCCTCGCCGATGGCCTTCATGGGGTCCTTGCCTTCCATGGCCGCCTTGGTGCCGATCTTCATGGTGATCAGGGCCACGGAGGCGCTGAACTGGGCCTGCTGTTCGGGAGAGAGTTCCTCGGCGGCCTTTTTCATGGAGGTGGCGAAGGCCTCGGGAGAGGATCCGTCGATGGACGATCCGCCGGAACAGCCGGCGGCCAGCAGCAGGCTGGCGATCAGGATACAGGAAAGAAGAATACGCATGGTGACTCCTTGGTTTGAATTTTCTCCCCTTTAGTATGGAAATGCTTTCAAGGGCAAGAGGTTGATATTCCTTGCACAAAAAAAGGCGGCCCCCAAAGGGGACCGCCTGGGATGTCGTTCTTGCCTTGCGGCTAGCGCACGTAGACCTTGAGGCGCTGGCCCGCGTAGATGGTGCCCCGGCTGTTCAGGTTGTTCCAGCGGCGCAGGTCGCTGACGCGCACGCTGAAGCGCTTGGCGATCTTGGAAAGCGTGTCGCCCCTGCGGACCTGGTAGCGCACGAGCTGTTCCTTGGTCTGCTCGGCCTGCTTGGCGGCCGTGCGGGTGGCCTCGCCCGTGTTGGCGGGGATGTAGAGCTTCATGCCCGGCTTGAGGCTGCCGGAGCTCAGGCCGTTGGCGCGCTTGATGGTGTTCACGCTGGTGTGGAACTTCTGGGAGATGGACCACAGGTTGTCGCCGCTCTTGACCACGTAGTTGGAGCGCTTCTGGGCAATGGCCCGGGTCTTGGTGTTCGCTCCCGCGCCGCTGGCCTTGGCGGCCCTGCTGCCGGGAATGGCGACGACCTGACCCACGCGCAGGCTGTTGGAGTACTGGCCGTTGACGTTCTTGAGCTTGGCCACGGTGGTGCCGAACTTGCGGGAAATGGTCCACCAGGAGTCGCCGCGCCGCACCCGGTACTTGCCTGAGGTGGGGATGGGCTCGGAGCCTGAGCTGGCCACCAGAGCCCTGGAGGAGCCTCGGCCCGGCACCATGACGTGCTGGCCGGGACGCAGCGTGTTGGAATGCTGGTTGTTGACCTTCTTGAGCACTGCGATGGGCACGCCGTAGCGGCGGGAAATGCGCCACCAGGAATCGCCGTTGCCCACGCGGTGCCGGATGTAGCCCGCATAGGGACGCGAGGACGGGTCCGCCAGGTAGGCGATCATCTTGTCCGCGTTTTCCACGGGCAGGTAGGCCGTGGTGGTGATGCCCGGAGGGCTGACCTGACGGCGGAAGGCCGGGTTCAGTTCGTGGAACGTGCGCCAGTTCATGTTGCCAGCCTTGGAAAGGGCCAGCAGGTCCGTGCCGCCCGGCACGTCCACCTTGATGATCTCGTCTTCCTGGTCCCAGCGCACGGGTTCGAAGCCCAGGGCCTCGAGGTTCTGGAATATCTTGGAGATGGCGATGAACTTGGGAACGTAGTGCAGGGTTTCCTTGCGCAGGCGGGCCCGGTAGGACAGCCTGCGGTTCTTGGCACAGAGATCGAAGAAGTCGTTGGTGTTGGTGTATTTGAGGGCTCGGGCTATCTTGCCGGGGCCTGCGTTGTAGGCGGCCAGTGCCAGGTACCAGTCGCCGAATTCGTCGTAGAGTTCCTTGAGCATGACGGCCGCCGCCTCGGTGGCCTTGTAGGGGTCGCGGCGTTCGTCGATCCACCAGTCCACCTTGAGGCCGTACTTGCGGCCCGTGTAGGGCATGAACTGCCACATGCCGCCCGCCCCGGCCCAGGAATAGGCGTGGGCGTTGTACCCGGACTCGGTAAAGGGCAGCAGCACCAGGTCCTGGGGCAGCCCGTAGCGGGTCAGGGTCTTGCGCACATAGGGCAGGTAGGGTTCGGAGCGCTTGAGCCAGCGGGTGAAGGTTTTGCGGGCCTTGTGGGTGAAGTACTTGAAGTACTGCTCCACTTCCTTGGTCTCGTGGGGCTCCAGGTCGAAAAGCAGGCCGAACTTGGCCCGCAGCACGGTTTTTTCCGCTTCGGTGAGCGTGGATGTGTCGGAGTCGGGGTCGGCCTGGAGCTCGGGGTCGAGCTTTTCCTCGGCCGTCTGGGGACCGAAAACCTCGCCCTCGGCGGCGGTTTGGTCCGTGGTGACGTTTTTCGGGGTACATGCGGCGAACAGCAGCAAAAGGCCGAGCGCTAGTGCAGTAGCCCGAAAAGATTTGATAATATCCAAAAAAACCTCCAAAATTGCGCTTAACTTACCAGAAGTGCGCGTTCGTGGAAAGTCTAGAAAATGTCTTAAAGTTCGGTTGATGCCAGTGATAACCTGCTATCCTACCTTTTGACGGATTGCAATAGCGGGCCGAAAGGGCTACTCAGGCGCCATGGCGCGTGAGCGCCGAATACCTCAGATTTTGGAGCGAAAATGAAAAAAAGAGACGACAAGCCCGAGGAAGGGGGCAAGACGCTGGTCATCGGCAACAAGCCCGTACTTGAATTGCTTGAGGATTCTCCTTCCCGCGTGGATTTTGTCTATTTCAAGAAGGGCCGGCACGACAAGGCCCTGGATGCGATCGTCGACCTGTGCAAGAAGGTCAAGGTGCCCTTCAAGTCCCTGCCGGCCCAGAGCATGGACCGCATGTACCGGGGCAACCACCAGGGCGTCATCGCCCAGGCAGCGGCCCTGGAATATGTGGAGCTGGACCGGATTCTCCGGGATGCGCCCGATGCGCCCCTGCCGCTCATCGTGGTGCTGGACCAGGTGCAGGACCCGGGCAACGTGGGCGTGCTGGCCCGCACCCTCTACGCCCTGGGCGGAGCCGGCCTGGTGGTGGGTCGCCACCACGGCGCCTATCTCGGCACCGGCGCGGTCAAGGCCAGCGCGGGAGCCCTGAACAAGATGCCCGTGGCCAAGGTGGCCAACATCAGCCGCGCCCTGGAGGAATGCGTCAAGGCCGGGTATACGGTCTACGGCGCGGGCACGGGCGAGAATTCCGAGAATGCATACGCCTGCCCGCTGCGGCTTCCGGCCGTGCTGGTGCTCGGCAACGAGGAAAAGGGCATCCGCCCCGGCGTGGCCAAGCACTGCGACATGTCCCTGGCCATTCCCTTTGCCCGCGATTTCGATTCCCTGAACGTGGCCCAGGCCGGAGCCATTCTCATTGCCCAGTTCTCCAAGGGCGTCCTTGGCTAGATTCCCATAGCGCAGGAGATTCCATGCCCACCAGCCACCCGGCCCAGCTGAACGAGATCGTGACCATGATCATGATGACCCGGCCCGCGTCCATGCTCGACGTGGGCGTCGGGTTCGGCAAGTACGGCTTCCTGGCCCGGGAATATCTCGAGATCTGGGGGGAGGAGGAGCGCTATGCCCAGCGGGAGGTGCGCATTGACGGCATCGAGGTCTTCGAGCGGTACCTGACCCCGGTGCACGAGTACGTCTATGACAATATATATGTAGGCGACGCGGCGGATCTGCTGCCGCGCATGGATAACGGGGCCTACGACCTGCTGGTCATGTGCGATGTCCTGGAACATTTCGGCCGGGAACAGGGCGAGCGGGTGCTGGAGGAGTGCCTGCGCGTGAGCCGCAACGTGCTCGTTTCCGTTCCCCGCGACGTGACCGAGCAGGGAGCCGCCTTCGGCAACGAGCATGAGCGCCACCGCTCCTCCTGGACCGAGACTGACTTCCAGGGGGAAAAGCCTTCCTTCATCTATCCCAACCAACACTCCATCATCGCCTATATGGGCGACGACGCCCTGCGTCTGGCCCGGATGCTTCAGGGCTAGAATCGCCCGGCGGAACGGCCCGCTACAGGGCCTTGTTGTCGGGGTGCCTGGCCTCTATCTCCCGGAGCAGCTTCCCTGCTTCCCCGGTCACTTCCCTGACCGCGTCATTGGACCCTCGATTGATGGCCTCCACCGCGTCCTTGGCGTCCTGCCTGGCCTCGTTGTTCACGCACCGGATGTATTCGTTCACCATGTTCACGTAGGCGTTGTAGACCTTGATGGCCGTGCCGTAGCTCTTTCCGTCGGAAATGGTTGGCACTGGCGGGGCGGCGGGCTTGGTGCAGGCGCTGGCCTTCCAGCCCATGTCCTTGCCGATTTCGGTGTCGCCGTAGGAACCGGCCAGGGCCGCGCCGGGAAGCAGGATCAGGACGGCTATGCAGCCGGCGAGCAGTCTGTTCATGGGGTCTTCCGGGGATGCGTTGAAAACGAAAAAGGGAGGCCGGAGCCTCCCTTGCGTCGCTATTGGATCCAGCCGTTGAGGGCCTCGACGATCTTTTCGGCCTGGGACTTGCTGGAGATGTTGAATTTGGACTTGGGGCGGTAGGTGCCGCTGACCTTCTGGTAGCGGCGGATGGAATACTTTTCCGGACCGTACTCGCCCTTGGCCCGGTTCCATTCCTGATAGCGGAACAGGATGGTGGTCCATGCTCCCTTGGACAGGATGACCTTGTCCAGTTCCTGGACAATGAGTTGGTCATCCTCGGTGTAATTGATGGTGATCTCATCTACTGTGGCAGCCACGTCTTAATCCTCCTGAGTGAAATACAGGCCGCAGCGGTTGCGGTCCGTGGCTTTCTCTACATGCTCGAGCCCAAAAGGGCAACCCGGTGAGACTTCTCGGGCCGACTTTCAGCCAACCTCCGGTATCAATTGTAAAAAATGTGCCGATTTTTGCGCGCCGACGCTTTGATCCTGGAAAATCGAGCCGCAATCCGACAGCAAAAGGCCCGCCAAAGCGGGCCTTTTGCTGTCGGGCTGGGGGCAGGATGAAATGGGAACCCCGTCAGGCTAACGGTGCTGCTGGAAGGCGTCGCGCTTGAAGAAGCAGTAGAATGCGTCGTTGTCTTCGCAGAGGTGCGGATACTTTTTGCCCACCTTGCGGAAGATGCGGCGCAGGATGGAGTTTTTCCGGAAAAAGCGGGTGGCGATGAAGTGCTCCGCAACAACTCCCGCTACGGTCAGCACAAAGGCCAACAATCCGTAAACAAAGTATAATTCCATGGTCATATTCTATTCTCCTTAAGTGTGTTTTCTTACAGGATACGCCGTCGCCGGGTTTCGTCAAGGGGGGGCGGTCAAATGAATTAGTTCACAAATGCGAAAACGTCCTGGGCCCGGGAAAAATCCGGGTCCAAGACGCGCTCTCAATCAAGGGTTTTCCCAGGGGAATAAGCCTCTTGGGCCGTTGGCGGTGTCCCTATTTGATGTAGTTGGGCAGGTTGAGAAAGAGATTGGTGGTGTAGGACATCATCTTGTCCATGATCCAGGGAAAGGCGATGAGCAGGGCCAAAAAGATGGCGATGATCTTGGGTACGATGGTCAGGGTCATTTCCTGCAGCTGGGTCGCCGCCTGGAAGATGCTCACGGTCAGACCCACGACCATGCCCACGGCCAGCATGGGCAGGGCGATCATCAGGGTCATTTCAATGGCTTCTCGTGCGAATCCTATGACGAATTCCGGTGTCATGACGGACTACTCCTGGGATATTCCCTGTTTGTCGTCACTGGAAGGTGTTCACCAGCGAGCCGATGACCAGGTTCCAGCCGTCCACCAGGATGAACAGCAATATCTTGAACGGCAGGGAAACCATGACCGGCGGCAGCATCATCATGCCCATGGAGAGCAGGATGCTGGCCACCACCATGTCCACGATCAGGAACGGGATGTAGATCATGAACCCGATGGTGAAGCCGGTCTTGAGCTCGCTGATGGTATAGGCGGCCACCAGCATCATGAGCGGCACTTCTTCCTTGTTCTTGGGCCGTTCCATCTTGGAGATGGAGTAGAAGATGGAGAGGTCCTTTTCCCGGGTATGCTTGAACATGAATTGCCGGATGGGATCCTCGGCGCGCTTCAGGGCCTCGTCGAACGGGATTTCCTCGGCAATGTAAGGCTGCAGGGCCAGGTTGTTGATCTGGCTGCCCACGGGCCACATGATTACGAAGGTCATGAAGATGGCCAGGCTGGCGATGATCTGGTTGGGCGGCATCTGCTGCGTGCCCATGGCCTGGCGCAGGAAGTGGAAGACGATGATGATGCGCGTGAACGAGGTCATGGTCAGCATGATGGCCGGGGCCATGGTCAGCACCGTGAACAGGAACAGGATCTCCAGCAGGGTGGAGATTTCCTTGGGCTCGGCCTGGCCGGCAGCCAGGTTCAGCGTCAGCTTGGGAATGACCGGGTCCTGCGCAAAGGCGGCCGTGGCGAACGCCAGCAGGCCTGCCGCAGCGGCAAGGGCCATGAGCAGCTTGACGCCGCAGCGATCAGGAATCCGAACCATCGACGTTCCTCTTGAGCAGACTTGCGAAATTCATGGACAGGGAGCCGTCCTCTTCTTCCTCTTCCTCGCCTTCCAGCTCGGTGAGCAGGGAGATCCGTTCCTCGGTCACCCCGAGCACCAGGGTCTTGTCCCTGTAGCGCACCACGGTCACGCTCTGGCGGTTGCCGAGCAGGAGCCGCCCCAGCAGCCGGGGGTTGTGCGAGCCGCCCCGGGCCGGCGTGGCGCCATAGGGGCCGTAGCGCCTCAGGAGCCAATAAGCCAGAAAAATGACGCCCAGGATCAGGCACAGGTACCCGGCCGTGGAAAAGACACTGCCGATACCTGCGTCCCCCAGCGGCGCAGCTGCCGTGGCGTTGGCGGAAAATGCCGTGCTATCCAAGCTGCTTCACCCGTTCGATGGGGCTGATGATGTCCGTGAGGCGGATACCGAATTTCTCGTTGATGACCACGGCCTCGCCGCGCGCCACCAGCTTGCCGTTGACGTAGATTTCCAGGGGTTCGCCCGCCAGCTTGTTCAGCTCCACCACCGAGCCCTGGCCCAATTGCAGGAGCTCGTTGATCAGCAGCTTGGTGCGGCCCAGTTCGGCCGAGACATCCAGGGGGATGTCCAGGATGAACTCCAGGTCGCGCTTCATGCCGTCGCTGGTGGCGGCCTTGGCCTCGGCGGTCATGTCCTCGAACTGCGCCGGGTGCGCCTGGGTGGCCAGGAAGGCCTGTTCCTTTTCGTCGCGCACGTCGTCGGCCTCGGTGTCCGCAAGCGCGGCGGCCCATTCATCGGCCAGCGCCTCGTCCGCGGACGCCCCGGTGTCGGCGTCGGCCGCCATTGCCGCCATATCGTCGTCCGCGACGTCGCCGCCGTCTTCGTCTCCGCCCAGTGCAGCGGCCCATTCTTCAGCGAGTTTGTCTTGTTCGTCAGCCATTGTGCCTTACCTCGTTTCCCAAATGGTTGTTTTCGTTCGCGACCCGTGCGGATCGGCCCGAAAACGACAATGCAATAACCGTGCTACTGGATAACCATTTCCGTAATGTACACTCGCAGGATGCTGCCGTTGCCCAGGATCTGGTTGAGCCTGCGCACGATCTCCTGCTTGAGCTCCACCTTGGACTTGAGCGTGGACAGGTCGTCAAAGGTCTTGCTGGAAAGCAGAAGCAGCATGGTGTCCTTGATCTTGGCCTCGTTCTTGTTCAGGGATTCGGTGACCTTCTCGTCGCGCACCTCCACCTCGACGCCCAGCTTGAGGTAGCGTCGGCCCAGGGGGTCGGCCAGGTTGACCAGGAACAGGGGCAGGGGCACCAGGGTGCCTTCGGCCTCTTCCATCATCTGCTGGTCCTGGGACTGATCGGTCTTTTCGGCCTGGGCGTCCTCGGCCGGGGCCGCAAAGAACTTGGTGTATGCGAAGTAGCCCCCGCCTGCCAGCACAACAAGCAGCACGGCAATGATGATCCACTTGAGCTTGCCGCCCTTTTTCGGTTGTACGTCTTGATCCTGGAGTTCTTCGTCTGCCACGGTTACCACCTTTGTTTTCGTTTAATCATTACTTCCTATCCTGAAATGCCTTGTTTTTCCACTAGTGCGGCCATTCGGCCCCCCGGCGGCCGGGGCTAGGGATAACTGCCTATGGGCCGGTTGGTCTTGAGCAGGATCTCCACCCGCCGGTTCTTGGCCCGCAGGGCCGGATTGTCCCCGGTATAGCGCGGCCGGTCATTGCCGTAGGCCGAGAGGGTGAACCGCTTCTGGCCGATGCCCTTTTCCACCATGTAGCCGAGCACGGACAGGGCCCGGTCCTCGGAAATTTCGTAAGGATTCACACCGGGCTCCTGCGTGTCGGCATAGCCGATGAGGTTCACGGGCGCGGACATGTAGCTGATGACCGGTATGAGCTGGTCCACCACGTATTTCCCGGCCGGGGAAAGCTCCCGCTGTCCCTCCTCGAAGAGCAGGCCGTCGGTGATGACCAGGGCCACGCCGTCGTTGCGGGCCAGGATCTCCACGTTTTCGTCCAGGGTGGCCCGGTTCAGCTCGGGCGGCATGGTGTCCTCGGGGTAGAGCAGGTCCTTGATGCGGTTTTTCTTGTCCACCACTTCCCAGGGCTTTTCCATGAGCTCGGCAATGAGCCGCTCCGTGGCCGTGACCCGCCCGGAGCCGCGCCGCTCCAGCAGGCCCAGGTCCGCCGTGGTCAGGGTCACGGTGGTCAGGATGCTGTTGTCCATGGACGACATGGTCAACAGGAGCACGAAAAAGGTCAGCAGCAGGGTGGTCAGGTCCGAGAACGTGACCAGCCAGAGCGCCAGGGGCGGGCATTTTTCCGGTTTTTTCTTCTTGCCCATGGTCATGGCTCCGGTGTGGTGTCGCGCACGTCGAAGATGAATCCGTCCACATCGATGCTGCCGGGCTCTTCCCTGGTGCGCTCGGGCAGTTCCTCGAGCCTGTCGCGTTCCAGGGAGGAGCGCTTGTCGAGCACGAAGTCCACCCGGCGGTTCATGCGCCGGTCCTCGGGGGTGTCCATGCCGCGCGCCGGAGCGAACTTGCCGAAGCCCTCCACCTTGAGCTTTTCGGGATCCATTCCGTTATCGATAAGCCAACGGTAAACCGCCAGGGAACGAGCCAGGGAGATCTTCCAGGACAGGTCCGGGATCCTGTCCTCGTCCCCGGGCTTGTAGGCCTGGCCCAGCTCGTCGCGCAGCTCCGAGGTGTGGCCCGCCAGGAGCAGGGGATAGTCCACGTTGCGCAGGGTGGGCAGCACGGTCTGCATGAAGCGCTCGCCCTCGGGAGAGAGCGTGGTGCCGCCGGAGTCGAAGAGCACGTCCGTGTTGACCGAGAGCACCTGCACGAAGCGGTTGGACTGGAAGTTCAGGTCCTCGTCCGCATAGTCCCAGAGCAGGGGTTGCAGGTGCAGGAGGTCGCCGGTGTCGATGGGGCCGGGCTCCACGGTCTTGCGGGTGTTTTGCTTGGAAAAGACTTCATAGGACTGGTCGTGCCAGCCGAAGGTGCCGATGATGGAGCCCAGGGCGATGAGCTTGCGGCGTTCGTCCACCTTGGCCATGGAAACCAGGAGCACGAAAAAGGTCAGCATAAGGGTCATGACGTCCGTGAATGTGATGAGCCACGGCGGCATCTCCTCGCAATTGCTTTTCTTTTTCTTTTTGGCCATGCGGCGCTCCCGGCCTGTGCAGGCAGGCTAGTCCTCGGTCACCCGGTCCTTGGGCGGCAGGTAGCTGTTCAGCTTTTCCTCGATGATGCGCGGGTTTTCGCCCTTGGAGATGGCCAGGATCCCTTCCAGGATCATTTCGCGCAGCAGCACTTCCTCCTTGCTGCGCGTCTTGAGCTTCCCGGACATGGGGTTGAGGACCAGGTTCGCCAGGATCGCGCCGTATAGGGTGGTCAGCAGGGCCACGGCCATGGCCGGGCCGATGGTGCTGGGGTCGCTCATGGTCTGGAGCATCTGCACCAGGCCGATAACCGTACCGATCATGCCCATGGCCGGGGCCAGGGTGCCCATGACCGCCACCACGTCCGCGCCGGTTTCATGGCGCTCCTGCAGATAGGAGATCTCGGTCTCGAGGATTTCCTGGATGGTCTGGGGCTCCAGGCCGTCCACGGTGAGTTGCAGGCCCTTGCGCATGTAGTCGTCGTCGATCTCCTTGAGCAGCGGCTCCAGGGAGAGGATGCCTTCGCGGCGGGCGCGGTTGGCGTAGTCCTTGAAACGGTCGATGACCATGGACGGGCTGTCCAGGGAGGAGAAAAAGGTGTTCTTGATGACCGCTATGACCCCGATGACGTAGTTCATGGGGTAGTTCACCAGGGCGGCCCCGATGGTGCCGCCGAGCACGATGAGGGCGGAGGGCACGGAAACGAAGATCATCAGGCTGCTGCCGGTCATGATCGCCGCCAGCACCAATCCGAAGGAGAGCACAATTCCTATGACGGTTCCTAGATCCATACCACCCTCTCCGGTTGCCCCTAAGCATCCATCAGCTTGGTTGCCTCATGAAATCCAGTCCCTGGCGTACCGCAAGAGTACGCGCCGGTCCTGGATTTTCCTTGCGCCTTGCTGCTGAATGCTTGTGAACAACCTCCCTGTTTATATTACTTTTTATACGGGCGTGGCCCGAAAATCCTTGTTCCGATACGCACCAGGGTCGCGCCTTCCTCCACGGCCGGGACAAAGTCGCCGGTCATGCCCATGGAAAGGTGCGGCAGCTTCATGTCCAGCCGGGGCTCCAGGCTGTCGCGCAGTTCCCGGAGCCGTGCGAACACCGGGCGGGCGCGCTCGGGCTCGTCGAAAAACGGCGGCATGGTCATGAGCCCGACCAGATGAAGGTTTTCCAGCCCGGCCACTTCCTCGGCCATTTCAAAGAGGTTGTCCTCGTAAATGCCGGACTTCTGTTCCTCGTGCGCTATGTTGACCTGGACCAGGATGTCCTGCACGACTCCCAGCTCCGAGGCTTTCTTGTCCAGCATCTTCGCCAGCTTGAGCGAATCCACGCTGTGCACCAGGGCGAACTGCCCGGCCACGAACTTGGCCTTGTTGCTCTGCAGACCCCCGATGAAGTGCCAGCGCAGGTCCAGGTCCGCCAGGGTTTCCTGCTTGCCCAGGGCCTCCTGGACATAGTTTTCCCCGAAATCCACCTGCCCCGATGCGTGCAGCGCCCGGATGGACTCGGCCGGATGGATCTTGGACACGGCCACGATGGTCACGTCCCCTGGGTTCCTGCCGCAGTTCCTGGCAGTCTCGGCCACTTCCTCTTGCACCCGGGCCATGCGCCCGGCCAATTCCCTTTCCAGATCAGTCATAGTTTCGTCATATCCATGCCTTAGGGATTCTTATCCTTTATCGGCGCTTGGTTTATTTAGTTAAGTGATTATTACCCAATTACCATAAAAAGGACAACTGAGCAGGGTTTTTCACCTGGGGATAAACCTACTGCATCTATTCGAAATGACAAGAGATAGATTTTTTCTAGACATTTTCATACGTTGAGAGAAATAAAATAATTATTTGGTTGGCGAGCAGTGCCCGAACCTTTTGAACTGGCTGGAGAAACCGTTGTGTGGTACGCAGGGGCCATGAAGATCACCCAGCTGGAACGCAGGAAGATAGAGGCGGACATGATCGGGCTGCTCTACAGGCAGATGTGCGAGGCCATGCCCCAGGAGGCGGCCCTGGCCGTGGTGCGGGCGGGCCTGGAAAAAACGGCTTTTCGGGACGGGCGGGCTTTTGCGGCCCAGGCCCCGGACGGCCCGAGCCTGGAACATTTCAAAAGCGTGGTCGGGCTCTGGGCCGCGGGCGACGCCGTGGAGCCCGAGATTCTGGAGGACGGGACTGATGTCTTCCGGCTGAACATCCTGCGCTGCGAATATGCCAACGCCTACCGGGAGCTCGGCCTGCCCGACGAACTGGTGCGCACCATTTCCTGCTGCCGCGACGAGCCCTTTGCCCGGGGCTACAGCGAGCGCATCGAGTTCCGGCGCACCCGGACCATTGCCGGGGGTGCGTCCCACTGCGACTTCCTGTACCGCTGGAAGGAGGGCTGACATGCTGCATGTGATTCTGGCCGTGGCCCCGGTGTTCGGGCTTGTCCTGCTCGGGTGCGTGCTGCGGCGTCTGGATTTTCCGGGTCAGGGCTTCTGGGCCGTGTCCGAGCGGCTGACCTATTACGTGCTTTTCCCGGCCATGCTGGTGCAGGGCCTTTCCGGCCGTGAATTCCAGGACAGCGCCACCCCGCTGGCCACCTCCCTGGTGCTGGCCGTGGTCTGCGTGGCGGGGCTGCTGCAAGGCGTCCGTCATGCCGTGAATCTCCACGGCCCGGCCTTTACCTCGGTCTTTCAGGGGGCCATCCGCCCCAATACCTATGTGGGGCTTTCCCTGGCCGCCGCCCTGCTGGGCCCGGACTGGATGGGGCTTTCCGCCGTGGCCCTGCTGACCCTCATCCCGCTGGTGAACCTGCTCTGCGTGCTGACGCTTTCGCGGCACGGGGACAACGGCGTGGGCGGCGTCCGCAGGGTGCTGCTGGAGCTGATCCGGAACCCGCTCATCCTGGCCTGTGCGGCGGGCATGGCCATGAACGCCTTTTCCCTGGAGCTGCCGGGCGTGCTTTCCGACCTGCTGAATCTGCTGGGCCGGGCCGCCCTGCCCATGGGCTTGCTGGCCGTGGGCGCGGGGCTGCGATTTGCGGGCGTGCTGGCGTCGCTCAAGGGCGTGGCCGTGTCCTCGGCCGCGCATCTCGTGCTGCTGCCCCTTTTGGCCGTGCTGTTCTGCTCCATGCTCGGCGCGGGCAACGAGGCGACCCTGGCGGCCGTCATCTTCACGGCCATTCCCGTGTCGGTGTCGTCCTTCATCCTTGCCCGGCAGATGGGCGGGGATCACCAACTCATGGCCCAGATCATCACCGCGCAGACCGTGCTGTCCGTGGTCACGCTGCCGGTGTTGCTGCTCTTGCTCGGTTAGGAAGGCCATTGGCGGGCAAAGCAAACCCCGGGTTGCCGGTGCGTCTTTGACAGGGGCAAGCCCGTTATTTTGAATTTGAATGGATATTGAAAACGCCCGGAGGCTCTGCGAGCCTCCGGGTGTTTTCGCTGAAAAGTTTGGGAGGGGGGAGCGCGAGAGGGGAGCCCTTTGCAAAGGGCTCCCCTCTCGCCAAAAATCAGACTTTGACCACGGCACCCCAGAAGAACTCATTCAAATGGGAATCCGGAGACGTGGTGAAGGTATCCCCCACCTGTGCGTGGGCGTGGCGCTTGAGCAGCCGGTCGAGCTGGCGCTCGTTTTCGTCCGGGTTGAGCGTGCAGGTGATGATGGCGATGGTGCCGCCGGGCTTGAGCACGGAGACCGCCTTGTCCAGGATGCGCGCCTGGAGCTGTTCCAGCTCGGCAACGTTGTGCGGAGTGCGCCGCCACTTGGTGTCCGGCCTGCGCGAGAGCACGCCGAGCCCCGAGCAGGGCAGGTCCAGCAGGATGGAGCCCGCGCCCTTGATGGGCGGCTCCTGGTCGGCCCGGGCCGCGAAGACCGGTATCTTGGGCAGCTCGCGGTGCAGGGCGTTCAGCCTCCCCAGGTGCACGTCGCTGGCGAAGATGTCGTCGATGCCCATTTCCTTGAGCACCCGGCTCTTGCCGCCGCGTCCGGCGCAGGCGTCCCAGATGGGCGTGGGCCACTGCTTGGGGCCGAGCATCTCCACCACCTGGCGGGCCGCAAAGCTCTGGCGGTCCATGGGCGGGTCGGCCTTGGGCAGGGGCGTGCCCGGCTGGAGCGCGAAGCTCATGCCGTCGATGTCGATGATGCCCGGGTTGGCGGCCAGCTCGTTGTAGAGGATGTCCGCGTCCGGGTGCCGGTAGAGGTTCAGGCCGATGGCCGGGGGCCGGACCTGGGCCTCCAGGTAGTGCCGGGCAATGTCCTGGCCGTAGCCGTTGGTCCACAGCTGAATGATCCATTCCGGGCAGGAATAGTAGCGGCAGAGCGTCTCGATTTCCGTGGCCCCTTCCGCGTACCATTCCATGTCGTGGACTTCGTCCCCGAGCTCGGAGACCCTGCGCAGCACCGCGTTGAACAGGCCGGTGAGCCGCGCGTTGGGCTTGGTCTTGGCGAAGTCCACGGCCCAGTTCACCGTGGAATAGGCAGGGATGCGCTCCAGGTAGAGCAGCTCGTAGGCGGCAACGCCCATGGCCAGCCGCATCTTGGGCGGCAGCTGGGACGGGTCCTTGAGGTAGCGGGACAGGATGTATTCCAGCCGTCCCTTGAGGCGCAGGTATCCGTAGCAGAGCTCGGTGGCCAGGGCCGCGTCGCGCGGGTCCATGTTCCGGCGGCTGGAAAGGGCTCGGTCCAGGGCTCCCTGGATATCCGTATCCGCTCCCAGGCAGCGGTGCAGGGCCTCGAGGGCCGCTTCGCGGGCCGGGGGCAGTCGTTTGGGTGTGTTGTTCTTGGGTGCGGGCATGGCTAGCTCCTGGCGCGCGGCGCATGGTTCACGGGCACGCGGATGCGCCCGAAGGATCGGGATGGTTCGGGGAAGCGGCCGCCGTGTTTGCCGCCGCAGGAAGGGCGGCGCGGACCGGTGCGTTCCGGAAACTGACGCATATCGACCTCCAGGCCGTTCAAGGTTCTTCGCGATTCAACGAGGCCGCGGCGCGAAAAGCGCCAGCCTCTGCCATTATTCCGGATGCTGGGACAATAGGAGCCTTTGGGGAAGAGTTCAAGGCAAAAGTCTTGGGCGACCCTACAACTTAACTGCCTCGCCCGTACCGATGGCCACGCCCTTGGGGCGGGACCGGGCATCCTCCCGCAGGAAGCGGTGCAGGGCCTGCTCCACCAGCTCCAGGTCCACGGTGGTGTCCAGGCAGGGGCCGTTGGGCCGCTCGTTGAGCACGCCGAACACGGGCAGGGGATAGGTGTCCTGGATGCCGCTGGAAAGGTCGCGCTGGCAGGCCACTGCAATGATGAGCTTGGGCCGGAGCTGGACCACGATGCGCCGGGCGATGGTGCCGCCCGTGGCCACGGCCAGGTGCACGCCGTACTTGTCGTGCAGGTCCAGGAGCCCGGCGATGGGGCACTTGCCGCAGCGTTTGCAATTGTTGATGTCGTAGGTCAGGCGCTTGTCGCAGGTGCTGCATTGCAGACAGTGCGGCATGAGCAGCAGGATGTCCTTGGGGTCGTAGCGGCTTGCCTCGGCCAGCACCAGCTCGTTGTTGACGCTGACAAAGGAGAGCATGATGGCCTTCTTGTCGATGCCGAGCCCCTTGCCCACCAGGACCATGAGGGGCAGGAAGAGCTTGATGGCCAGGCCCCGGAAGCGGCGCGAGCCCGGGATGGGGCGCTTGAGCACGATGTTCAGGAACAGGCCCCAGTAGGCCCAGCACACGAACCCGCCCAGGAAGACGAGCAGGCCGCCGAGAATCCATTTCGCCACCGGGTGGATGGCGTCGAGGCCGATATAGGGGATGAGCCAGAGCAGCATGAGCAGCAGGCAGACCACAAAGCAGGCCGCGCTGATCAGGCCGATGAACAGGCGCTTTCTGGTTCTTCTGATTTGTTTCGGTGCGATCATTTCGGCGATAAGTGTACGTGGAAGCGGAAGGGCCGTCTACTACCGGAAAGTTGGGTGGTTGTGAATGGTTTTATTGGGGATTCTGGCCGCCCTGCTATTCCCAGAGGGCTAATCGCTGCCTTGAAATTGCCTAGATTTTTCATAAAAGCGATAGGTGCATGTCGGCTTTCAGCCGAATCAAAAAAGTACTGTGCACCTCAGCTTTTTCGAGAACCATTTGAGGAAAGGACGGAAAGAGAGTGGCCTGCTGCCCCTCCCTCTCCTTCTTTTTACTATATACGGCGGCGGGAGAGGGAGATTAGAATGTAAGTTTTGTCCGTCGGAATTGTGCGAACGCACAAAAAAACACGCCGGAAGGCGTGTTGGTTTGAGCTTGTGGGAAAGGAGAGGCCCGAAGGACATGGGCCTCCCCTTTGTTGGCTATATCTTGAACGCCTTGAGGTATTCCACGATTTTTCCCGAATGAATTTTGAAAGCCTCTTCTGGCTTCAAGTCATCATACTCCTTGGTTGAGAACATGAAGCTGCCCACTTTTACTCCATTTCGATAAATGATGTTTTCGGCTTCATAGAAAAAGTCGGTTGTAAAGAATCCATTATCGTACTCGTAGTCGTGAGCGATGATCTCAATTGTGTATTCGTTGTCAGGGGAGTGGGTGAACAGTTTCCCTTTGTGGATTTTCAGAAAGGCCTTGTTCGGCACGATAAATTTGATGTTGCCCAGGAGCCAGAGGTTCTGTGCAATTGCGTCGAAATCTCTTCCTGAAATACGACTGTCATTGCCGGAATTTGCAAAGATATCCATTAGCGTGCCGTCAATGTGCGCTTTTTGGGTGGGGGCGGAAGCAAGGTTTGCTTTGCTGATGTCTTTGATGAAGTCTTCGGTGCATCGGCTGATGGCCCGGTGCAGTGCTTCCACCCCGGGAGCCTGGGTAATGCAGTTGGTGGAGCACTCGCCGAGTTCAAAATCCACGACGTTTTTATAGGAACCGGAAGCGACAGAGGCACCTGTCTTGGCGTCAATCAGTTCATAGTCGGCGGCAAAAAGGGCTTCGGTTTTGAGGGATAGCAGGCTTACATGGCCGGGGCGCAGGGCAGAAATTGTCACCCTGACAGAATAGACAGGGGCAGTCTTATCCGACCCGTCAGCTTTTGAGAGAGCGTCTGCTACAATAGTTTTAACCTGGGTGTAGTAGTTGTTTTTCTGTCCTGCCGCCATGGCCGCCCGCAGGTCGTTCCCTGGCATCCCGCTGTCATTTGATTTCATGCCACGAGGCTCCTGGATGAGAACCCCGGCAATCCTCACCTTTGGGGGCTGTGTCGAGATATAAGCCTTCGGTTCGGGAAGGGGCGGGCAGACAGTGGGGGCGCAGCCATAGCCAGCCAACATCATCAACAGCAGTACAGCAAAAAAGACCTTTTTCATCCTCTCTCTCCAGATCGTATATATATGATTGCTTCAAGACTAGAAGGGTGCCAATACGCTGAGCCGTAAAACCCGTCAAGCGTGGGAGGAAATGGCGCAGGGCACATAAAAAAACACGCCGGAAGGCGTGTCGACAAAAAGTTTTGGAAGTGGGGGTATGGGGGCGAAACCTTTTGAAAAAGGTTTCGCCCCCATGAAGTCTTGATGAATTACAGCAGCCGCTTGGCGATTTCCATGGCCGCGCGGCGTCCGGCGCCCATGGCCGAGATGACCGTGGCCGCGCCGGTGACGATGTCGCCGCCGGCAAAGACGTTGGGGATGGAGGTTTCGCCGGTCTTCTCGTCGGCCTGGATGTAGCCCCACTTGTTGAGCTCCATGTCCGGGGTGGCTTCGAGCAGGATCGGGTTCGGGCGCGTGCCCACGGCGATGATGGCCATGTCGCACGGCACGTCCTCGGTGGCCCCTTCGATGCAGACCGGGCTGCGGCGGCCGGACGCGTCGGGCTCGCCCAGCTCCATGCGCTGAACGGTCATGGACACGAGGTTGCCCTTGTCGTCGCCGTTGAAGGCCAGCGGGCCGCACAGGGCCTTGATCTCGATGCCTTCCTCGATGGCGTGGTGCAGCTCTTCCAGGCGCGCGGGCATTTCATCCTGCGTGCGGCGGTAGACGATGGACACCTTGTCCGCGCCCATGCGCTGGGCCGTGCGGGCCGCGTCCATGGCCACGTTGCCGCCGCCGAGCACGGCCACATTCCTGCCCATGTAGGTGGGGGTGTCGTAGTCCGGGAAGTTGTAGGCCCGGCCGAGGTTGACGCGGGTCAGGTATTCGTTGGCCGAGAACACGCCCACCAAGTTTTCGCCCGGGATGTTCAGGAAGCGGGGCAGGCCCGCGCCCACGCCGATGAAGATGGCGTCGTATCCCTCGTTGAGCAGGTCCTGGATGGTGATGGTCTTGCCGCCGACCCAGTTGGTGACGATTTCCACGCCCAGGGCCTTGAGCGCGGCCACTTCCTTGGCCACGATCGCCTTGGGCAGGCGGAATTCGGGAATGCCGTAGATGAGCACGCCGCCCGGCTCGTGCAGGGCCTCGAAGACCTTGACCCTGATGCCCTTGGAGGCCAGGTTCCCGGCCACGGTCAGGGACGAGGGGCCCGCGCCGATGCAGGCCACCTTGAGGTCCTCGCGCTCCATGGCGCAGGCGTGGGTGCCGGTGATCTCCTCGCAGGCGTCGTCGGCGTGGAAGGTGTCGGCCACGAAGCGCTCCAGGCGGCCGATGGCCACGGGCTCGTTCTTCTTGCCCAGGATGCACATGCCTTCGCACTGGTTTTCCTGGGGGCAGACCCGGCCGCAGACCGCGGGCAGGGAGTTGGTGCCCAGGATGGTGCTGTAGGCGCCTTCCAGATCGTTTTCGCAGATCTTGCCGATAAAGCCCTTGATGTCGATTTCCACGGGGCAGCCCTTCTGGCACAGGGGCTTCTTGCATTGCAGGCAGCGCTGCGCCTCGGCCATGGCCTGCTCGCGGGTGTATCCCAGGGCCACTTCATTGAAATTGCGGATGCGTTCCTGCGCCGGCTGCTCGGGCATGGGCACGCGCGGGCCGACCTTGGAGGGTTTCTTGGGGGTATTATTTGCCATGGCAGCGACACCCTCCCTCCTGCTTGAACCCGTCCATGGATTTCTGCTCCTGGTCCCGGAACTGCCAGAGGCGGGACTTGAGCTCGGCGAAATCCACCTGCTGGCCGTCGAATTCCGGGCCATCCACACAAGCAAATTTGGTTTCCCCGCCCACGGTGCAGCGGCAGGCTCCGCACATGCCGATGCCGTCCACCATGATGGAGTTGAGGCTGACCGTGGTCTTGACGCCGAATTCCTTGGTGACCTTGGCCACGGCCTCCATCATGGGCACGGGACCGATGGCCACCACTTCGGAGACGTTCTTGTCCTCTTCCAGGCGCTTCTTGAGCACTTCGGTGACAAAGCCCTTGTGCCCCACGGAACCGTCGTCCGTGGCCACCAGGACTTCGGGACAGAAACCGTCCAGTTCGCATTGGAACAGGAGCAGCTCCTCGGTGCGCGCGCCGATGATGGCCACCACGTGGTTGCCCGCCTCGTGGTGCCCCTTGGCGATGTGGTGCATGGCCGCAATGCCCGTGCCGCCGCCCACGCAGATGACAGTGCCCTGCTTTTCGATATGGGTCGGCTTGCCCAGCGGGCCGCAGACGTCGAGGATCTCGTCGCCCTCGTTCAGCGTCTGGAGCTGGGCCGTGGACTTGCCCACCACCAGGTAGACGATGGTGATGGTGCCCGCTTCGCGGTCCTTGTCGGCGATGGTCAAGGGAACCCGCTCTCCCTGCTCGTCAATCCGCAATATGACGAAGTTTCCGGGTTGTGCCTTTTTCGCGATTTGCGGAGCATCTATGACCAGAAGCGAAGTCTGGCCGGGGATCAGCTCCTTTTTGTGCAAGATCTTGTATCCCATGATTACTGCCTGTCCTGAAATTGGGGGTTGAAAGGTGTTGTCCGGCTTGGGGAAGACCGGGCTAGTTTGGTTACAAACAAGCGTGCCTCTTGTCAAATGAAGCGCGAATTGCTATATGAAATATTGATTAATGTATCGGCTTTTCCGAAGGAGCGGGAAGGCCGCCGAGCGTCCCTTCTGGAGTGAGGGCGGCACAGGGCCGTAGGGACAGCCGGGCACGGTTTCGTGTCCTGGCTTTTTTTATGGGAAAAAAGCCGGGATTGGTGAGGGTTTGCCATGAACGTCGATGCCATCCGGCAGTACCAGCGGACGCAGGCCATTCCCGCGCAGGGAAGCGGCGCTGCCTCTGGCCGGGAAACGCCCAGTGCGCGGCTCAAATGCCGCACCGTGGGCTTTTCCCTGGGCAAACTCGGCATCGAGTTCTCCTCCCGGGACATGGAACTGGACCAGTCCCTTTCCCCCGAAGCCGCGGAAAGCCGCCGCAAGGCCAACGCCTATGGCGCGGAACGCCAGGTCGAGGGGCTGCGGGCCCAGGTGGCCCAGCAGGCCGTCAACGACCGCCAGGCATCCTTCGGCTCCGGGGAGTGCGCCTCCCTGTTCCAGCGCCGCCGCGGCCTGGCCGCCTACAGCCAGACAACCACCCCCGAAGCGCCCCTCCCGGGCTCCATGTTCAAGGCCGCGGTCTAGCCTCCCAATTTTATTTCGCCGCTTGCCTTGCCTTTGTTTCGTTGATAACTATTTTCAACTGAACGATTCGATCACCGACATTCTGGAGAAAGAAGTCATGAGCAAGGCTCAAGCCAATATCAAGGGCATGCACTGCGCGGCCTGTTCGGCCCGCATCGAGCGGGTTGTGGGCGGCATGGAGGGCGTGCGGGACGTGAACGTGAACCTGGCCGCGGAGAGCATGGATCTCTCCTTTGACCCCGATTCGCTGAACATCGCGGAGGTGGGGAACCGCATCAAGGCTCTCGGGTTCGAGGCCGAATTCGTCTCCGACAGGGAAACCCTGGACCTGGGGCTCGGCGGCATGCACTGCGCGGCCTGCTCGGCCCGCATCGAGCGGGTGGTCGCGGCCCTGGACGGGGTGGAGAGCGCCAGCGTGAACCTGGCCGCCGAGACCGGCCGGTTCGAATTCGACCCCAAGGTCGTGGGCCGCCGCGAGATCCGCAAGGCCATCCACGACGCGGGCTTCACCACCGAGACCCGGAGCGCCGGGACCTCGCGTTTCGAGGAAAAGCGCCGCGAGGCCGAGGAACGGCTGCGCACCCAGAAGCTGGAGCTCATCCCGGCCTTTCTCTTTGCCTTGCCGCTCCTGGTCCTCAGCATGGGCCACATGTGGGGCATGCCCCTGCCCCTGTGGCTCGACCCCTTCATGCATCCGCTGACCTTCGCCCTGGTTCAGCTCGGCCTGGCCCTGCCCGTGGTCTGGTCCGGCAGGCGGTTCTATACCCAGGGTATTCCGGCCCTGCTGCGCGGCGGCCCCAACATGGATTCCCTGGTGGCCGTGGGCACGGGCGCGGCCTTGGCCTATTCCCTGTGGAACACCCTGGAGATCCTCCTGGGCGTGGAGCCGGTGGAACGGGCCATGGACCTCTATTTCGAGTCGGCCGCCGTGCTGATCGCCATGATTTCCCTGGGCAAGTATTTCGAGGCCCGGTCCAAGCTCAAGACCTCGGACGCCATCCGCTCGCTCATGAAGCTGGCTCCGGATACGGCCACCCTAGTCGCGGACGGGGAACAGCGCGAGATTCCCGTGGACGAGGTGGAGCCGGGCGACACCCTGCTGGTGAAGCCGGGAGAGCGCATCCCGGTGGACGCCGTGGTGCTTTCGGGCCGTTCCCACGTGGACGAGTCCATGCTCACGGGTGAATCCGTGCCCGTTTCCAAGGACGAGGGAGACCCGGTCGCCGGGGGCACCCTCAACACCACGGGCGCGCTCACGGTCCGCGCCGAGCGCGTGGGTGCGGACACCATGCTGGCCCGCATCATCCGCCTGGTGCAGGAGGCCCAGGGCTCCAAGGCCCCCATCGCCAACCTGGCCGACCGCATCAGCTACTATTTCGTTCCGGCGGTCATCGGCATCGCCATAGCCTCGGGCCTGATCTGGTTCACGGTGGGCGGGGCGGACTTCCCGTTCAGCCTGCGCATCTTCGTGGCCGTCATGGTCATTGCCTGCCCCTGCGCCATGGGGCTGGCCACGCCGGTTTCCATCATGGTGGGCACGGGCCGGGGCGCGCAGCTGGGCGTGCTCATCAAGAGCGGCCGGGCCCTGCAGGAGGCCGGAAGCATCAATGCCGTGGTCTTCGACAAGACCGGCACCCTGACCCACGGCAGGCCCGAACTGGTGGAGACTTCCGTGTTCAACGGCATGGCGGGGGACGAGGCCCTGCAACTGGCCGCCGTTGCCGAGTCGCAATCGGAACACCCCCTGGCGCAGGCCCTGTTGCGTGGGGCCGCTGCCAAAGGCCTGGCCATGAACGAGCCCGAGTCCTTCGAGGCCGTTCCCGGGCGGGGACTGCGGGCCACTGCGGGCGGGCGCAACGTGCTCATGGGCAACGCCGAGTTCATGCGGGAAAGCGATATTCCGGACGCGGCGTCCGATGCCGTGGTCAAGGCCGCCGACGCCCTGTCGGGTCAGGGCATGACCGCTCTGTTCATGGCCGTGGACGGGAAGATGGCTGCGGTGTTCGGCATTGCGGACAAGCTGCGCGACGAGGCCCCGGCTGTTGTCTCCCGGCTGCATTCCATGGGCATGCAGGTGATCATGCTCACCGGCGACAACAAAACCACGGCCGAGGCCGTGGCGCGCCAGGCCGGCATTGACCGGGTCATTGCCCAGGTGCTGCCGGACCGCAAGGCCGAGGAAGTGGAGAAGCTCCAGGCCGAGGGCCTCAAGACCGCCATGGTGGGCGACGGCATCAACGATGCGCCCGCACTGGCCCGGGCCGACCTGGGCCTGGCCATGGGATCGGGCATCGACGTGGCCGTGGATTCCGGCGACGTGGTGCTTATGAAGGGCGACCTGAACGCGCTGCTCACGGCCCTGGGCCTGAGCCGGGCCACCATGGCCAACATCAGGCAGAATCTTTTCTGGGCCTTTGCCTTCAACACCATCGGCATCCCGGTTGCCGCCGGGCTGCTGCACGCCTTCGGCGGGCCCACCCTGAACCCCATGATGGCGGGCACGGCCATGGCCTGCAGCTCGGTCACCGTGGTTTCCAATGCCTTGCGGTTAAGATTTTATGAAAACAAATAAAGGAGTTGTGGTATGGCGGAAGTAAAAGTGAACGGCATGAGCTGCCAGCATTGCGTCAAGTCCGTGACCGATGCCCTGGACGCCCTGGACGGCGTGATCAACGTCTCCGTGGACCTGGCCAGCGGCATTGCAAAGTATGACGAGGAAAAGCCGGTTCCCGAGGACGCCGTCAAGGAGGCGATCAGGAAGATCGGTTTTGAAACGGAATAGCGGTTGCCGATGAGAGCACGCCTACGGCGTCGTTTCCAAAAGGGGCAGTCCCTCGTGTATGCTTGAATACACGTCGGGTCTGCCTTTTTATTATTCCTTATATACGCACTTTTCCAGGCGACCTTGCCAAGCCGCAGGCTTGCAAGAGGGCATCGTATTCAAGGCGCAAGGAAAAGACTTGCCCGACGCGTATCATGCACACGTAAGGGTGAGTCTTTTTCGCAGCAACGATGAAGCAGGCGCCTTGTCGGCAGCCTGTTTTACGAGATAGCCTGCATGGCCTCCAGAACGAGTTCCTCGCTGGGCTCGTACTTGGGCGCTTCGCAGGAATGGTCCTGCATGAACAGGGCGGAGATGCCCATGTTCGGTACCTCCAGGCCCACCAGGCAGGTGCTGCAGACGTTCCCCTGGCCGTAGTCCATGAAGAAGTCGTGGTTCTCGATCTGCTTGCCGCACAAGATACAGGTATGTCTCATGGTCGCCCTCCACGGGTGGTTATTTTTTTGACGTCTGGAAATCCCATTCAAGTTACATGCCGCTGGAAATAAAAATATAATGTGCTATGTTCGCTGTGGTCTTTATGGTTGTTTTCTGTAATCTTTGCTCAAGGATTAAGAACGGGTACGTTTTCGCGGTATGGGGTTTGCGAATTTCCGGTGTGAGCGAGGTGCACTGCGGTGCATCCGGGAAGGGGGCATCAATTTCCTGCTCGGGAGATTTCTGATGAAGCGCGTTGTTTGGGCTGTTGCGTTGGCGGTGAGTGCGGTGTTCCTGTTGGCCGGTGCGGGCGAGTCCCTGGCGGCCGGGCGAAGTCTTCGTTTCGACAGGCTGACGGCGGAGGACGGCCTGTCCCAGTCCCATGTGCTGTGCATGATCCAGGACTCCAAGGGATTCATCTGGATCGGCAACTACGAGGGCCTGAACCGCTACGACGGTAACAAGGTCAAGGTCTTCAAGCATGCGCTTGATAACCCCGGCTCCCTGTCGGACAACAACATCCGCGCCCTGCTCGAAGACAGCAAGGGGACGCTCTGGGTCGGCACCAAGACCGGCGGCCTGAACCGGTACGACCGCGTTTCCGGCACCTTCGAGGCCTTTGTCAACAATCCGAACGATCCCTCCAGTATTTCCGGCAACTCGGTGCGCGCCCTGTACGAGGACAGCAAGGGCGTTCTCTGGGTGGGCACCTACGAGGGACTCAACCGTTTCGATCCCGAAACAAAGACCTTCACCAGCTACCGCAACGATCCCGGCGATCCCGGGAGCATCAGCAGCAACGAGATCCGCGTCATTGCCGAGGACCTTTCCGGGACCCTGTGGGTGGGGACCGAGCATGGCCTGAACCGCTTTGATCCGGCCACCGGCACCTTTACCCGCTATCTGGCCGACGGCGGGCCCCAGTCCCTGCGCCACGACCTGGTGCTGAGCCTGTTCGCGGAAAATCCCGGCCAACTCTGGGTGGGCACCGAGGAAGGCGGCCTGCATCTCCTAGATATCGCATCCGGCGTCTTCACTC
Source organism: Salidesulfovibrio onnuriiensis (assembly GCF_008001235.1). Taxonomy (GTDB): domain Bacteria; phylum Desulfobacterota; class Desulfovibrionia; order Desulfovibrionales; family Desulfovibrionaceae; genus Pseudodesulfovibrio; species Pseudodesulfovibrio onnuriiensis. The sequence goes on along the minus strand of NZ_CP040751.1, from coordinate 257,214 downwards.
CCTACCTCGACCCCATCGAGGTGGACGCCATCTACAAGGATCGGGAAGGCGATTTCTGGCTCGGAACCGAGTTCGGCCTGGCCCTGCGCACACAGCGCAAGGGCAGCCCCGGCGCATGGGATTTCGAGTTCTACCGCCACAACCCCTATGACCCCCGCAGCCTGAGCAACGACGAGGTTCGGGTTGTTTTCGAGGACCATTCGGGCGTACTCTGGGTCGGCACCTACGGCAACGGCGCCTGCCGGCTTTCTCCCAAGGTGCAGGCCTTCGGCCTCTACCGGCATGAGCCCTGGAACGAGAACAGCCTGGCCGGTCCCGTGGCCCCGTTTGTCTGGGGCGAGGGCGACACCCTCTGGGTGGGGAACCTCAACAGCGGCCTGAACCGCGTGGACCGGCACACCGGGAACATCACCCGGTTCACGGTGGAGAACGGCCGGCTGCCCAGCGACAAGATCAATTATGTATACGGCGATTCCAGGGGCGTGCTCTGGATCGGCACCCAGGACGATGGTCTCATCGCCCTGGACCGGGCCACGGGAGAGGTGCTCAAGGTCTACCGGAACGATCCAGGGGACCCCGCAAGCCTGAGCATGGACAATATCTGGTATGTCTACGAGGACAGGCAGGGAACCCTGTGGGTGGGCACCAGCAAGCGGGGGCTGAACAAGCTGGACCGGGAAACGGGAACCTTCACCCAGTACCTGCACAACGATGACGACCCGGAAAGCATCAGCCACAACCGCATCCGCAACATTTTTGAGGACAGCAAGGGCAATTTCTGGCTCGGCACCAATGCGGGCCTGAACCTCTTTGACCGCGCCACGGGCAAGGCCCGTTACTGGATGCATGACCCTTCCGATCCCACCAGCATCTCCAACGACCGGGTCACGCCCATCGTGGAAACCCCGGACGGCGCGATCTGGGTGGGCACGGACAAGGGGCTGAACCGTTTTGACGTGGCCGCGGGCGTGTTCAAGCGCTACATGGTCCAGGACGGCCTGGGCAACGACGCCATCCAGGGTATGGTGGTGGACAGGCAGGGCATGCTCTGGGCCAGCACCTACAAGGGCATTTTCAAGTTGAATCCCGTCACCGGCGAGGTACTCAATTTCGAGGCCCAGGACGGCCTGCAGGGAAACGAGTTCTGGATGAACGGCTACACCCGGACAGACAAGGGCGAGGCCGTCTTCGGCGGCACCCAGGGTGTCACCGTGTTCGATCCGGAAAAGGTCAAGCTGAACATGGTGCCCCCGCCCGTGGTCATCACCGGGCTCCGGGTCATGAACAAGCCCGCCCACCTGAAGGAGAACATCACCGAGGCGCAGGAGATCACCCTTTCCTACAGGGACAAGTTCTTTTCCTTCTCCTTTGCGGCCCTGGACTACAACAACCCTTCGGAGAACCGCTTCCAGTACATGCTGGAGGGATTCGACAAGGAATGGGTGGATTCGGGAAGGGTGCAGACGGCCACCTACACCAACTTCGACCATGGAACATTCACCTTCCGGGTGCGCGCCGCCAACAGCGACGGGGTCTGGAACGAGCAGGGGACTTCCCTGCGGGTGATCATCACCCCGCCGTTCTACAAGACATGGTGGTTCCGGACGTTCATCATCCTGGTCTTCGTGGTCGGCTGCTACGCGGGCGTCAAGCTGCGGCTGCGGGCCATCGAGTCCCAGAAGAGAACCCTCGGCCTGCTGGTGGAAAGCCGCACCGAGGAACTCAAGCACGAGGTGGAGCAGCACAAGAACACCTCGGAGCAGCTCAGAAAGGCCAAGGTGGCCGCCGAGGAGGCCAACGCCTCCAAGAGCGTGTTCCTCTCCACCATGAGCCATGAGATTCGAACGCCGCTCAACGCCATCATAGGCACGGCCGACCTCCTGGGCGAAACCCAGATCAACAGCCAGCAGATGCGCTACGTGGAACTGCTGCAGACCTCGGGGGAAACCCTGCTGGCCATCATCAACGACATCCTGGATTTTTCCAAGATCGAGGCCGGTCAGATCGAGCTGGAGAACATCCGTTTCCGTCTGCGGGACGAGGTGGAGGGCGTTGCCGCCACCCTGGCGTCCCAGGCCCATGCCAAGGGGCTGGAAATGGTCTGCCGCATTGCGCCCGGCGTTTCGGAAAGCGTTATGGGCGACCCCACGCGGTTGCGCCAGGTCCTGCTCAACCTGCTTTCCAATGCCGTGAAATTCACGGACAGCGGTGAAATTCTGCTGGGCGTGGAGCCCGCCCCGGCCTCCTACGGCGCGGACGCCCTGCTCTTTTCCGTGCGCGATTCAGGGGTGGGCATCGACCGCCAGAAACTGGAATCCGTTTTCGATCCCTTCCTACAGGCGGACAGCTCCACCACCCGACGCTACGGGGGCACCGGCCTCGGACTGGCCATCTGCCGCAGGCTGGTGGGCCTCATGGGCGGCAGGATCTGGGTGGAAAGCGAGACCGGAAAGGGATCGGTCTTCAAGTTCACGGCCGTCATGTCCAAGGCCAAGGACGCCAGGCAGCAGCCGCTCCCCGAACTTTCCGGCACCAGGGCGCTGGTGGTGGACGACAACGGGTCCAGCCGGGCCATTCTGGCCGAGATCCTGGGGGCCTGGGGCGCGGAAGTCGATGCGCCCGAGGACGGATCCGCGGCCCTCGCCCTGCTCCGGGAGCAGGGGGCCGAGGCCTATTCCCTGCTGTTCATCGACCAGATCATGCCCGGCATGGACGGGTTGAGCCTGGCCAAGATCATCCGCCAGGAATTCGAGGAAAAACCGCCCATCATCATGCTTACCCAGGGGTATGTTGACTGCCACGACATGTTCCCCAAGCTGGGCATCAACAGCTGTTGCCAAAAGCCCTTCAAGCGCCGCGACTTGGTGCGTTCCGTGTTCGAGGCCACCGGCGTGAGCCAGCCGTCCGGCGGCGACGAGGTTCGGCACCTGGAAACGCAATTGCCGCCGTTGCGCATCCTGCTGGCCGAGGACAACCCCTCCAACCGCGAGATCGTGCGGCTGTATCTCATGAATTCGCCCGTGCGCCTGGACATGGCCGAGGACGGAAAGCAGGCGCTGGCCATGTTCAAGGAGAACAAGTACGACGCCGTGCTCATGGACATGGAAATGCCGGTCATGGACGGGTATGCCGCCACCGAGGCCATGCGCGAATACGAAGCGAATCCCGGAGAGGTGCATGACACGCCCATCATCGCCCTGACCGCCCATTCCTTTGCCGAGCACCGCGAACGCTGCCGCCAGGCCGGGTGCGACGACTACCTGGTCAAGCCGGTCAAGAAGCTGACCCTGCTGGACGCCCTGGCCAAGCATGCGGGCTCCAATGCGCCCGAGGCCGAGAGCGCGCCGCAGGAAGTGGTCAACATGAACTTCCGCGACCTGATCAACCCGTTCATCGAGCACAGCCGGGACGACTGCAAGGAAATGGAGGACGCGCTCATCAGGCTCGACTTCCCGGAAGTGCGGCGTCTCGGCCACAAGGTGGGCGGCGCGGCCTACGGGTTCGGCCTCAAGGGGCTCGGCCGCCTGTGCAAGGAACTGGAACTGCTGGCCGACGCCAAGGACGAGTCCAGCCTGCGCCTGTGCCTGGCCGACGTGTACCGCTACCTGGACAAGGTTCAGGTGAGTTACGAATAGGGACGGCCGCCCATAGGGGCGCGTCTACTTTGTTGCTGCAAGAAAGCCAGCTCCTCGCGTATTGGGTCATACGCTGGGGCTGGCTTTTTTTGCGCCGCGAATTCGCACCCTTCTTGGCAGCCTCGAGCTCGGACGAGGGATACAAAAAAAGCCACCGCGCGACAGCGCGATAGCCAAGAGGTTTTGGAGGGGGAGTCTGAGGGGGAACCGTTTTCAAACGGTTCCCCCTCAGTTATTTATTCTTCGAAAACAGCGCCGGTCGCAGCGGATGTCACCAGCCGGGCATAGCGCTTGAGGAAGGGTGAGTGGATTTCCTTGACCACGGGCTTGAAGGCTGCCCGGCGTTTGTCGAGCTCGGCCTCGTCCACGAGCAGGTTGATGGACCGCTCGGGGATGTTGATCTCGATCTTGTCGCCGTCCCGGACCAGGCCGATGAGCCCGCCTGCCGCCGCTTCGGGCGAGACATGGCCGATGGCCGCGCCGCGCGTGCCGCCCGAGAAGCGTCCGTCCGTGATGAGCGCAACGCTGTCGCCGAGGCCCATGCCCGCGATGGCCGAGGTGGGGGTGAGCATTTCGCGCATGCCCGGGCCGCCCTTGGGGCCTTCGAAGCGGACCACGATCACGTCGCCGGCCTGGATTTTGTTGCCCAGGATGGCCTCCACACATTCCTCTTCGGAGTTGAAGCATTTGGCGGCGCCGGTGCGGTGCATCATTTCCGGGGCCACGGCCGACTGCTTCACGCAGCAGCCCTGCGGGGCCAGGTTGCCGTAGAGGATGGCGATGCCGCCCTCGGCGCTGTAGGGATTGTCGATGGGCCGGACAATGGATTCGTCCTTGTTGGCGGCCTTGAGCGCCTCCAGGTTTTCGCCCACGGTCCTGCCGGTGACGGTGAGGGCGTCCAGGTTGAGCAGGTCCTTCTTGGTCAGTTCGGTCATGACAGCGGGAATGCCGCCCGCGCGGTTCAGGTCTTCCATGTGGTGCGGCCCGGCGGGCGAGAGCTTGCACAGGTTGGGCGTCTTGCGCGAAACCTCGTTGAAGATGTCCAGGCCCAGGTCCAGGCCCGCCTCGCGGAACAGGGCGGGCAGGTGCAGCACGGTATTGGTGGAGCAGCCCAGGGCCATGTCCATGGTCACGGCGTTGTGCACGGACTTTCTGGTGACGATGTCGCGCGGCTTGATGTCCTTTTCCAGCAGGTCCATGACGCGCATGCCCGCGGTCTTTGCCAGGCGGGTGCGCTCGGACATGACCGCCGGTATGGTGCCGTTGCCGGGCAGGGCCAGGCCGATGGTTTCGGAAAGACAGTTCATGGAGTTGGCCGTGAACATGCCCGCGCAGGAGCCGCAGGTGGGGCAGGCGGACTGTTCCAGTTCGGCCAGTTCCTCCTCGGTCATGGTGCCCGCCTTGACACGGCCCACGCCCTCGAACACGGAGATGAGGTCGGTCTTGCCCCGGTCGCCCGCCAGCATGGGGCCGCCCGAGACCACGATGGCCGGGATGTTCAGGCGCAGGATGGCCATGAGCATGCCGGGCACGATCTTGTCGCAGTTGGGAATGCAGACCAGGGCGTCGAACGGGTGCGCCGTGGCCATGATCTCCACGGAGTCGGCGATGATCTCGCGGCTGGGCAGCGACATCTTCATGCCCTCGTGGTTCATGGCAATGCCGTCGCACACGCCGATGGCCGGGAACTGGATAGGCGTTCCGCCGGCCATGCGCACTCCGGCCATGACCGCCTGCGCAATCTGTTCTAGGTGCACGTGGCCCGGAATGATGCCGTTGGCGGCATGGCACACGCCAATGAGCGGGCGGTCCATTTCTTCGCGGGTGAGGCCTGATGCGTGCAACAGGGAACGGTGCGGGGCCTTTTCCAGCCCGGCGGTCATCTTTTTGCTTCTCATTGAGTACACTCCTTATAATTTCTGACTTGCAGAGTTGAATCAGCTTTGCCGCCGATGTCAAGCCGTTCCTTTGCCGCATGTGTTGACGTGGCGGGCGGGCAGGCTATACTGCCGAAAAAGACACAGCCATTCCTGCGAGGTTCGCCATGAAACGGTTCCGATTCCCTGTTCTCCTGCTTCTTTTTTCCCTGCTCGGGTGCACCGCGGGCAGGGTCGATTTCGCCGACCTGGACATCGTGCCTGTCACCGAGCCCGTGGAATACCGGTATGCGCCCGTGAAGGGGAAGATCCGGCTGACCACGGAATTCACCTCCCCGAAAAAGCGGACCAGGGTGGTTTCCGAGTTCTTCTATGCCTCGGAGCTCAAGGGGGACCTGCTGCAGTGGAGCGTGGACGTGAACCTGCGCAGCCCGGACGTGAACAGCGACATGAATTTCGACGTGGCCACCGACGTGGAGGGCAATGTGGTCACCCGCCGGATGCGGGTGCGCGACGGGGTGACCATGAAGGAGTACGCCCCGGGCTCGGAGAAGTACCTGCAGGCCGAAGGCCTGTTCCGCATGATCTTCATCCCCGTGGTCTATACCAAGCTTGTCAGCCGGGACGTTATCTCCCAGCATTCGCCCCTGGTTCCCAACAGCGTGCGCAACCTGCTGCGCGAGAACACGGAAACCACGCTCCTGGGCAGGACAACCTACAGGGAGCGGGAGTGCTACGTGATCCGGTTCCATGATTCGGGCGAATCCGTGGGCGATATGGACGGCAAGCGCATCAAGGCCAAGCTCAAGGGCTTTCTGCTGGTGGATGCCGAGACCCTGGCCGCCGTGGCCGGGGAGTCCACCTTCCGGATTCTGGACAATGGGGTGGAGGTGCTGCGCGGCGAGAGCGTGGCCGAGGAGATGGAGTAGCTCGCTTTGGGCCAGTTTTTCAGGCGCAGCGGATTATGAAGGACCTTGGTAACAAAGGACGTCCAGCAGGGCCATTTTGTATTTTTTGATAATCTTGTTTTTCGTGTCGTTTACAGCGTCGGCCCACCACGATGTGTTCTGTGCTGTTTCGACGACGCTTTCCCAGTATTCATCGATGCTGTAGACGTGGCTTTTCGGGACCCCCAGCAAATTTGCCAGCTGAAGTTGATTCGGTTTGGAAACGCATATGAAGTAGTCAGGCCGTTTCATGGCCAGAAGCCTTGTGGCCGTTGATATCCCCAAGCCTCCATCCGGAAAGCCTTTCTTAATGATTTTGATGAACGAGTCGTAATCGGATTTTCTGACGATCCCGGTTGTGGGAATCGCGTCCAGCGCGTTGCTGATGGCCTTGTTGTTCAGGGCAACCTGCTGTTGGAAACGGGTTGCGAAGTTCATCCGTCCGAACAGCCCCCAATCCGAGTCTTTCTCCTTTGAGGTCCCGGCGATCCTTCGCCGGTCCTGTTTGCTGAAGTCTGCGAAACTGTGTTTTTTGAAGAGATCTTGGGCATGGTCCAGAACTTTAATCATTTCATCATAATAGTCATTGTCGAGGACCTCTTCCACAAAGCCGGCCCAGTCCAGCCTCTGCTCCAGCGCGGCGGCCGGTATTCTGTCGTTCATGTAGTTCGTCGTTCGATTTTTGTTTCTTCTTTCGTAACGCTGTTTGTAGTTCTCGAATTCTTTCTTGCTCAACCGCCAGGCCTTTTTCCAGTAGCCGACAATGTATTTTCTGATGTCGTCGTATGGTGTGCCGGTGTCGGATGACGAGAGGTGAACACAGATCTCGGCGTTTTTCGTCATGGCGTTGGTGGTGAGATTCGAACTTCCGATGAGTGCTTCCCACTTGTTCCTGTTGTTGTAGAAAAGGTAGCACTTTGGGTGAAAGACGCCCTCTTGCAGGTCGATATACTTAACATTTTTGACATGCTGGAAGCTTTCTATGAACAAGGGGGAGGTTTGCTCGAAACGGAGGCCGACGACCATATGCCGTATTTTTTTGGGGTTGAGAAGCAGGGTGTCGATGATGTCGCGGGGGTTGGTGGCCCATGCGACAGCCCATGAGAGTTTATCATACCTGGATATGAGTTTGAGGAGGGTGGCGCTGATATCTGTCGGGCAAGTTATTATCCGCATGCAGTCTCCTGTGTCTGTTTGATAAATTTCGTTTTTTTATATCGTTTGCCGATTCTTGAAAAGTCTTGCCTCCCCCCGGGCCGTTCCCGCCAACCTTTGACAATCGGTGCCGGATAGCATAACCAAAACCGTTTCCCGCAGCACATTCATACTAATGTATTGGAAGAACCGATGTCGAAGATACAAAAGATCAAGGGTTTTGCGGACATGTTCCGCCAGGACGCCGATGTTTTCACCTACCTCGAAAACACCGCACGCGAGGTGTTCGGCCGCTACGGCTTTGGCGAACTGAGGACCCCGGTCCTGGAAAAGACCGAGCTGTTCCAGAAGTCCATCGGTGAGGACACCGATGTGGTGGGCAAGGAAATGTACACCTTCCCGGACCGCAAGGGCCGTTCCCTGACCATGCGCCCCGAGGCCACCGCGGGCATGGTGCGCGCCTTTATCGAGTCCAAGGAATACCAGCCCGGCAGGATCTGCAAATATTTCTCCACCGGCCCCATGTTCCGCTACGAACGGCCCCAGAAGGGCCGCCTGCGCCAGTTCCACCAGCTGGACGTGGAAATCTTCGGCGCGCCCGAGGCCCAGGCCGACGCGGAACTCATCCTCATGCTGACCACGTTCCTGAACGAGATCGGCCTGAAGAAGCTGGCCGTGGAGCTCAATTCGCTGGGCTGCCACGACTGCCGCCCCGCCTATCGCCAGGCCCTGACCGACTACTACACGAGCAAGAACCGGGAGGAATTCTGCGAGGACTGCCGTCGTCGCATCGATACCAATCCCATGCGCGTGCTCGACTGCAAGGTCCCGACCTGCAAGGAGCTGGTCAAGGACGCCCCGAGCATTGCCGACCACCTCTGCGACGAGTGCGAGCAGCACTTTGCGGATGTGAAGGCCGTGCTGGACGGCGCGGGCGTGGAATACGTGCTCAACCCCCGCCTGGTGCGCGGCCTGGACTACTACGTGCGCACCACCTACGAGATTACCAGCAACGACATCGGCTCCCAGACCGCGGTTGCGGGCGGCGGCCGGTACGACGGGCTTGTTCTGAACCTGGGCGGTCCGGACTGCCCGGGCACCGGATTCGCCTGCGGCATGGAGCGCCTGGCGCTGCTGCTGGGCGAGCGGGAGGCCCCGGCCCCGGATTTCTACCTGGCCGTGGTGGAAAAGGACGCGGGCAACCAGGCCATGATCTTTGCGCAGCAGATGCGCGAAAAGGGCCTTTCCGGCGACGTGAGCTACGGCGGCGGCTCCATGAAGAGCCGCATGCGCGCCGCCAACAAGTCGGGCGCAAAGGCCTGCCTGATCATCGGGCAGGACGAATTCGAGAACGGAACCGTCACGGTCAAGGACATGGCCGGGGACAACGACCAATATACGATCAAACGAGAAGAATATCTCAAGAGCCTCTAGGGGAATCGGCCGCCGCATCAGTTCGGCAACCGGAGCGGGCGGCGCAGAGGCCAAATAAGGAGCAGCAATGTCTGGACATATTGAAGAACGCGATTACGACGAATATCGGGTCATTGAAGATTTGGGCGGCTGGAGACGCAGCCACCATAACAATGAGCTGACCTCGGCCAACATCGGCGATCAGGTCACGCTCATGGGCTGGGTCCAGTTTCGCCGCGACCACGGCGGCCTGATCTTCATCGACCTGCGCGACCGCGAGGGCCTGACCCAGGTGGTCTTCAGCCCCGAGCACAACCAGGACGTGCACGAGCGCGCCCATGCCCTGCGCACCGAATACGTGCTGGCCATCAAGGGCACCGTGGGCCCGCGTCCCGAGGGCATGACCAACGCCAATCTCGTCACCGGCGAGATCGAGGTGCTCGTGGACGAGTACAAGCTGCTCAACACCTCCGAGACCCCGCCGTTCCCCATCGAGGACCGCGTGGAGGCCGGGGAGAACCTGCGCCTCAAGTACCGCTTCCTGGACCTGCGCCGTCCGGCCCTGGCCAAGAACTTCATCCTGCGCAACAAGGCCGCCCAGTCCGCGCGCCGCTATCTGGACGGCCTCGGCTTTCTGGAAGTGGAAACCCCGGTGCTGACCAAGTCCACCCCCGAGGGCGCCCGCGACTTCCTGGTTCCCAGCCGCGTGAACCAGGGCCAGTTCTACGCCCTGCCGCAGTCCCCGCAGCTGTTCAAGCAGATGCTCATGGTCTCCGGCCTGGACAAGTATTTCCAGATCGTCAAGTGCTTCCGCGACGAGGACCTGCGCGCCGACCGCCAGCCCGAGTTCACCCAGATCGATATCGAGATGAGCTTTGCCGACGAGGCGCTCATCCAGGACATGGCCGAGGGCCTGGTGACCAACATGTTCAGGGACACCCTGGGCCATGAACTGCCGACCCCGTTCCCGCGCATGACCTACGCCGAAGCCATCCGCGACTACGGCGTGGACAAGCCGGACGTGCGTTTCGACCTCAAGCTTGTGGAAGTGACCGACATCTTCCAGGGCGGCGGCTTCAAGGTCTTTGCCGCCGCCGAGCTGGTCAAGGTCATGAAGGTGCCCGGCGGCGCTGAGCTTTCCCGCAAGGAGATCGACGAGTTCACCAAGTACGTCGAGATCTACGGCTCCAAGGGCCTGGCTTGGATCAAGGTCAAGGAGGACGGTGAATGGCAGTCCCCCATCGTCAAGTTCTTCTCGGACGACGAAAAGGCCAAGCTCCAGGAACGCGTCCAGCTGGAACCGGGCGACATCCTTTTCTTCCAGGCCGGTCAGGCGGACATCGCCAACACCGCCCTGGGCAACCTGCGCGTCAAGATGGGCGAGCGCTTCGAGCTCATCGACGAGTCCGTGTTCGCGCCCCTGTGGGTCACGGATTTCCCGCTGCTGGAATACGACGCCGATGAAAAGCGTTATGTGGCGCGTCACCATCCCTTCACCTCGGCCCAGCCGGACCAGATGAAGACCCTGGCGTCCGACCCGGGCAATGCCCTGGCCCGCGCCTACGACCTGGTGCTCAACGGTTACGAGGTGGGCGGCGGCTCCATCCGCATCCACACCCCGGAACAGCAGCAGATCATGTTCAAGGCCTTGGGCATCGACGAAGCCGAGGCCCGCGAGAAGTTCGGGTTCCTCATGGACGCCCTGAAGTTCGGTGCGCCGCCGCACGGCGGTATTGCCTTTGGCCTGGACAGACTTATCATGATCCTGTGCGGGGCCAAGTCCATCCGCGACGTCATCGCCTTCCCCAAGACGCAGAAGGCAACCTGTATGATGACCGAAGCGCCCAGCGAAGTCGCCAACACGCAGCTGCGCGAAGTCGGCATTCGCCTGCGCGAAAAGGTGCAGGAAAAAGAGTAGATACGAGCTGGCGGGGGACCCTTTGGAAAAAGGGTTCCCCCTCCGGACCTCCCCCACCCAAACCGTTTGGCGATGCCGCGTTGCGGCATGGGCGGGGTAAATTGAAATATATATGGTGGATTCCATCTCCCGGCAGCGGGAATGGGGATCTGGAGGAAGGGGGAGAAAAACCTTTTTCAAAAGGTTTTCTCCCCCTTTCCCCAGCCGCCGGAGGCATTCTTATGAAACTTGAAATATGCAGATGGCCCGAGCCGGTTCTGGCCGCCGAGGCCGAGCCCATTGAAAAGGTCACTCCCGAGTTGAAGGAGCTGATCGAGAACATGATCGAGACCATGTACGAGGGCGACGGCGTGGGTCTGGCCGCCCCGCAGGTGGGCGAATCCATCCGCCTGATCTGCGTGGACCAGACCGGCCCCAAGGAGCGTGGTGATCTGATGGTGATGATCAATCCCGAGATCACCTCCTGCGAGGGCTCGGTGGATTCCGAGGAAGGCTGCCTGAGCTGTCCGGAATTCACGGGCAAGGTCAAGCGCTCGGAAAAGATCTCGGTCAAGGCCGTGGACCCCGAAGGAAAGGAAATTTGCATGGAGGCCGAGGGCTACCTAGCCGTCATCATCCAGCACGAGGTGGACCACCTGAACGGCGTGACCATCGTGGACCGGTCCAGCAGCCTGAAAAAGGCCATGTACCGCAAGAAAGCCAGCAAGTGGGCATAAGGGGATGAGCATGGGCGAGGACAAAGGCAGACTGCGTGTTGTATTCATGGGCACGCCCGACTTCGCGGCCGAGAGCCTGCGCGCCCTGATCGCCTCGGACGAGTGCGAGGTCGTTGCCGTCTACACCCAGCCCGATCGTCCCTGCGGCCGGGGCCAGCAGTGCCGGCCGTCGCCGGTCAAGGTGGTGGCCCTGGAAAACGGCATCGGCGTCTTTCAGCCGGTCAATTTCAAGGACCAAAAGGACGTGGACGAACTGGCCGCGCTCGGGCCGGACGTGCTCGTGGTGGCCGCCTACGGCCTGATTCTGCCGCAGTCCGTGCTGGACATCCCGAAATACATGCCGCTTAACGTGCACGCCTCGCTTCTGCCCAAGTACCGGGGCGCGGCTCCCATCCAGCGCTGCATCCAGGACGGCGAGTTCGTCACCGGCATCAGCATCATGAAGATGGAGGCGGGCCTGGACACCGGACCGGTTATGGTCATGCGCGCCCTGCGCATCGCCCACAACGACCATGCCGGGCAGATCCACGACGAACTGGCCCTGCTTGGCGGCCAGTGCATTGTGGAGGCCCTGTCCCGGCTCAGGACCGGTTCCTACGAGCTGAAGCCGCAGGACGACTCCCTGGCCTCCTACGCCAAGAAGCTTTCCAAGCAGGAGGGCGAGATCGACTGGAACCGGCCCGCTGAGCAGATCCACAATCAGATCCGGGCCATGTATCCCTGGCCGGGCGCGTATTTCCAGTGGACCAATGAGACCGGCAAAAAGCTTCGTCTCAACGTGGTCCCGGGCGAGGTGGGCGCGGATGATTCCGGCGCCATCGAGCCGGGCACCATCCTCGGCGAGATCGACGGCAGGCTGGCCATCGCCACCGCCGACAAGGTCTACCTGACCCCTGAGGTCAAGCCCGAGGGCAAGAAGGCCATGAGCGCCGAGGCCTTTGCCTGCGGCTATCTCAAGGACTGCACGGTCGACTAGCCTATTTTGCTCTTGCATTTTCGCGGCCCCGCATGCTTCGGCATGCGGGGCTTTTTCGTATTTTTGAGAAAAAGTGCAAAAAAGTGTTCTTTGAGGCGGCGGATTGGTGCAGTTTGGTTCACAAAATTCATGAATGAAATCAGCAAGATGGCTGTTCGTAACTATTGTAACGCATTGAAATAGTTGTTTTGTAAAAAAGTGTCACGCCTCTTGCTTTGTGCGGATGTGCCCGGCGCGAAAGCGAGGACGTGGAGAGAGTTGATAAAAAACGTTCCGACAATCGTTTCCAACTCGTTCGTCGGTTTCGGTCCAGGCGCATGGTAAGGCAAGGCCGCTTCGTGCGGCCTCCTGACAACTTCAACCGCACGAGGTTAGAGGATGAAGCAAATAAGAACGATCATGGCCGTGATCATGGCGGTATTGCTGTGTGTGGCCGTGGTTGCCCCTCTGGTGCACGCCGAGGGGACCGAGGCCGCCGCGAGCCTGGCGGCCTGCGAAAAGGCCTGTGACGGCGACGCCGCGTGCATCAAGGCGTGTCGGGAAAGGCAGGTCCAAAGGGCCGATGCCGAAAAGGCCAAGGCCCAAGAGGCTGAAAAAAAATAGAATAAACCAGGGCGCAAGCCCGGTTCATTGGCAGGGTTATAGCTTTGGCAAGGGGTGGCATTGGGTCACCCCTTGTTTTTTTGTCCATAAGGGGCCGTTCGCAACGTCGCTGCATGAAAAAGCAGTCCCTCGCGTATTTGGGATATACGCGTCGGGCCTGTTTTCCCTTTGCTCCTCGCGCCCGACCTCCTTTTGAACAAAAAACAGGCCGGAAAACAGAATGCATCTGGCCGGAAATCTGCGTGCGTAAGGCGTGAAGAAACCCCGGGGTTGTTCGGATGCCATGGAGTTGTGGCGGTTTTTTCGGTAGCCGCTACGGATTTTCCTTGCGGTATTCCAGGACGTGCTTGTTGAATTCCTTCAGGAAGTCCGGGTACTGCAGCAGGAAACGGTTGGAAAAGTAGACGCCCAGGGGTTTGTCCAGCAGGGTCACGCTGCGGAAAACGCCGTGGAGTTGCCGCTTTCGGACGATCTCGTCCATCACCTTGTTGTTGGCCAGGATGGCGTCCAGGCGTTGGGCCAGGAGCATGTCGGCCAGGCCCTCGGTGTTGGGCGGGGTGCCCACCACGTTGTAGTTGTTGTCCTGGAGCCATTTGAGCATGTTGGCCCCGGAAAAACCGCCCACCTTCGCCTGGCCTTTGAAGTCGGGGGAGGCCGGGTCGAGCCGGGACTCCCGCAGCAGGTACCAGTTCCATTTCTGGTCCGCGATGACGGCCGACATGATCCCTTCCGAATCCCGCCGCGAGTTCTGGGAGGCCGCGAAGAACCCGTCCGCCTGCCCCTTGCGCGCCATCTGCTGGGCCTGCTGCCAGGGGACCACCACGATGCTGACCGGGATGTTCATCTGCTGAAAGGCGTGGCGGACCGCTTGCACGGCGGAGCCGTCGAAGGTCCCCTTCTCGTCGTAGCATCCGTAGGGGCACAGGTTGTGGGTGGCCAGCACGACGCTTCTCGGCCCCTGGGACAGGGCCGCGCCCGGGAAGGCCAGGGCAAGGAGAAGGAGGAGTGCCGCAAGGGTGTAACGCATGATTTTACCATAGTATGGAACGCCGGGGGCGGGTCAAGAGTGACGGCGTTATTAAAAGTGTACGGCCCCGCCATGTTCGCTTTGTTCGTTGCCATGTCCGTTCGGGTTGGCTACACTTTCGCAGGAGGCACGGGAGTCAGATAATGTATTGGGATGCTGAACGATACGAATCGTGGTTCGATTCCGGCGAAGGCCGTTTCGCCCTGGAGCGCGAGGCCCGGCTGCTGCAGGCCATGGTGGCCGGGTGGCCCCGGCGCTGCACTCGCATGCTGGAGATCGGCTGCGGCACCGGGCTGTTTCTGGAGATGCTTTGGCAGATGGGTTTCGACGTCACGGGCATCGACAAGAGCGACAGTATGATTGCCGCCGCCCGCAAGCGGTTCGGCAACCGCGCCTCATTGCATTTGGGCGACGGCAGCCACCTGCCCTTTGACGACGATTCCTTTGAATACGTGTTCCTCTGGAGCGTGCTCGAATTCTGCGCCGACCCCGAAGCCGTGCTGCGCGAGGCCTCCCGGGTGGCGGAAAAGGGGATTCTCGTGGGCTTCCTGAACAAGGCCTCCCTCTATTACTGGCGCAATGTGCGCGGCACGGGCGGGACCCTGGCCCGGGCCCGGCTGTTCTCCTGGTTCGAGATTCGGCACATGGTCTGGCGCGTCACCGGTTTTCATCCCTCCATGGCCCATTCCGTGCTTCCCGGCCCCATGGGCTCGTGGAAGGAGGACTTCCCCTGGAAGCAGATCAACAACCGTTTCTACCCTCCCTGGATGGGGGCCTTCTCGGCCATGCGCATCGACTTCGACGATCTGGCGCCCCTCTCGCCGCTGCTTGCCTGGCGGTCCGAGCCCGAGATGAGCTGATTTTTTTCTGTGCCTTCTAATAGCCTTCCGGCGTATATGGGGTAGTATACCGGCACTATCTTTCGCAGAGGAGGCGTCATGCATAAACGGATTTTCATCGTGTTGGTCGGCCTGTTCCTGTGGGCCGCGTGCATTCTTCCCGCGGCCGCCCAGGAAACCTATCCCGAGGATACGGTCCTGGATGAAGTGAACAAGGCCATGGGTCGCTACCAGAGGGCCCGGGAGGCTTACGAAGCCGTCAAGCGCGGCGAGGTGCCGCCCGAGATCCTGGAACGCGCGAAAAAGACTGCGGGCGAGGTCACGCCCCAGGACCTGGAACAGGAGGCCGCCAAGGAACTGCAGGAGTCCCAGGCCGCCTATGACGCCTCCAAGGTCAAGGCCCTGTCCAACGCCTCGGGCAGGTCCGAGGCCGAGATCCAGGCCATGCGCGATTCCGGCAAGGGCTGGGGCGTCATCGCCAAGGAACTGGGGGTGCATCCCTCGGCCCTGGGCAAGGGCGCGCCCAACCCCGGAAAGGGGCAGGGTCAGGGCAAGTCGAAGACCAAGGTCAAAACCAAGGGAAAAGGCAAGAAGTAGCAACAGGCGGGGCCGGTCAAAAGACCGGCCCTTTTTTGTTTTCAGTACAGTTTCCGTTTCGAGAAGCTCGATCCCACCACCGAGAAGGTGTTTTCCACGATGAACAGGGCGTTCTCGTCATGGGTGAAGGTGATCTCCTCCAGCTTCTTGAGCTGCACGTTGTTGACCACGGTCATGAGCACGTTCTTTTCCTTTTGCGAATAGGCTCCGAAACCCTTCAGGAAGGTGGCGCTCTGCTTCAGGCCGTGCAGGATGTCCCGGCTGATGGCCTCGGCCATGTCCGAAACGATGAAGACCACCTTGCGCTGGTTGAAGAGCGAAAGGGTCTGCTCCACCACCACCGAGGTGATGAAGACCATGATCAGCGAGACGATGACCAGATCCAGGGAAAGGCGGAACAGGCACAGGCTGAACAGGGCGGCGTTGAAGAGCACGTAGACCTTGCCGATGCCGATGTTGAACCGCTGGAACAGGAAGACCGCGATGACGTCGAGCCCTCCGTTGGATCCCAGGGAGCGCAGCACCACCCCGGCCCCGAAACCGATGAGCACGCCGCCGGCCACGCTTGCGTAGAGCTGGCTTTCCACGACTATGGGGATGGCGAACAGCTCGTAGAAAAGGGTGGTGGCCCCGACCGCAAAGGCGCTGTACCAGAAGAAGCGCCTGCTGACCTTGAACCAGGCGAACAGGAACAGGGGCGCGTTGAGCAGGGCGTAGAGCCAGCCAGGATTTATGGGCACCCCCGAGTAATACAGCAGCGAGCCGAGGCCGAACACGCCGCCGGGAATGAATTGGTGCGGTACGGCCAGGCTCTTGGTGCCCACGGCCACGAAAAAGCTGCCCGCTGTGATCAGCAGCAGGTTCCACCAGACCGAATAGGTGAATTCCGTGTTCAGGGCCGGGATGTCACGAAGCGGGAATTTCCTTGTGCCAGACATTCATGCTCTCCAGTTTGCCGCCGATCTGCGTGTTGTTGTGCAGGGTGCCGCCAAAGGAGTATCCGGCCCGGGCAAAGACGATGTTCATGCCGAAGCTTTCGGCCCGGGCAATGGTGTAGGCGGTCCGAATATTCAGAGGCTGCATGGATTTTTCCATGCGGGCAAGCAGTTTTCCGGCGCCCCCCCGGCCCCGGTGGTCCGGCAGGGTTGCGAAATCGGTCATCTCCGCGCACCTCCATGATTTGTCCAGCTCGGCCGAGGCCGCGGCCACGATCCTGCCGTCTTCCACAATGCCGAAGAAGATCACGTGGTCCCTCATGGCCTGGCGGATGTAGGCGGGGTCCTGGATGGGAAAGGGGTAGGATTCGAAGACCGCGTCGTAGAGCGCGGCCAGCTCCCCGGCGTTTTCCTGCTTCAGGCGCACCACGCCGTGCGTGTCGATCTCGTCCTTCGGGGTGGGGGATTTCCGGTCGGCGCAGTCCAGCACCCGGGTGATGCGTCCGATGTCCTTGGGTACGGCCCGGTTCTGGTCCAGGTACTTGCTCATGAAGTATCCGGCGCATTTCCCCTTGTACATGCCCGGCACGCGGGCCTCGTCGATGAATCCGCGCGCCGCGAAGTGGGCGGCCTCCCCGGCCGGGACCTTGGCGAAAAGCTTGGAATAGCCGTGTTCCCGGCCCAGTTCGTAAACCTCATCCACGATCTCGGGCAGGTCGTCCGTGTCCAGCTTCAGCAGATACACGCGGTCATTGGCCGGGCCGTGCTGCACCACGGAATTGCCCAGGTTGATGACGGCATCAGGCTGCATCGTCCCTCCGTTCCATGCGTTCGTTGTTTTCCGGTGTCAGGCTGGTGGTCTCGTCCCAGTCCGAAAGCAGCTTCTCGATGCCGATGGCCTTTTCCTCGGCATCGTCCTCCTTGAGCTGCAGGTTGCACTTGGAGCATTTCCGGTCGCAGTAGTTGGGTTCGTAGGATTCGGGCTCGTTGTAGGTGGTGATCACGCCCTCGTAGTTGCGCAACACCACCTTGTTGGTGCCCCAGGAGACGATGTAGTTGGGCATGACCGGGATCTTGCCGCCCCCGCCCGGCGCGTCCACCACGTAGGTGGGCACCGCGAATCCGCTGGTGTGGCCGCGCAGGCTTTCCAGGATCTCGATGCCCTTGCCCACGGGCGTGCGGAAGTGGGTCAGGCCCTCGGACATGTCGCACTGGTAGAGGTAGTAGGGCCGCACCCGGTTCTTGACCAGTTTCTGGTTCAGGGTCTTGATGAGTCGCTGGCAGTCGTTGATCCCGGCCAGGAGCACGCTCTGGTTGCCCAGGGGAATGCCCGCGTCGGCCAGCTTGCCCAGGGCGCGGCGCGAGGATTCGGTCAGCTCGCGCGGGTGGTTGAAGTGGGTGTTGATCCACAGGGGATGGTGCTTCTTGAGCATATTCACCAGCTTGTCCGTGATGCGGTATGGCAGCACCACGGGCATGCGGGTGCCGATGCGCACTACCTCCACATGCTCGATTTCGCGCACCCTGGTCAGGATCCAGTCCAGCTTTTCGTCCGAGAGCATGAACGGGTCGCCGCCCGAGAGCAGCACGTCGCGGATCTGGGGCGTGTTGCGGATGTATTCCAGCCCCTCCTCCAGGTTGGTGCGCGACGGAATGGAGTCCACGTCGCCCACCTTGCGCTTGCGCGTGCAGTGGCGGCAGTACATGGAGCAGGTGTTGCTGATGTGGAAGAGCACCCGGTCCGGATAGCGGTGGGTGATGCCCGGGGCCGGGCTGTCCATGTCCTCGTGCAGGGGGTCGGCCATGTCGTGGCGCTCGATCTTCAGTTCCTCGGGGCTGGGGAACGACTGCATGAAGATGGGGTCGTTGGCGTAGTCGTCCGGGTCGATGAGCGAAAGGTAGTACGGGGTCACGGACATGGGGAATTTCTTGAGGGTCTGCTCGTAGATCTTTTTCTTGCGCTCCGGAAAGGAGACGCCCAGGACGCGCTCGAAGTCGTCCACGTTCTTGATGGAGTGGCGGATGTGCCACTTCCAGTCGGTCCAGTCCGACCTGGAAGTGTCGTCGCCGATGATTTCGGCCACTTCCTGCTGGTGTTCGTTGAATATGGTCATGGTGTTGCCTTCCTGTTTAAAGGATTTGTCCCAGGAACTCCCGGGTGCGGGGTTCGCGGGGATTGTCGAAAATGGTGTCCGGGCATCCCTGTTCCAGGATGACCCCCTGGTCCATGAATGCCACGGTGTCGGCCACCTCGCGGGCGAATCCCATTTCATGGGTGACCACCATCATGGTCATGCCGTCCTCGGCCAGCTGCTTCATGACCGAGAGAACTTCGCCCACCAGTTCCGGATCCAGGGCCGAGGTGGGCTCGTCAAAGAGCATGACCTCGGGCTCCATGGCCAGGGCGCGAGCGATGGCCACGCGCTGTTTCTGGCCGCCGGAAAGGGTTTCCGGATAGGCCTCTTCCTTATCCTCCAGCCCGACCTTGGCCAGGTAATGGCGGGCCAGTTCGCGGGCCTGCTTCTTGGGCATCCTGCGCACCTGGGTCGGGCCTTCCATGACATTGCCGAGCACGGTCATGTGCGGGAAGAGGTGGAAGTGCTGGAAGACCATGCCCACCCTGGCGCGCAGGGCATTGATGAATTTGTCCTCGCCGCAGACCAGGTCCCCGGAGATGCGGATTTTTCCTTCGTCGTAGGATTCCAGGTAGTTGACGCAGCGCAGCAGGGTGGACTTGCCCGAGCCGCTGGCGCCGATGACCACCACCACGTCCGAGGGCATGACGTCGAGGTCGATGCCCTTGAGCACGTGGTGATCGCCGAACCATTTGTTGACGCCCGAGATTTCGATGACCGGTGATTTCTGCATGGGGTCTCCTTAGGCGGCGCTCACGTCCAGGCGGTTCTCGATGCGGTGGAAGAGCCAGCTGAACATGGCGGTATAGATGAGATAGAACAGGGCCGCGATAAAGAGCATCTCCATCATCATGAAGTTGGACGAGGCCAGCTGCTGGGACTTGAGCAGCAGTTCGTTGATGGTGATGGTGCTGGCCAGGGACGAGTCCTTGAGCGCGATGATGAACTGGTTGCCCAGGGGCGGGATGGCCCGCTTGAAGGCCTGGGGCAGGATGATCCGGATCATGGTCCGGGAATAGGACATGCCCAGGCTGCGGGCGGCTTCCATCTGCCCGTTCGAAATGGAGACGATGGCCCCTCGGAAGATCTCCGCGATGTAGGCCCCGTTGTGGACTCCCAGGGCCAGCACGGCCGAGGTGAGGGCGCTGAATCCGGCCAGGCTGCGCAGCCCGAAATAGATGAACAGCAGTTGCAGCAGCAGCGGGGTGCCGCGGATGATGTAGATATAGCCCCGCGCGGGCAGGCGCAGCAGGGGGTTGGCGGAGATGCGCAGAAACGAAGTTCCCAGCCCGAGCCCGAGTCCGAGCAGGATGCCCAGGGCCGAGACCTTGAGGGTCATCCAGGCTGCGGGCAGGAAGTAGGGAAGATACTTCGGGAGCGAGCTGATGTCGAAGTACATGGTTTATCCTGTGTCTGTGGTGCGAGAGAGCGGGCGCGGCGCCGGAGTCGCAGGCGCCGCACCCGGGAGAGGGTCGGTGCGTTATTGCACCGTGATGTCCGTTTTGAGCCATTTGCGGCTGAGGCCGGAAAGCGTGTTGTCCTCATGCATGGCCGCGAGAATTTCGTTGACCTTGTGCAGCAGGGTGTCGTCACCCTTGCGGAAGGCCACGGCAATGTCTTCGCTACGCAGCGGGGAACCCAGCATGGCGATGTCGAATTTTCCGGTGTTCATGGCGGTGACGCCCACCACGCGGTCGGTGATCACGCCGTCCACCACGCCGCTGTCCAGTTCCATGAGGGTCTGGGTGTCGTCCTTGTAGAGCTTCACGTCGTTCGCGCCGAGCTTGGCCGCGTCTTCCGCGAAGGTGGTTCCGGTGACCACGCCGAGGACCTTGCCCTTCAACTGGGCCGTGGTCTTGTAGGGAGCGTCTTTCTTGATCATGAGCTGTGCGCCCGAATAGTAGTAGGGCGCGGAGAAGTTGACCACCTTGAGCCGTTGTTCGGTCACGGCCATGCTGCCCAGGATGCCGTCATAGGCCCCGGCGCGCAGGCCTTCGATGATGCCGCTCCACTCCGTGGTCACGGGTTTGAATCCCACGCCGAGGCGTTTGGCCACTTCCCGGGCCACGTCCACGTCGAATCCCACCAGCTGGTTGTCGGAGTTGTAGAAGTTGAACGGGGGGTAGCCGCCGCTCATGGCAAAGCTGATTTCCTTGGCCTCTTTGACGCGGGACAGGGAGTCCGCGTTTTCTTCGGAGCAGGCGCACAGGGCGAACAGAAAGAGCATGGCCGCGCATACGGCCAGAAAGCGTGACAGAATGTTCATGGTGTCTCCTATTTGTTGGTGAGGTAGCAGTTTCGCGGCATGATGACGAACTGCCGTTGTGGATGACTGGTGTTTTGTATGGATTTCTCTGCAAGAATTGCTGCTGGAAATGCAATGAATACTGCAATGATCATGAGCAGGACGGAAACGTACACGGTCAGGGTGTCTTCTTCTGGTATGTGCTGTTTCAGGGGCATGGTTTTGGCGCGTGAAAATGTGCCGCGTTGTTTTCGTGTGCTATGAAAACAACAATTCCCACCTTGCTCAAGGGGATAGTCGGGTATGCTTCGGGTAGGTAGGTCTACCCGAAAAGTCAGCCGAGAGACGGCTTCTGGCGCAGGTATTTGTAGAGGGAGGTCTTGCTGCCGCGCAGCCCCAGCTTGCGGCGGATGTTCTTGCGGTGGGTCTGCACGGTCTCGAAGGACATGTTCAGGAACTCGGCGATATCCTTGCCGCTTCTGCCCACCTGGATGAGTTGGCAGACCTCCATCTCGCGTGGGGAGAGGCGCAGCAGTTCCGGGTCCAGCTCGCCCGAGCCGTCGTCGGCCAGGTCCACGAGCTGTTCCTCGATGAGGTTCTTGTACCCCTCCCGGATCTCGGCCGTATCCGCCTTGGCGATGCGTTCCAGGGCGGGCAGCATCTGCGCCTTGACCTGGTTGGTCAGGTGCTCGCGCAGTTCCTGCCGTTCCTCCTCCACGGACCGGATGACCTGGCGCAGGGCGATGTTCATCTGCTCCACCTCGGCCTTCTTGTCGCGCAGGTCCTCGCGCAGCCCCTCCTGGGTGGAGAGGTCGTGCAGGATGAGCTGGAACAGGCTGTAGTCCGTGAAGGATATCTTGCGCAGGATGGCCTCGGCCGGGAAAGCTTCCCCCTCGCTGTCCAGGGCCACCACCTTTTCCGTCCGGATGTCCTTGGGCCGCAGGTTGTGCATGGCCCGCTTCAGCGAGGCGCGGAACCGCTTGCCCAGGAGGTTTTCCACGGGCGTGCCCGCCAGCATCCTTCCCTCGGAGGAGTGCGTGCCGAGGGCCGCGGCGTTGGCCGTGAGAATAGTGCCGGATTCGTCCACCAGCAGGGTGGCGTCCTTGGCCATGTCGAATAGGGCGTTGAACAGGGTGATGGAGTCGGACCAGGCCGCGATGTTGTCCTCCAGCCGCTCCTCGTAGGTCTCGTAGAGGGCCTCCATGGGCCGGTTGTCCGTGGCGATGGCCACGTAGCCGCCCTTTGGGGCCAGCCGCCGGGTCAGGGGGATGATGCGCAGCAGGAAGCTGCGGCCGTCGCAGCAGGAGATTTCGTGGATCTGCAGGGGAGGAAAGCGCTTCAGGGTCTGTTCGAGGCTTTCGGCCTCCAGGGCCAGGACCCGCCAGAGCGCCTTGCCCTCGGGGTTTTCGACAGGCAGGTAGCCCAGGGGCACGCCCGTGCTTTGGACCACCGTTCCCGTGTCGTCGGTGAACAGGACTAGGTCGTCCCAGGCCTCGACCACGTCGCCCGGGTCGCTGGGGGAAATGAGCGGTGTCTTGTCGTGTTCCATGGCTGCCGGTTCCTCGGGGCTTGTTCGGGGATCGTCTCCCCGATGGGTACCCGATGTGTAGCATCGAATACCCGGATTGGGAACCGGCCGGGCTAGTACAGTTTTCGTTTCGAGAAGGTGGAGCCGATGACCGAAAAGGTGTTTTCCACGATGAACAGGGCCTTTTCGTCGTGGCTGAAGGTGATCTCTTCCAGCTTCTTGAGCTGCACGTTGTTGATCACGGTCATGAGCACGTCGCGGTCCCTGCGGGAGCGGGCGCCCACGCCCCTCAGGAAGGTGGCGCTC
The DNA here is from genome assembly GCF_008001235.1 of Salidesulfovibrio onnuriiensis. Classification (GTDB taxonomy): domain Bacteria; phylum Desulfobacterota; class Desulfovibrionia; order Desulfovibrionales; family Desulfovibrionaceae; genus Pseudodesulfovibrio; species Pseudodesulfovibrio onnuriiensis. The sequence continues at coordinate 234,362 of NZ_CP040751.1, read as the reverse complement.
TGGTTCAGGGCCCTGCGTATGTCGCGGCTGATGGCCTCGGTCATCTCCGAGATGATGAAGACCACCTTGCGCTGGCTGAACATGGCCAGGGTGTTGTCCACCAGCACCGAGGTGATGAAGGCCATGATCAGCGAGGCCACCACCAGGTCCAGGGGGAGCCGGAACATGCTCAGGGCGAAGAGCGCGACGTTGAAGATCAGGTAGGTCTTGCCGATGCCGATGTTGAAGCGCTGGAACAGGTAGACCGCGAACACGTCCATGCCGCCGTTGGAGCCCAGGGAACGCAGCACGATGCCCGCGCCGAAGCCGATGAACACCCCGCAGGCAACGGCCGCATAGAGTTCGTTCTCGATGGCGATGGGGATGTTGATCAGCTCGTAGAAGAGCGAGGTGACCAGGGCGGCATAGGCGCTGTACCAGAAGAATCTTCGGCTGACCTTGAACCAGGCGAACAGGAACAGGGGTACGTTGAGCAGCAGGTTGATCCAGCCCGGGGTCAGGGGCAGGCCCATGTAGTAGAGCAGCGAAGCCAGGCCGAAGACCCCGATGGGGATGAAGCTGTGCGGCACGGCCAGGCTGCGGGTGCCCACGGCCACCACCAGGGCCCCCAGGGTGATGAGCAGCAGATTCCAGCGGACGGAATAGCTGAGGTCCGAACCTGCGTTGGGGATGAACCGGCGTACGGATGCAAGGAACCGGGACATTGTCTCTCCTGTATGATTTGCGGAATTATTTCCGAATGCTGATTTTTTCGCGAGAAAGCTGCCCAAAAACAAATTATCAGGCAAGACTTTTTCGCATTACAGCGAAGAATATTCTTCTTCAGATTTCGGGGAGAGTGCGGAATATCCGATGGGGGTGGCTGAAAATTCTGATTTGATCGGGGAGGGCGCTTCGTGGCAAAGGAGTGAATCTTTTTGGAGAAGCTTCCCAAATCATTCCATTACAGTTAGATTCCGCCTCGGAGGAGAACCATGCTCAGTCCCGCGCTCGAAGAACGCTTCCGGAAGATTACCTTCGGAATTCCCTGGAACCTGTTCCTGCTCACCCTGGGGTCCTGGCTCATCGCCTTTTCTGTCAAGGCCATTGCCGTGCCCCACGGCCTGCTCACGGGCGGCATGTCCGGCCTGGGCCTGCTGGTCTACTACATCGTGGGCGGGCTGACTCCGGGCCAGTGGTACTTCGTGCTCAACGTGCCCGTGTTCGTGCTCGGCTGGGTCTTCATCAGCAAGCGTTTCTTCTTCTACAGCCTGTACGGCATGGTGGTCTCGGCCCTGTTCCTGGACATGATCACCTACACCATGCCCATCCAGGACGTGTGGCTGGCCGTGCTGGCCTGCGGCAGCATCCTGGGCGTGGGCGCGGGCCTGACCCTGCGCACCCTGGGCTCCACGGGCGGTTCGGACATCCTGGCGGTCATCTGCAAGGAAAAGCTGAACATGTCCATCGCCACCTTCGAGTTCTGGTTCAACTTCCTGGTCTTCGTGGTCGGCTTCGCCTGGCTGAACCCGCACATCATGCTCTATTCCATTGCCATGACCTTTGTGACGGCCGTGGCCATCGACTACGTCATGCGCATGTTCGGCGAACGGGAGATGGTCCTGATCATCACCGACTATCCGGACGCCATTGTCCAGGGCATCTTCGACAGGCTGGACCGGGGCGTGACCCTGCTGGAAGGGCGCGGCGGATACACGGGCGACCGTCGGCAGGTGGTGCTGACCATGGTCACCAGCGTGCAGCTCAAGCGGCTCGAGGAACTGGTCTACACCGTGGACCCGGAGGCCTTCACCATCATGGGCTCGGGCTTTCGCGTGCTCGGGCGCGGATTTTCATCAAGGAAGGTGTACTGATGCTTTCCCTCGGCAAGAAGCCCACGGCCAGCCGCGCCATCGGGCTGATCACCGACTTCGGCCTGGCCGACCCCTACGTGGGGCAGGTCAAGGCCGTGCTCTCCCGGCTGGCTCCGGGCTGCCCGGTGGTGGATATCTGCCACGGGGTGCAGCCGTTCAACATTTTGCAGGGCTCCTTTTTCCTGGCCGCCTCGGCCCCGCATTTCTCCCGGGACGCGGTGCTGCTTTCCGTGGTGGACCCCGGCGTGGGCTCGGACCGGCGCATCGTGGTCCTACGGAGGGACGAACAGTATTTCGTGGCCCCGGACAACGGGCTGCTCGGCCTGCTCCTGGACGAGGGGGGCGACCTGGCCGCCCATGACCTGTCCTCGGCCGAGGAGGCCGTGAGCAAGGTCTCCAACACCTTTCACGGCCGGGACGTGTTCGCACCCATCACGGCCTGGCTGGCCTCGGGCGGCAGGCCCGAGAACCTGGGCCCCGAGATTCCGGTGGATTCCCTGGTGCGGCTCGCAGGCAGCCGCCCGGAAATGCATACGGGCCGCGCGCGGGCCCATGTGTTGCACGTGGACCATTTCGGCAACTGCGTGCTCAACCTGCGCGCCGGGTGCCTGGGGCCGCTTTCCGGGCTGACCATCCGCACGCCCCTGGGCCGGGAGCTCCAGGCCGTGGACACCTATTCGGACCTGCCCGAGGGCACGCCCGGCCTGCTGGAGGGCAGCCAGGGCTTCATGGAGATCGCGGTCAACCGCGGTTCGGCCGCCCGCGACTTCGGGCTGGCCATCGGCGATAGCGTGCAACTGGAGTGGGAGGCATGAAACAGTTACGCATCTTTTTGAACACCCTGGGGTTCATGACCCGGCTGGCCCCGGCCCGCGTGGTGCCCGAGGAGGAGATCTTCAAGTCCATGCCGGTCATGCCGCTCATCGGCGTGGTACTGGGCGCGGTCCTGGCCCTGCCCTGGAAGCTGGGCCTGCTGGCGGGACAACCCTGGATCCAGGCCTGGCTGCTGGTCATCCTCAATGCCTGGCTCACGCGCGGCCTGCATTACGACGGGCTCAGCGACATCTTCGACGCGGTCACGGCCCACACCAGCCGGGAACGCTTCTGGGAGGTGGTCAAGGACAGCCGCTGCGGCGTGTTCGGGGTCCTGGCCCTGGTCCTGTTCGTGGCCGGGCAGCTGCTCCTGTTCCACGCCCTGCTCGAGGCGCGGCTCTATGCCGCCGTGGGATTCGTGTTCGTGTTCGGTCGCTTCGGGTGCGTGTCCTTCGGGTATTTTGCCAAGCACCTGGCCCGGCCCGGCCTGGGCAAGCTGCTCATGGACGGGGCCACCTTCAACGGCTCGCTCCTGGCCCTGCTGTTCACCGCAGCCGTGGGCTTCTACTGCCTGCCGCTCTGGAGCCTGCTGCTCTGCTTCGGGTTCCTCACGGCCACCCATTATCCGCTCTACAATCTGGCCGAGCGGGTGGGCGGGGCCAACGGCGATTTTCTGGGCGCGGCGGTCATGCTGGCGGAGCTTGCGGCCATGCTGGCCGTGGTCGTGCTTTTGTAGCGACTGTTGAAAAGCATCCGTCTGCTTCGTTGCCGCAAAACAAACAGCTCCTCACGTATTGTTTCATACGCTGCGGGCTGCTTGTTTTTTGCGCCTTGCAGCCGAATGCTTTTGAACAGCCTTGAGGCGGCAATGACATTTCATTTGACGACAAAACAAAGGCCCGCATGGACGAACCGTGCGGGCCTTGTTGTATGCTTTTCAGGAGGCTATTTTTGGGACCAGTTGCCACCCTCGCCCTGTACCCAGGTGCCCGCAGGAGATTGGGCGGCATGCTTGGGGGCTGAGAGCTTTCCGACCACGTCCGGGGTGGTGCCGTTTTTGGCGGCAATGGCCTTGTAGACCATGGTTCGGTCCGTGTTTTCCGCATTGACCAGGTCGGCCTGCTGCGGCGCGGCCCGGAATTCCAGGAATCCCTTGTTGTTTTCGCCTACGACGCCCTGGGCCTTGAGGGCTTCGATGGCCGGGAGGCGATCCCGCATGCGTTCCTTGAGGCCCCCGGCAAAAGCCGAGGCCGCGAACAGGCAGAGCAGGGCCGTGACGAGTGTGATGACGAGTTTATTGCTGCGCATTGGTTCCCTCCTTTTGTCCTTCCGCCGGGCCGTAGACGTCCGAGAAGAAGTCGTCCAAGTCCTTGTCCACCTTGACGTTTACGTCGATGGTGATGTGGATGGGCTTGACCTCCACGGGCGCCACCTCCACCCTGTGGCTGGTGGAGCAGCCAGTGGCCAGGAGCCCGGTGCAGAGCAGCCCGGCGCAGGCGGCCAGTACGATACTTTTTTTCATGGTTGTAACCCCCTTATTCGATCATCTTGATCAGTTCCTTATAAAGCAAAATGCGGTCCAAGGGCAGGCTGAAGTTCACGTCCAGGCGCAGGCCCTGGAAATTGGACCCCTTCATGTCGCCCTCGATGTGGATGAAACCGCCGATCTCCTTGCGGTAGACAAAGGGCAGGGTGGACTTGGGCCTGCCGTCCAGGGAGAGCCTGAGCAGCAGGTCTTTTCCCACGGTGTCCGCCTTGATGCGCACCCATTTGTATTCGAAATCCTTGACCGCGGCCTGGGCCAGCTCCAGCTGCCCGCGCTGGGGCGTTCCCTTGGGAATGGAGTCCAGGAGCGACTGCATTCCCTCCACCTGGATGGTGCCGCCCTCGCCCGGGGTGGAGTGCAAAAATCCGCCGTTGAACGAAATTTGCCCATTCTTCCAGGTCACGGGCAGCTCGCCGGAAAGGGCCGCATACCCCTGGGCCTTGGCCAGGCCGAGCTGGCCGAGGATCTCCGAGAGCCGCAGCTCGTTGCACAGCAGGGTCACGTCGTATTCCGGGCGGCCCGGCACCACGCGGAACGCCCGGCAGGAGACCTTGCCTCCGGCCCAGTCGAACCCGCCCCCCTCCACCAGCAGCACGCCGCGCGGTTCCAGCTGGAACGCGGCCCGGCCGTTGGTGACCGCGATGTTGCCCGCGGCCATGCGGTCGAAGGCCAGGAACTGGGCCGGGGCGCTGCGTAGCTCCGTGAGGTCCGGCATCTCGAAGATGAGCCGTATGCCGGTCATGGACAGGTTGCTTTCCGCATTGGCGAGAGAGCCGCCGGACAGGTACAGGGCGGCCTGGCTTTCCAGGCCGTCCGGCCCGAAGCGCGCCTCGCCCTCCAGGTTCATGGTTCCGCCCACGGTATACCCGGCCAGTGCCGGGACCAGGCCCGAGGGATCGTAGTTTGTGGGCAGGGTGTAGGAGGATTCGAAATTCAGTTTTCCGGCGCCGGTCTCGGCCGCGTAGTTCCCCTGGAGATCCAGGCGCAGGCCGGGCAGGAGGCCGGAGGAGAGCCGTCCCTTCATTCCCGCGCCCAGGCCCTGCTGCCACAGGGAGGCCTTGAGGGAGCCCACCCGGTGTTTGCCCGTGCGGATGCCCGTCACGGACACGGTTCCCGCCGAGCCCTTTTCGGGGGCGGGCCAGGCCAGGGGAAGCTCCAGGCGCAGGGCTCCGGTGCGGTGTTCCCTGCCCACGGCAACGCCCTTGGAGCTGGCCTTGAGCAAAAAGTCGGCGGCGTCCGCCCCGGCAACCCCCTCCAGGCTGACGCGCAGGCCGGAAACTGCGGCCTGCCGACCGTCCAGGGGCAGGGTGACGGTGTCGTCTTGTCCCGCGTTCAGGGCCACGCGCCAGCCGTTTTCCTCGGGCCGCGCGGACAGGGTGCCCGGCAGGGTTACGCCCGCCAGGGACAGGGTGAAGTCGGCCGTGGTTCCCGTGACGTCGGCGTGAAACGCCACATCGTCTTTCAGGGGCAGGCCCAGTGCGGCCAGGTCGGGCTGCTTCAGGGAAAGATCCAGGGTGGCTACCAGGGAATCGAGGATGGTCTGGAACGGGCCGAGCTTGAGGACCGCGTCGAGCTTCAGGTCCGCCTTGCCCTTGACCGGGGCGGGCAGCAGGTCGGCCCAGGCCCCCAGACGCAGGCCCTGGGCGGTCACCTGCACGGACAGGGTTTCCGGGCCGGGCGTGTATACGCCGTCCAGTTCGATATGCTGGTCGCGCGGCCGCAAACGGGCCAGGAAGCGGATGCTGGTGTCGCCCGGCTCCACCGAGGCCATCAGGGGGATGGCCAGGGACCGGCCTTCGAGCTCCAGGTCCAGCATGGCCCCGCCCAGCACCAGTTGGTCAAAGGGCAGGGGCAGCAGCGAGGATTGCTCGCCGGAGCTGCCTGTTGCGAGGTTCAGGGATTCCAGCAGGGGGATGCGCAGCCCCTGCGCCCCGTATTGGCAATGCAGCTGGATGCCCTCGATGACCACGGCGTTGACCCGTTTGGCCTTGAGGGATGCCGGGGTGTACTCCACGCGCACGTTGGAGAGCCGCAGGCCGTTGGCCCGCTCGCCCAGCTGCACGGGGCCGATGTCTGCGGAAAAGAGTCCGGCGCGGCGGATGTGGAATTCGGTCAGGGGCAGGCCCATGTCCCGGGCCAGTTCGGGCACCAGTTTCTCCAGGTAGCCCGGCGTCCAGGAGGCCAGGAACCAGCCCGCGCCCAGCAGCAGTGCCAGGAGCCAGGGCAGGACCATAAGGGCCCGGCGCGCCATGCGTTTTCCGAATTCGGCCGTCATTATCGGAGTATGCGCCATTCAATGGGGGTTGGCAACATCCGGCTCACGAGCCCTTTTTGCCGCCGCCCAGGGCCAGGGTGCCCAGCACCACCAGTGCCGCCCCGGCGCAGGTCCACAGGTCCGGGATCTCGCTGAGGAACAGGGTCCCGAAGAGCGCGGCCAGCGGTATTTCCAGGTAGCCTATGGCCGCGATGATCGCGGCGCGTTCCTGCCTGTAGGCCACGGTCATGAAATGCTGGCCCATGTTCATGACCAGCCCCACGGCCAGCAGGAGCGCCCATTCCCTGCCCTGGGGCATGAGCCAGTTGCCTCCGTCCAGCACCGGTCCGAGCGCCGCCACCACCAGGGTGGGGTAGAGGATGATGGTCAGGGCGTGCACGTGCTTGGAAAGAAAGCGGACCGTGATGATGGCGCAGGCCGAAAGCACGGCGGCGGCCAGGGCCACCGTGACCGCGAACGGGTCCAGGGCCGAGGAATGTCCGAAGAGAAACGACGGCTTGGCCACCAGCAGCACGCCGCAGATGGCCGTGAGCACGCAGACCGTGCCCCTGCCGCCCAGGTGCTCCTTGAGGATGATCGCGGCGAACAGGGCCACGAACACGGGGTGGGCGAAGACGATGACCGTGGCGTCGGCCAGGGGCAGGTGCACGAAGGAATAGAAGGTGCAGAACAGGGCGCTGAACCCCAGCAGGCCGCGCAGCAGCAGGAACCAGCGTTTCTGCTCTCCCAGAATGTTTGCCCCCTGGCGGCGCAGCAGGATGGTGCAGTAGAGGATGCCCACCACGGAGCGGGCAAAGAGGATTTCCATGGGCGGCAGGCGTACGCCGGCCAGCTTGATGAACAGGGCGCCGAGGCTGAAGCACACGGCGGCCGCGAGCATGGAACGGGCTCCGGGAGAGAATGAAAGCATGGGTTTCCTTGTTGGGACCGCGACGGTGGAACGGGGTGTTGCGAATTCGTTTATTCCATAACCGCGTCACGGTGCCAAGCGGATTTTCCAGGCAAAAGGACTGCATTGTATACTTTTTTGTGCTGGAAATTGTGACGGATGGCGCGTATAGAGGAGGGGAAACCATTGTACGTCCCTGGTTTTTCTTTCGAAGAATGTGTGTTTAACAATTTGAAATAAAAAAGAAATTTTAAAGAGGAGCATTTTCCTGTTTCCCCTTTACAAAAAGGGGGTTTTGACCTAGGTTCGCGCCCAAGACAAAGCCAAACCTGCCGCGAGGCAGGGACGGAAAGCCACGGGTCTCCCAGAGACAGCCGGGTTGCCAATGCTGACGAACTCTCCCTTCTCGGGCGGTATCCCACCGGTTACCGCCTCCACGTACTCGTCTGCCCCTCCCGTCCCCGCCTCGCTGCAGCGTTGGCCGCGCAAGGGAGAGGAAAAAGTGCCTACAAAAGAATCCGCCGCCAAGGACACGGCCTCCAAGGCCCCCCAGTCCCATGGCGATCTGCATCCAGTGTATCCGAGCATGCTGCTGCCCGAACGGTGCGGCGACTTCGAGCTGTACCTGGCCCAGGGCGAATCCATGGTCCTGTACGCCAGCCGAGGCGAATTGTTCACGCCCAGCCACCGGGAACGCCTGGCCGAGCGGGGCGTGGAGCGCCTCTATGTGCGCGCCTCGGAAAAGGAGGTCTTCGAGCGCTTTGTGCAGGACAACCTGGGCGACGTGCTGGCCGACGAGACCATTCCCGTGGAGGAACGTTCCTCGGCCTGGTTCGACGTGACCACCTCCCTGGCCCGCGAGGCCTTTGACCGCAATCTTCCGAAATCGCTGAACAACGTGCGCTTTTCACGTATCAAGAAGATCCTGCGGGAAAGCCTGCCCTTTTTCGGCCGGCCCGAGGTGCTCAAGAGCCTGTCCCAGTTCGTGGCCGAGGGCCGCGAATTCTACCACCACGGCATCGGGGTCATGGTGCTCACGGCCGGGGTCATGAACACCATAGCCAACGAGGACACCGAGCATCTGGTGGGCGTCTGTTCCGGCGCGCTGCTGCACGACGTGGGCAAGCTGACCCTGCCCGAGCATGTCTTCGAGAGCCATCCGGACAAGCTTTCCGCCGGGGACCGCGAGCTCATGCAGTCCCACCCGGTCATGGGCGTGAGCCAGTGCGCCTCGGTGCAGCTCCCCCAGGAAGCCCTGCACTGCGTGCTTTTCCATCACGAGCGGGAGGACGGTTCCGGCTATCCCTCCCAGGCTCCGGGCGACGTCATTCCCCTGTGCGCCAAGGTGGTGGGCATGTGCGACGAATACGAGAACCTGATCCGGTCCAAGCCGTGGCACGAGGCCTTCACCCCGTTCGAGGCCCTTTCCCGGATCAAGGAAAAGAGCGGCATGTACGACCGCGATCTTTTGAAGCGCCTCATCCTGGTGCTTTCCAGGGCCGAGATCATGTAGACATATTTCTCTTGGCAGGGAAAACGGATAGCGAGCGGCTCGCGGGACTTCGGTTCCGTGGGCCGCTCCTGCTTCCAGGGCGTTACAGGATCCAGGCGGGAACGTGGCGGGAGCCGTTCTTGAGCTCGTCCTCCAGCCGGGCGTAGTCGGGCTGGAACGAGGCCACCAGGTTCCAGAAGGCGGGGGAGTGGTTCAGGTGTCTGCGGTGGCAGAGCTCATGCACGAAGAGTTGTTCCACCAGTTGCGGGGGCAGGAAGAGCAGCTTGGCGTTGAGGCTGATGGTGCCCCGCGCCGAACAGCTGCCCCAGCGGGTCTTCTGGGTGCGGATGCGCGTTCCCGCGTAGTCCAGGCCCAGGCGCTGGGCCGTTGCGGCCAGCAGGGGGGGCAGGTGCTGGCGGGCCTGCGCGGCCACGTATTTTCTCAGGGCGGCGATAGCCTCCTCGCGCTGGTCCATGTCCCCGGCCAGCAGGAGATTTCCGGCATTTTCCCGCAGGACGATTTTTCCCGCGCGGTGCACGAGGTTCACGGTGCGCGTCACGCCCAGGGCCAGGAATTCCAGGGACTCGGGCAGATCCAGGCTGGGGGCGAGCAGGATGCCCTCCCGCTCCATGCGTGCGCGCGTGCGCAGGATCCAGCCCTGCTTGCGGGCCAGCACCTCCGGCACCCGGCCCCGGTCGAAACCCTTGGGCACCACCACTTCCAGGCCACGTCCCGGCACGAGCTTCACCAGCACGTTGCGGGCCCGGGGGTGTTCCTTGATGGTCAGGGGCAGGTCGGTCACGCGGATTCCTCGGCTGCGGGGCTACAGGTCTTCCGGGGCCAGCAGTTCCAGGCCCGCTTCCCGGCACAGGGCCGCGAACACGCCATCCCCGGGAATCAGGGCACCGCTGAAGGTGCCGTCGTAGATGCGGCCGAACCCGCAGGAGGGCGACCGGGCCTGGAGCACGGCGGCGGTGCACCCGGCCATGCGAGCCAGCCGCAGCGCCTCGCGCGCTCCGCGTTCGAATTCCCCGGTGGCGTCGTTGCCGTTCTTGTCCACCACGCGGTCTCCCCTGCGCTCCAGGGGCGGGCGCGGCGTGGGCAGGCCGCCCAGCTGCTCCGGGCAGACCGGCAGGGCCCGCCCCTGCTCCACCAGCCGGATCACTTCCGGGGTTTCCCTTTGTTCGCCGTTGTAGCGGCAGTACACGCCCGCCAGGCAGGCGCTGACCACGTACCGTTTATCTGTGGACATTGTCTGTTCCCGTGTTTAGGTTCCTTGGGTCTTCGCCCGTGGGGCATCCTAGTCCCCGGCCGTCCCGCACGCAATACCGGAGTTGAGAATGAACGCAGAACACCGCAGCCGCAACATGTACCTGTTCCTGTTTGTCCTGGTGGTGGTATCTACCGTGGCCTTCCAGGGCTGGCGCATTCTTCTGAACAATTTCGCAGTGGAGGAGGGCGGTTTCTCCGGCCTGGACATGGGCATTGTCCAGTCCGTGCGCGAGGTGCCGGGCTTCCTGGCCCTGCTGGCCGTGTACCTGCTTCTGCTGGTGCGCGAGCACCGGCTGGCCGCGCTCTCGGTCATGATCCTCGGGGCCGGGGTCGCCGCCGCAGGGCTGTTCCCCTCTGTCTGGGGCATCGCCGCCACCACTTTGGTCATGAGCTTCGGGTTCCACTACTTCGAGACCATGAACCAGTCCCTGACCCTGCAGTATTTCGACAAGGCCGAGACTCCTCTGGTGCTGGGCCGCCTGCGCAGCGTCATGGCCCTGACCAACATCCTGGTGGGCGGCGCGGTCTATGTGCTGGCCCGCTGGATGGGCTTTGAAGAGCTGTTCGCCCTCATGGGCGGGGTGGCCGTGGTGGGCGGGCTGTGGGCCCTGACCCGGGACCCCACCAGCAAGAACCTGCCGCCGCAGCACAAGAAGATGATCCTGCGTTCGCGCTACTGGCTCTTCTATGTGCTGACCTTCCTGGCCGGGGCGCGCCGCCAGATCTTCGTGGCTTTTGCCGTGTTCCTGCTGGTGCAGAAGTTCCAGTACTCGGTGCAGGACATTATCGTGCTTTTCGTGTGCAATAACGTCATCAATTATTTCGCCAACCCGCTCATCGCCCGGGCCGTGAACCGCTTCGGCGAGCGCAAGGTCCTTTCCTTGGAATACCTGAGCCTGGTGGCGGTGTTCACTGCCTATGCCTTCACGGACAGCGCCTGGGTGGCGGGCGGCCTCTACGTGGCCGACAACATCGTCTTCAACTTTTCCATGGCCATCAAGACCTTCTACCAGAAGATCGCCGACCCCCGGGACATTGCCTCGGGCATGGCCGTGGGATTCACCATCAACCATATTGCCGCGGTTGTCGTGCCCTTCATGGGCGGTCTGGCCTGGATGGCCGACTACCGCATCGTTTTCCTGGGCGCGGTGGTGCTCAGCCTGGCCTCCCTGGTGTGCGTCCAGTTCATGGACGGGCAGCTGCGGTCACTCTCACGGGATTGACTTGGTGGAGACGACATGTTTCATTCAATATATGGGACATGCGTGTGACATTCAGCGAGGATCATGAGAGCCGATGCATAACAGGATGAAGGAATATCCCCGGATTTTTCTCCAGACCGGGGACTGCTTTCTGGCCGTGCAGCCCACGCTGGTCACCACGGTGCTGGGCTCCTGCGTGGCCATCACCATGACCCACCGCGAACGGGGCATCGGCACCATCTGTCACGCCTTCCTGCCTAACAGCGAGGAAACCATGCGCCGGGGCCGCGATCCCCAGGTCTGCCGTTTCGTGAACACGGCCATCGAAAACATGCTTCAGGGCCTGACCAAGCTGGGGATTTCCCTGGGCTCCCTGCAGGTCAAGGTCTTCGGCGGGGCCTCGGGCATTGCCGTGCGCCGTGTGGAGGACAGCTCCTACAACATCGGGCGTCGCAATGTGGAAATGGCCCACAAGATCCTGCACAACTGGGGGCTGAAGATCGACAGCGAAGATGTGGGCGGCAACCAGGGACGCAAGATCCATTTCCTTTCCAGCACCGGCGAGATCTGGATGAAACGGCTCACGGGCGAGGTCTCCGAGGCCATGGCCCGGGGCGAAATGCCGTCCGGCAAAAAATACTAGCCATTTCGAGGATGATTTCATGACCACAAGGCGCGCACCCTTTTTCCTTTCCCTGTTCATCGTCTTCCTGTTTGCGCTCCCGGCCCGCGCCGGGGACCAGGTCTACCAGTATTCCACCATCGACGCCCTGCTGGCCGGGCTCTACGACGGCCACCTGACCATGGACAAGCTGGTGGCGCAGGGCGGATTCGGCCTGGGAACGCTCAACACCCTGGACGGCGAGCTGGTGGTGCTGGACGGCGTTCCCTACCACGTCAAGGCCGGGGGCAAGGCCACCGTGGCCCCGGGAACCGCCCGGACGCCCTTTGCCGTGGTCGCGGATTTCGACGAGGACACCATCCTCAAGCTCGACTCGGTCCAGAACCTCGAGGCCATGAACAAGGCCCTGGAGGAAGGGCTGCCCTCGCGCAACGCATTTTACGCCATCCGGCTGGACGGACGCTTTTCCCTGGTCAAGGCCCGGGCCATTCCCGGCCAGAAAAAGCCCTATCGGCCGCTGGCCGAGCTGGTGAAGCGCCAGGTCATCGTCAAGTTCACCAACGTGGAGGGCACCCTGGTGGGCTTCTGGTCGCCCGCCTTTGTGAAGGGCGTCAACGTGCCCGGATTCCACTGGCATTTCCTGACCAAGGACCGCACCCGGGGTGGCCATGTGCTGGACTGCGCGTTCAAGGGGCTGGTGGCCCGCGTGGACGAGCTGCGCCAGCTCAAGCTGGTCCTGCCCCAGGGCAAGGAATTCGATGCGGTGGACCTCGTCCCCGACAGGGGGGCCGAGCTCGATGCCGTGGAAAAGAACCCGGCGAAAAAACAATAAGGAGTCGGCATGGCGGAACGATTCAAGGTATATGTGGATCCGATTCTGGAGCCCATCATGCCGCGCTACCTGGAACTACGGCACCAGGAACAGGCCCAGCTGACCGCGGCCATCGCCGCGCAGGATTCCGGGACCGTGTCCACGCTGGGGCACCGGCTCAAGGGCTCGGGCGCCTCCTACGGGTTCAAGGATCTCACGGAAATGGGCGCCGAGCTGGAGCAGGCTGGCAAGGACGGCGACTTTGCCAGGGCCAGCCAGCTGGCCGCCCGCGTGCAGGAGTATCTGGACAACATGGAGCTGGTCTACGAGGGCGAGCTTTGATGCGCGTCCTCATGCTGGCCGTCAACGATCCGGCCGGGACCGGCATCCAGTTCTGCAAGGCGGTCAACCGCCACAGCCCCCATTCCTGCCGCATCGCCACCCTGGAGACCCGCTACACCCACGGCTGGGAAACCGACCTGCACCTGCCCGACCTGGACGAGGCCGGGGTCGAGGAGCTGGGCGACCTGCTGCGGGAGTGCGATATCCTGCATTTCCACATGACCTGCGATGAGCGCCAGCCGTTTGGGCCCTATGTCCCGGCGGATTTCCTGGCGGGCAAGGAGGTGGTGCACCACCACCACGGGCACCATGATTTCCGCTCAGACCCGGACCGGTTCCGCCGCAAGTACGCGGACCTGGGGCGCACCAACCTGCTGGTGAGCACCCCGGACCTTTTGAAACTGCTGCCCGAGGCCTTCTGGCTGCCCAACCTGGTCCCCGTTGACGAACCCCTGTTCTCGCCCCTGGAGCGGGACCACGGCGGTCCCCTGCGGGTGGCCCATTCTCCCACGCGCAAGGACCTCAAGAACACCGACGAATTCCTGGAGGCGGTCCGTATCCTGGAAAGCCGGGGCGCGGCCCTGGAGGTGGACCTCATCGACGACGTTCCCAACACCGAATGCCTGGCCCGCAAGCGCGCCTGCCACGTGCTCTTCGACCACATGCAGGGCTATTACGGGGTCAGCAGCCTGGAGGGGCTCAGCCAGGGATTGGCGGTCATCGCCGGGCTCGACGACTGGAACCGGCGGGAAATCGAGGCGTTCACGGGCACGGACGACCTGCCCTGGGTGGTGGCCCGCAACCGCGACGAACTGGTCCGGCAACTCTCCCTGCTGGCGGAGGACAGGGAGCTGTGCGCCGCGCAGGGGCGCAAGGGCCGCCGGTTCATGGAAGAGCGCTGGTCCGACCGCATCGTCGCCGGGCGGCTCATTGATTTCTGGAATAATTGCCGCTAGATGCGTCTTCGTTTTTCTTTTGGTGCAAGTGGTGCGCGGCTTTGCAATTCCCAGGCAAATCCGGTATGCAGCCGTGAGTTCAACCAACCGGAGTGTGTATGAAATTAACCTCGGCCCGAATGATTCTGATCCTTTTGCTTGTGCTGTGCGGCACAGGCGTCCTGCTTCTTTCCCAGGAGAATATCGTCGTGGGAGAGGGCGGCGGCAATGTGGTGCGCATGCCCGTGGATACCAGGATCATCGAACTCGAGGATCCGGCCGAGGCCCCCAAGCTGGTGGAGGAGGAGAAAAAGGGCCGGGCCGCCGAAGCGGCAGCGCCCGAGTCCAAGCCTGAATCGGCTTCCCAGCCCAAACCCGCACCGCAGCCCAAGCCCGAGCCGAAACCGGTGAAACAGGCCGAGCCCGCAAAGAAGCCGACCCCCGCGCCCGAGAAGCAGGCCGAGAGCAAGGCCCCGGCCGCAGTGGGCGGCTCCATCACCAAGCTGGATTTGCAGGCCACGGCCGACGGCGCGTTTTCCGTGCACGCCCGGGGCGACGCGCCCCTGGGCAAGGTCACCTACCTGTGGCTCAAGGGCCCGGACCGTCTGGTGATCGACCTGGTGGGCACATGGCGGCTGCGCACCCGCAATGTGGTTCGCCTCGAACAGGGCGTGGTCAAGCACATGGTTGCGGGCGAGCACAAGGACCGGCTGCGGCTGGTGGTTCATTTCCGCACCCCGCCCGCGGGCATGAAAAAGCCGGTCATCCAGGTGAACGGCGCTTCCGCCACGGTCACGGTTTCACCCAAGTAGTTTTTCACCCCGAAAGCCATCAAGCACGACGCCGCAGGGGGATTTTCTCCTGTCGGCGTCCTGTCATTTGTAGAATCAAGGAGAATCCTATGAGTTCCATTACCCGCATGCAGGTCACGGACCGCATGAGCCGTATCGTCGTTCACAACAACACCGTGTACCTGTGTGGGCAGGTGGGTCTTGACGAACCCACCGCGGCCGGGCAGGCCGAAAGCATGCTGGGCAAGGTGGACGCCCTGCTGGAGGAAGCCGGCAGCGACCGCGAGCACATGCTCTCGGCCACCGTGTATCTGCGCGACATGAAGGACTTCGCCGAGTTCAACAAGGTCTGGGACGCCTGGGTGGTGCCCGGGACCCAGCCGGCGCGCGCCTGTGTGGAGGCCCGCATGGCCCGGCCCGAACTGCTGTGCGAGGTCTCGGTGGTCGCGGCGCTCAAGGGATAAGACTGACGAATCGCATAAGAAAAGCCCCCTGAGCCAAGGCTCAGGGGGCTTTTTCGCGTCTAGAGCATGGGGACTGTCTCCGCGTAATTCCCGTCCATGACATCCCGCAGCTTTTCCAGTCCGGCCCGCAGGTCGCCGTGGGTTCGGGCCCCGGTCAGGGACAGACGCACGGCGCGTGGGGCAGGGGCGTCGCCCACCACGAATTTCTCCGCGCAGAAAAGATTGATGCCCGCCTCCCGCGCCCGTGCCTCGAAACGGGTGCCGGTCCAGGGCTCGGGCAGTTCCAGCCAGATGAAGAATCCCGAGGGCTGGCCATGCACGGCCCCCCGCGGCAGGACTTCCCGGGCGATGTCCATGCGCGCCGCGGCCTCCCGTTTCTTGGCCTGGAGCACCTTTTCGGCCGTGCCGTCCGCGATCCACATGGACACCAGCTCGGCGTTGAGGGTCGGGGCCATCCAGATAGTGTTCAGCACCGCCTCCACGATCTTGCGGCGCAGGGGCTTGGCCGCAGTGAGGAATGCCACCCGCAGCCCGGCCCAGAACCCCTTGGAAACACCGGAAAAGTGTACGGAACGATCGGGCATGCGCGCGGCCATGGGCCTGCCGGGACGCTCGCAGGTCAGGGCGTAGGCGTCGTCCTCCATGAGCAGCAGATTGTGGCGCAGGGCCACTTCGGCCAGGGCGTCCCTGCGGCTTTCCGGCATGGAAAGGGCGGTGGGGTTGTGGAAGTCCGGCATGAGATACAGCCCGTGGATGTCGTCCCGGCGGCAGGCCGTGTCCAGCCCCTCCGGGGTCATGCCCTGTTCGTCCATGGGGATGGGGGCCAGCCGCAGGCCGTTCATGGAGGCCAGGGACTTGATGCCCGGATAGGTCAGGCTGTCCGTGGCAATGCGCTGGCCCGGCGCGAAAAGGGCGTTCAGGCTGCAGGAGAGCGCGTGTTGGGACCCTGCGCAAACCACCATGTCCTCGGGCGTGGCCTTCAGCCCGTAGTGCGCGGCCCACTGCACCCCTGCCTCGCGGTGGGTCCGCAGCCCGGCCGGGTCCGTGTACTTGAGGAACCGGGCCAGATCCTTGCGCCTGCCCAGCCGGAGCAGGGCCTCGGAGGCGTCCGGGTCGTGCTCGTAGAGCGGCGTCACCAGGCCCATTTCCGCGAGCCCGGGAGCAAGCGGCTCCACGGAAACCATGGCCGAGGCCGTGGTGGCGTCCGAGGCCACGTAGGTGCCCCGGCCCACGGTGCCCGCCACCAGCCCGCGGCGCTCGGCCTCGCGGTAGCCCCGGGTGACCGTGGAAACATTGATGCCCAGCGCGTCGGCCAGATCCCGGTGCGTGGGCAGCTTCTGGCCCGGGCAGAGCCTGCCCGAACACACGTCCCGCTCGATGCTGTCCGCCAGCTCCTTGTAGAGCGGCCCCTCTGTCTCCATGTTTTCGGGAATCCATATTGTCATGCATACAATGTATGCATTGACTGCATACAATGTCAACAATAGTGTGGCAATGTATGAATTCCCGGTTTCGGCCGCAGGACCGGAGCCAGCAAGGAGACGTTATGTTCACGATGCCCTTTATCCTTTTTGTTATCGCCATGACCGGCACGCCCGGTCCCGGCAACCTGACTCTCATGGCCATCGGCCAGGCCACCGGTTTTCGTAGCGCCCTGCCGTTTTTGGCCGGGACCACCTCCGGTTTCTTCTGTCTCAATCTGGCCGTGGGCTTCGGGCTGGGGGAGTTGTTCGTTGCCTCGCCCGCCCTGAACGCGGTCATGAAGGTGCTGGGCACGGCCTATATTCTGTATCTGGCCTGGAAGGTGGTGCGCCTGAACATCGACGCCCCGGAAATGGCTCGGCAATTCCTCTTTCGGGACGGCGCGCTCATTCATCCCTTCAGTCCCAAGAGCTGGGCCATGTCCGTCGTGGGCTTTTCCCAGTTCAGCGATCCCGCCGCACCGCTGTTGCCCCAGGTCGTGGCCTTTGTGTGCATCTTTTTCGTGTTCCAGCTTTCGTTTCACTGCCTGTGGTGCGCCGCCGGGGTCTGGCTGGTTCGTCTGTTGCGCTCGGTCCGTATTCGCGTGGCGGTCAATTGCACGGTGGCCCTGCTCATGGTGGGGGCCACCATGCACGCCCTTTTGCTGTAATCACATTTTCAGGAGATATTTATGTTCACGATGCCCTTTGTCCTTTTCGTCATCGCCATGACCGGCACGCCCGGTCCCGGCAACCTGACCCACATGGCCATCGGCCAGGCCACGGGTTTTCGCAGCGCACTGCCGTTCCTGGCCGGGACCACCTTTGGCGCGGTCAGCCTGGATACGGCCGTGGGCTTCGGCCTGGGCGAGGCGCTCATGGCCTCGGAGACCGTGGCCATGGTCCTCAAGGTGGTGGGCATGGCCTACATCCTGTACCTGGCCTGGAAGGTGGTGAACCTCACTGTGGACGCTCCCGGCGAGGTGAAGCGGTTCACCTTTCGGGACGGCGCGCTCATCCATCCCCTGAGCCCCAAGAGCTGGGCCATGGCCGTGGTCGGGTTCTCCCAGTTCAGCGACCCGGCCGCGCCGCTTGTGCCGCAGGTGGTCACCTTTGTGCTCACCTTCATGTTCTTCCAGGTTTCCTTTCACAGCCTGTGGTGCGTGGCCGGGGTCTCCCTGGTGCGCGTGCTGCGTTCGGACCGCGTCCGCGTGGCGGTCAACTGCACGGTGGCCCTGGTCATGGTCGGCGCGACCCTGCGGGCGTTGCTGTAGCGCATCGAACCATTATGGATTAACGAGGCTCCTATGTTGAATTACCCGTTCCTGCTTTACGTTTTCGCCGTCACCAGCACGCCCGGCCCGGGCAACCTCGCCCACATGGCCGTGGGCCAGACCCTGGGCCTGCGCAAAGCCCTGCCGTTCTGGGCCGGGACCGCCACCGGGCTCGTGTTCACCAACATCGCGCTGGCCTTCGGACTGGGCGAACTGCTCATGGCCTCGGAGACCGCCTTCACGGTCATCCGGGTCTGCGGCACGGCCTACATCCTGTACCTGGCCTGGAAGGTGGTGCGCATGAACATCAATCCGCCCGACGCATCCGAGCGCAGCTTCGCCTTTCGCGACGGGCTGCTCATCCATCCGCTCAATCCCAAGGGCTGGGCCGTTTCCGTGGTGGGCTTCGCCCAGTTCAGCAATCCCGACCTGCCCCTGACTCCCCAGTTCCTGGCCTTTGCCGCCACGTACACGGTCTCCCTGGTCTTCTTCCACGGCCTGTGGTGCGTGGCCGGGGCCTCCCTGGTGCGGCTGCTGCGCTCGGACCGCGTTCGCGTGGCGGTCAACTGCACGGTGGCCCTGGTCATGGTCGGCGCTACTCTGCGGGCGCTTATGGGGTAGGGCTGAAGCGCCGGAACAGGGTTCATTGACCGCTTTATCCGTCCCAAGGTCTTGCCGCCCCTCTCTGTCACGCAATCGTAACAAACGGGTCATGGGCCTGTAACGACCGGGGGATACTCAGGGTGGATCAAGGAACGCGGACGCTCCCGTTGCGTCCGCAAGATTTTCACCGACGGAGTAAAGCATGGGAAATGCCATCAAGGTGGCTTCCAGGAACCTGAATTTCTACTATTCGGATTTCAAGGCTCTTGAAGACATCACCATAGAATTCGAAGAGAACCAGGTCAGCGCGCTCATAGGCCCGTCCGGCTGCGGCAAATCCACCTACCTGCGGTGCATCAACCGCATGAACGATCTCATTGCCGGAACCCGGGTCGAGGGTCAGATGACCCTGGACAACGAGGATATCTACGCCAAGGGCATCGACGTGGTCTCCCTGCGCCGCAGGATCGGCATGGTCTTCCAGAAGCCCAACCCCTTTCCCAAGACCGTGTTCGAGAACGTGGCCTACGGTCTGCGGGTCAACGGCGTGAAGGACAAGCTGTTCATGGAGACCAGGGTGGAGGAGGCCCTCAAGGGCGCGGCCCTGTGGGACGAGGTCAAGGACCGCCTGCACACCTCGGCCCTGGGCCTTTCCGGCGGTCAGCAGCAGCGCCTGTGCATTGCCCGGGCCATGGCCGTGGAGCCCGAGGTGCTGCTCATGGACGAACCCGCCTCGGCCCTGGACCCCATCGCCACCCAGAAGATCGAGGACCTGATCCACGAGCTCAAGAAGAACTACACCATCATCATCGTCACCCACAGCATGCAGCAGGCGGCCCGGGTTTCGGACCGCACCGCCTTCTTCTACATGGGCAGGCTCATCGAGGTGGACAACACCAAGGCCATGTTCACCAAGCCCAGGAACAAGCAGACCGAAGATTACATCACCGGCCGGTTCGGCTAAGGAGGATATATGGAGCAGAGAGCTCATTTCACGAAGAAGCTTGAGGAACTCAAGCTCATGGTGCTGCGTATGGCGGCGCTTTCCGAGACGGCCGTGCACAGGGCCATCAAGTCTTTCCTTGAGGGCGACAGCGACCTGGCCGAGGATGTCATCCAGGGCGACTGCGCCATCAACGACCTGGAGGACGACATCGACAATTTCAACCTGGAGCTCTTGGCCCTGGACCAGCCCATGGCCATTGACCTGCGCACCATCATCGGCTCGCAGCGCATCACCGTGAACCTGGAGCGTCTGGGCGACGAGGCCGTGAACCTCTCCCACCGCGCCATCTTCCTCAGCTCCCGGCCGCCCCTGCCCTTCAACCCCATGCTGGAGGAGCTGGGCAACGTGGCCAAGCAGATGCTGGCCGATTCCCTGAAGGCCTTTGTGGACGGGGACGTCGCCCTGGCGCATCATGTCTGCCGCACCGACGACACCGCCGACTCCCTCAATGTCCGCATCCTCAAGGAGCTTATCGGCGACATGGTCCGCGAGTCCCGCATCGTGGAGCGCGGCGTGCACTGCATCATCGCGGCCCGCCACCTGGAGCGCGTGGCCGACCTGGCCACCAACATCGCCGAGTCCGTGGTCTTCGTGGTCGAGGGCGACAGCATGAAACACCAGTGCCGCGGCTAGTTCGCCGGTATAATTGAGAAAAAAACGAACGAAAACAGGCTGACGGCGAAACCGCCGTCGGCCTGTTCGCGTGTTTTCTATCGGAACATGTCAAAATCGTTGAAAAAGACAAATAACAAGTCTTAAATGGAGAAAACGGTTTACAGGGGTGGCTATTTCGGCTACGCAAGTGATTCTTTATAGTCTGTTCAAGCTGTTCCGCCTTGCGGAGCGGCGCTAAAACGGGCGTTACGGCTGCGGTATCGGTCCTTTACGGGGCCGGCCACACCAAATGGGAAACCCGGACCTCGGAGCGGTGGAACCATTGGACGCGGACTGCAACCGATCACATATACGCTAAATACTTTGTCCGAGGACCATGTTGGAGGTTAACCATGGAAAAAACCGCAGAAACTGTTGAATCCCAAGAAATGGAAATGAGCTTCGAGGCCGCCCTCGAGGATTATCTCAATTCCGATTTCGGCGACCTGGACGAAGGCACCATCATTTCCGGTGAAGTCGTCAAGGTAGGCAAGGATCACGTTCTCGTCGACGTCAACTTCAAATCCGAAGGCCAGATCCCCGTATCTGAATTCGCCGATGCCGAAGGCGCTGTCAGCGTCCAAGTCGGCGACAAGGTCGATGTCTTCGTGGTCAACAAAGACGAAGCCGAAGGCACCATCCACCTGTCCCGCGAGCGGGCCAAGCGGATGCAGCTTTTCGATAAACTGGAAGCTTTCCAGGAAGAGGACGGCGTCGTCACCGGTCGCATCATCCGCCGCATCAAGGGCGGCTACACTGTCGATCTCGGCGGTGTCGAGGCATTCCTGCCCGGCTCCCATGTCGACCTTCGCCCGGTTCCGGATATGGACGCTCTCGTGGATCAGGAATACGAATTCAAGATCCTCAAGATCAACCGCCGCCGTTCCAACGTCATCGTTTCCCGCCGCGTCCTGCTCGAAGAGCAGCGCGCCGAGCAGCGTGAAAAGCTCCTCGAAACCCTCGAGGAAGGCCAGATCGTCACCGGTAAGGTCAAGAACGTCACCGAATACGGCGTGTTCATCGACCTGGGCGGCCTCGACGGCCTGCTGCACATCACGGACATGTCCTGGAAGCGCATCAAGCATCCCAAGGAAATGGTCCAGCTGGGCGACGATCTCGAACTGAAGATCCTGAACTTCGACAAGGAAGGCCAGAAGGTCTCCCTGGGCCTCAAGCAGCTCGTTCCCGATCCGTGGGAAAACATCGCCGAGAAGTACCCCCAGGACGCACGTTACACCGGTACCGTCACCAATCTGGCCGACTACGGTGCATTCGTGGAACTGGAATCCGGCGTGGAAGGCCTGGTGCACATCTCCGAGATGTCCTGGACCCGCAAGCTCCGCCACCCGTCCCAGATGGTCAAGGTCGGCGACGAAGTGGACGTCATCGTCCTCGGCGTGGATCAGGACAAGAAGCGCATCTCCCTGGGTATGAAGCAGGTCAGCCCCAACCCGTGGGATGTGGTTGCCGAGAAGTACCCCGAAGGCACCGTGCTTGAAGGTTCCATCAAGAACATCACCGAATTCGGCGTGTTTATCGGCATCGAGGAAGGCATCGACGGCCTCATCCACGTTTCCGACATCTCCTGGACCAAGAAGATCCGCCACCCGTCCGAAGTGTACAAGGTCGGCGATTCCGTCCAGGCCAAGGTGCTCACCGTGGACAAGGAGAACGAGAAGTTCACCCTGGGCGTCAAGCAGCTCACCGAAGACCCGTGGACCCAGGTCCCGGCCAAGTACCCTGTCGGTCAGCTCGTCACCGGTGTCGTGACCAACATCACCGACTTCGGTCTGTTCGTTGAAGTGGAAGAAGGCATCGAAGGCCTGGTTCACGTTTCCGAGATCAGCCGGAAGAAGATCAAGAGCCCGTCTGAAATCTTCAAGGAAAACGAAACCATCGAAGCCAAGGTCATTCACGTTTCCGCCGACGAACGTCGTCTGGGCCTGTCCATCAAGCAGACCCAGGAAGAAGAGCCCCGCAAGCCCAAGAGCTACGGTTCCGCTCCTTCCGAAACCGCGAACACCACCCTCGGCGACCTGCTTCGCGAGAAGCTCGAAGCCGCGAACTCGGAGGAAGAGTCCGAGTAAAGAGGATAAATGGAAGCCAAGCTTCGTTTTTCCCAAAAACACCCCTTCCTTTTTGGGGTACTCTTGATAGTCATGGCCGTGGCCCTCATTGCGGGGGCCATGGCCTTTTTCGGTTTGCCGTCCGGGGGCTTCGCCTTTTCCGGGACCAAGCTGGGCCAGGCCAACGTCTACGGGCCCATCATGGATGCGGACCCTGTCGTGGATTGGCTGAACACCCTGCGCGGCGACGACTCGGTCAAGGGCGTGCTTCTACGCGTGGATTCCCCGGGCGGGGCCATCGCCCCCTCCCAGGAGATCTACCAGGCGGTCAAGCGTCTGGCCGAGGTCAAGCCCGTGGTGGCCTCCTTCGGCACGGTCGCGGCCAGCGGGGGTTACTATGTCTCGGCCCCGGCCACCAAGATCGTGGCCAACCCCGGCTCGGTCACGGCCAGCATCGGGGTCAAGGCCGAGTTCATCACCTTTGGCGCGGCCCTGGAAAAGCTGGGCGTCAAACCCGAGGTGCTGGCCACGGGCCGGTTCAAGTCCGCGGGAACCCCGCTCAAGGACCTTACCGAGGCCCAGCGCGAACAGATCCTGGGGCTCATGGGCGACATGCAGGACCAGTTCGTGGCCGACGTGGCCGCGGGCCGCAAGATGCATGAGGAGGAGGTGCGCGCCATTGCGGACGGCAGGGCCGTCACCGGCAAGCAGGCCCTGGTCTACGGACTGGTGGACCGCCTGGGCGGGCGCGAGGACGCCATCGAGCTGCTCAAGGAGCTGTGCGAGATCACGGACAAGGTCCCCCTGGTGGAAGGGCCGGTGGAGGAAAAAAGCCTGCTCGAGGAGCTGATCGGTATCCGCACCGTGGAATTACAGAACATGCTTTCTGCGCCTGGATGGATTTTTTCCTACTAATACAAAGCAATATGTTGTAGAAAAGCCGCAATGCTCCATGGTGGGATTGCGGCTTTTCTTATAATGGAGCTGTGACCATTTTATGGGTACCAACGTAAATAGGGCTGACGCCTGCCTCGACACGGTTGGTTTCCACGATACAGCGCGGCGATGACCCGCCGCCAAAGCCGACAAGGGGAGCAATGAGCAATACGGGAATGTACGATCGCATCGTGCACGACTACATCGAAAAGGACGGAGGCATCATCGTCCTGTTGTCCGAGGACAGCCTGTTCCAGCGGACCCTGCGGTCCACGGTCACCAAGATCATCGGCAGCAAGAAGGATTGCCTGTCCTTTTCCGGCAGCACCAGTTCCGCGGTGAAGACCGTCAAGAAATGCCAGGAGAGGGGCATTCCCACGGTCGTGTTCGTGGAGCGCATCCTTTCGGGGAAGCCCAGCACGGATTTCATCATCGCCATGAAGAATCTCATCCCCGAGCTCAAGATCATTGTGCTCGTGGGCGAAACCCGGCGGGAGAACATCGCCTATTTCTACGAGCTGGGCGTCAACAACGTCATTTCCAAGCCCGCCTCCATGAACAACATCATCGAGAAGCTGGCGTTCACCATCAAGCCTCAGGGCAAGCTTTCCGAGCTCATGTCCGAAGGCAAGATGCTCCTGGCCGAGGGCGATTACCAGGGCGCCCTCAAGGTCAGCACCAAGATTCTCAAGATCAAGCCGGGCAGCCCTGCCGGGCTCATGCTTGCCGGGGACTGCCACCTGGAGCAGGGCGAGCGCGACAAGGCCATCCGGGCCTATCTCCAGGCCCATGAGAGCTCCCGCCTCTACCTGGAGCCGCTCAAGAAGCTGGCCAACGTCTACCAGGACGTGAACGAGAACGAGCATCTCAAGTACCTGAAGAAGCTCGACCGCCTCAGCCCGCTCAACACCGAGCGCAAGTGCGAGATAGGCGCGGCCCATATCCGGCGCAAGGAAATGGACATGGCCGAAAAGTATTTCGACCAGGCCATCGACACGGCCACCCAGGAGGCCATGAGCCTGGTTTCCGGAGTTGCCGAGCGCATTGCCGGCACCGTGGCCGAGTCCTCGCCCAAGATGTCCGAGAAGTATCTCCAGAAGGTGCTGGAGACCAAGGGCGCCAACCTTTCCAAGGACGACATCACCACCTTCAACAAGCTGGGGATCGCCCTGCGCAGCCAGGGCAAGTGGCGCGAGGCCATCGATAACTACAAGCACGCCCTGCAGATCTCGCCCGAGGACGAGGGCCTGCATTTCAACATGGGCCTGGCCTACCGCGACGGCGGCGAACGGCGGAAGGCCCTGGAATGCTACGAGCGGGCCCTGGATTTCGGGCCGGACCTGTACAAGGCCAGCGCCAACGTGGCCATACAGTTCGGGGACCTGTACGCCGAGGTCAAGCGGTTGGACGATGCGCTCAAGTTCTACTCCACGGCCGTGGAGATGAGCCCGGACAATCGGACGGCCCGGGACAAGCTGGCCGCCGTGCAGAAGCTTCTCAAGGGCTGACGCCCGCCCTCCTTTGGATCTTTCAAGGCCGCTCCTTTCGGGGCGGCTTTTTTCGTGTTTTCCGGTGCGCGAAAGACACTTCTGTGGCATGATGGGGCCAGGTGTTCCATTGCAACCGGGAGCGGACCATGAAGAACGAATATCTCGTCAAGACAATGAACGAGTTCTTCGAGGAGGAGAAGGGCGTGGCCCTCGTCCTGTCCGAGGACAAGGTCTTTTTCCGCACCCTGCGTTCGGCCATCCACCGGGTGGCCGGGTCCAAACGTGACTGCCTGCACGGTTTCAGCAGCCGCCAGGCCGCCCTGCGCATGGTGGAGAAGTTTTCCAAGGAAAAGGTCCCCCTGCTGGTCTTTGTGGAGCGCATGGTCAACGAGGAGCCGAGCACGGACTTCATCCTGGTACTGACCAAGAAATACCCGAATCTCAAGGTCATCGTGCTGGCCTGGGAGGTCAAGCGCGAGGTCATTGCCTATTTCATGGAGCTGGGCGTGGCCAACGTCATCTGCAAGCCCGCCTCCATGAACAACATCATCGAGAAGATGGCCTTTGCCCTGAGTCCCCCAGCCAGCTCGGCAAGCTCATGGACAAGGGCAAGACCCTGCTGGAGGGCGGGCAGTACGCCGAGGCCCTGGCCGTGGTGGACCAGATTCTGGCCATCAAGCCGGGTAGCCCGGCCGGGCTCATGCTTCAGGGAGACATCCACCTGGCCCAGGACCAGCGGGACGCGGCCCTGGATTCCTACATGGCGGCCCACCATTCCTCGGAGATGTACATCGAGCCCATCAAGCGGCTGGTCAAGGCCCTGCGGGGCATGAACAACGACCTGGCCCTGGAGTATCTCAAGAAGCTGGATTTCCTCAGTCCGCTCAATCCGGAGCGCAAGGCGGATATCGCCTCGGTTTATTTGGAAAAGAAGGACCTGGAGCACGCCGAGGAGTACTTTGACAAGAGCATCGAGGTCATGGGCAGGGAGGCCCGGTCCCTGGTGGCCTCCATGGCCGACCAGATTGCCGAGGCCGTGGCCCAGGTCTCGCCGGTCATGGCCGAGAAGTATCTCAAGACCGTCCTGGAATCCAAGGCCTCCAAGCTGGACAAGGGGGACATCCATACCTTCAACCGGCTGGGGATCGCCCTGCGCAGCCAGGGCAAGTGGCGGGACGCGGTGGAGAACTACGAGCAGGCCTTGCGCATTTCCCCGGAAGACGAGGTCCTGCACTACAACCTGGCCCTGGCCTATCAGGACGGCCGCGAGTTCCGCAGCGCCCTCAAGAGCCTGCAGAAGGCCGACGACCTCAACCCCCAGCTGTACAAGGCCAGCGACACCGTGGCCACGAACTTCGGCAACATCTATCTGGACTCCGGCGGCTACGACAGGGCCGAGGAGTACTTCAACCTGGCCCTGGACATGAACCGGCACAACCGGCGCGCGGCCAGGGGGGTGGAGATGACCCGGAAGATGCGCAAGCGCTCGGGAAAATTTTAGCTGGCTGATGAAAACAGCTCGTCGTCGCTGCGAGGCAATCGAATCCTCGCGTATGGTTTCAGACGCTCCGGTGTCGCTTTGTTCCGGCCCCCTGCAATCAAGCCATTCTGATCAGCCAAAGCGTGCTAGTCTTTTTGTGGATTGCCCAGGTGCTCGTCGATGTATTCCCGGATCCGGAATTTCGACTTGGCCCCGTTGAAGCTCATGTAGCGGATCTTGCCGAACACGGGGCGCTCCTTCCAGGCCCGGTCGTGTACCCCGCCGATGGACCAGGCGATTCCCGTGTAGCCGTTGGAGTCACGTCCGTCGAGCTGGTAGCGGTCGTTGAGGGCGATGCAGACCCGCATGGCCCTGTCCGGGCTCTCGGTCCATTCCAATATTTTTTTGGCCCAGTACATGCGCATGTACCCGTGCATGTGGCCGGTGCGCACCATTTCCGCCTGGGCCGCGTTCCAGAGCGGATCGTGGGTCAGGCCCCGCTCCAGCTGTTCGTCGCTGTAGAGGTGGGGCCTGGGATCGTCCGCGTGCTCGGCCAGGGTGGTGGAGGCCCAGTCCGCAAAGCAGCGCGTGCTGTCGTATTCCGGCTCGTGGTAACAGAAGTTGTCCGAGAGCTCGCGGCGCACGATGAGTTCCTCCAGGTAGCTGTCCTTGGAGTCCTTGTCCGCATGGGCCGCCAGCACGGAAAGGGCCACGCGCAGGGAGGAGATCTGCCCGAAGTGCAGGTAGGGGGAAAGCCGGGAGACCACCGGGTCCGTGGGCACGTTGCGGCCCTTGCCGTACCGGTTCAGCCTTGTTTTGATGAAGGTGTCCAGGGCCCTTGTCGCGGCCGCGCCGCCCGGAACGAATGCCGTGGACTCGGGGCCGGGCCGGGAGGCCAGAAAGCGGTCCACTTCCTCCCAGGTTGCCGTGGCGGGCAGTTTCTCCAGCGCAACGGGGTGGGGGAGTAGTTCGGGCGGCTCCACCAGGAAGTCGGGCAGGAGCCGGTGCACCTTGGGCCGCATGGTGCGGGCCGCGTATTCCCTTTTGTCCGAGGCGGTCCAGCAGGGAACGATGTTGCGGCTGTCTGTCTCGAAGATGTCCATGTCCAGGTCGCTGCAAACATCGCTCACCCAGCCGCGCTTGAGCCGCAGCGCGTCGAAGTCCGTGACCAGCGCCGCCGCTCCAAGCTCCCGGGCCAGTTTCGGGATGGCCGCGGGCGGATCCCCCAGCCGGAGCAGGAAGGGGATGTTCTTTTCTTCCAGTTCGGCGGCGGTTTCGCGCAGGCCCGCGCAGAGAAAGGCGAACTGCCGGCGTCCGGCCTCCAGGAACCCGGGGGCCAGGGCATAGGCCACGCACAGGGGCTGGCGGCGTTCCATGGCCAGGGATTGGGCAAAGAGCAGGGCCCAGTTGTCCCGGGCGCGGTGCTCGCGGTGCATCCAGTAGACCACCGGTCCGGGGCGTTGCGCCCCCTGCCGGATCTGTCTCGTCCTTTGTTCGGGCATGGCTTTTTGTAGCAGAAAGATCGGGTGCGCGGCTACATGCGCTGTGGAAAATCCGTGATGATGGCCTTGGCCCCGGCCCGGATGAACATCCTGGCCCGGTCCATGTCGTTGACGGTCCACAGGTTCACGAACAGTCCCGCCTCGCTCAGCTCCCGGACCAGCTCGGGCGTGGTGATGCGGTGGTCCGGGTGGTAGGCTGCCGCGCCCAGGGAACGCAGGTAGTCCACCAGGTTTTCCGGGTGCTGTTCTTCCTGCAGGGCGGCCGTGGGAATCCCCGGCGCGAGTCGCTTGGCCTGCACCAGGTAGTCGTGGTTGAAGGAGGAGAGCAGGAGCAGGTGCGCGGCCCGGGCCTCGTGGACGAGGTCCAGCACGGCCCGGACAATGGTGTCGTGCCCTGCATGGCCGGTCTGGTCCTTGATCTCCAGGTTC
The DNA here is from genome assembly GCF_008001235.1 of Salidesulfovibrio onnuriiensis. Taxonomy (GTDB): domain Bacteria; phylum Desulfobacterota; class Desulfovibrionia; order Desulfovibrionales; family Desulfovibrionaceae; genus Pseudodesulfovibrio; species Pseudodesulfovibrio onnuriiensis. The sequence goes on along the minus strand of NZ_CP040751.1, from coordinate 206,155 downwards.
ATGGGCAGGTTGTGGCGCACCGTGAAGTCCAGGGCCTCGCGCAGGGTGGGGATCACTTGCGCCCGGATGGCGGGGTGGTCGCTTTCGGGAACCTCTCCCGAGGCCACGGTGCCGTATGGGTCGGCGGCCAGGAACCAGGAACCCGCGTCCAGGGTGCGCAGCTCGGCCAGGGTGAAGTGGTGGATGTCCCTGCGGTCCCGGAATTCCGGGTGCCCGGCAATGTCCGTGGTGCGCTCCAGGGTCTCGTCATGAAAGATCGCGATCCGGCCGTCGGCGGTCATGTGCGCGTCGGTTTCCCAGCAGCGCGCGCCGCAGTCCACGGCCTTTTGTGCGGCCATCAGGGTGTTTTCCGGCGCAAGGGAGCGCGCCCCGCGATGGGCGCAGGCCAGGCCGGTTTCGGGCAGCAGGTCGAAAAACACGGGGCTCCTCGGGCCGGACTCAGACGTCGAGGCCCTGCTTCTTGTATTCGTTGAGCTTGTTGCGCAGGGTGCGCACGGAGATGCCGAGCAGGTCCGCGGCGCGGGTGCGGTTGCCTGCGGTCTCGTCCAAGCTTTTGAGGATGAGCTTCTTCTCCATCTCCTGCAGGGGCATGACCGAAAGGGCCTCGTCCATGCTGGACGGCGGCGGGGCCTGGGCCGCGCACTGCTGGGCCTCCTCGATGGCGCTCATGTCGTCCGGTTCCCATTCGCCCTCTTCCATGAGGAAGTGGGATCGCTGGATGGGGCCGTCGCCCGCCAGGAGCACGGCGCGCTCCATGAGGTTCTGGAGTTCGCGCACGTTGCCGGGCCAGTCGTAGCCCGTGAGCCATGCCTTGGCGTCCTCGGTGAAGGGCAGGCGGCCCAGCCCGTAGGCGGCGCAGTATTTGTTCACGAAATATTCCGCCAGGTTGACGATGTCATCGCCCCGTTCCTTGAGGGCCGGGAGCTTCAGGGGGATGACGTTGAGGCGGTAGTAGAGATCCTGCCGGAACTTGCCTTCCTTGACTGTTTCCTCGATGGCCCGGTTGGTGGTGGCGATGACCCGCACGTCCACCTTGACGGTCTCCACGCCGCCCACGCGGTCGAATTCGGATTCCTGGAGCACGCGCAGGAGCTTGGCCTGCAGGCCCAGGTCCATTTCCGTGATTTCGTCCAGGAGGATGGTGCCGCCGTCGGCCAGCTCGAATTTGCCCAGCTTGCGGTTGATGGCCCCGGTAAAGGCGCCTTTTTCATGGCCGAACAATTCGGATTCCAGCAGGTGCTCGGGCAGGGCCGCGCAGTTGATGGCCACGAACGGCGCATCCTCGCGGTTGCTGTTGTGGTGCAGGTAGCGGGCGAACATTTCCTTGCCGGTGCCGGATTCGCCGGAGATGAGCACCGTGGCCTTGGACTGGGCCACCTTCCTGGCCAGGGCCAGGACGCGCAGCACGGCCGGGTGCTGGCCGATGATCTGAAATTTGCTGTTGGACGAGGGCGCGGCGGCCGGGGCCTGCGGGCGCGGAACGGGTTCCGGTTCGGGGGCCGCTTCCGGTTCCGGGGCCTGCTCCGGGAGCACCAGCTTGATCTTTTCCCAGACCAGCGGTTCTATCCAGTAGTCCCGGGCCCCGAGCTCCAGGTATTGCTGGGCCTCCTCGGCCGAGCCCGTCTTGGAAAAGATGATGACCGGAGGAAAGGATTCGTCGTCCTGAGCCTGCTCCAGCAGGGCCTTGGCGTCGAACCCCTGCATGCCGGGGCGGGAAAAGATGAGCAGGGGGTTGGACTTCCTGATGAAGCCCAGTGCGCCGTTGAGATTGTCGGCAAGGCCCGCCTGCACGCCCACTTCCCTGAGCGTCGGGAAAATGCCCGTGACGGATTGCGGTTCGGCAATGAATAGGATCGTTCTGTCCGACATGATCATTTCTATTAGCCACAAGCGGAATATATTTCAATAATTTTAGCGTGGCGGGTCCGGGGCGGGCCGTCTTGCCCCGGGACTCCCCATCTGGTACCACTACGGGACCCTGTTTTACGCGGGGAAAAACGACACGAAACCGCGTTTTTCGGCGGTTTAAAGAGAGATATATCATGTTTCGCAGGAGTGTTCCTGTACTCTGCTACCACGCCCTCGGCGTTGCCGGCGGGCATACCCTCGACCAGTTTCGCGAGCACCTGGACGCCATCACGGATGCGGGCTACCGCACCATCACCGCCCGGGAGCTTCTGGCCGTCACCCGGGGAGAGCGGCGCATCGACGGCCGGTCCGTGGTGCTGACCTTTGACGACTGTCATCTGAGCAACTGGCTGCACGCCGTGCCCGAGCTGGAAAAGCGGGGCATGACCGGCGTGTTCTTCGCCCTGACCGATTTCACCCGGCCGGGCGCGGTGCGCACCCTGGAGGATGCGCCCGAGCTGCTGTCCATGCCCGATGGATTTCGCGCCGCCCATCTGGACCGGGACTGCGCCCAGTTCATCAACGAATCCGAGATCCGGGCAATGGTTGACAAGGGCATGGAGGTTTACTCCCACGGGGCCCGGCACCAGGGATGCTTCGTGAACCTGATCCCCCGCGAGCCCGTGGGCGACCCCAAGGCGCATTGGGCCGCCTCCTGCATCTATCCGGCCCTGAAACAGGGCTGGCCCATGTTCCGGGTGGGCAGCGCCTATGCCCACAACGGTTTCTGGCCCGAGCTGAGCAACGGGGACGAACCGCTGTTCCGCATCAGGAGCGAGGCCCAGCGCAGGGAATTCTGCCGCAAGGACTTTGCCCGGAGCATCGAGCGCATGCGGGAGCTCAACCGGTGCAGCGAGCAGCTTTTCTGCTGGCCCTGGGGCCAGTTCGATCCCCTGGCCGAGGAGGAGCTTCGCAAGGCCGGGTTTGCCGGGGCCTTCACCCTGGAGCGTTGGGCCAATACCAAGGGCACGGATCCCTATCGGATCAATCGTTTGGGAGTGGGGTTGAGCAAGGACGGCAAATGGGTGCGCAACCGACTGCGCATGTACGGCAACGAGGCCGCGTCCCGATTCTTTTTCAAGCTGTACCGCAAGCGGCCGGAACCGCGTTCCGTCCTTTACGCCACGGACACGCTGAAGGTTTCGGGCGGGGCGCGCCAGATGGTCAACAACGCCAAGGCCATGGCGGACATGGGGCTCAAGGTGCACGCCATGATCACGCCAGAATCCCATCTCAATGGAGAACTGGAACGTATCGGCGGCGTGAACATCATCCATTTCAACAAGTTCCGCAATTCACTCAAGGGCGCGCGTTTTCTCAAGGAAGTGGTTGGGGAGCACGGCATCGACGTGGTCCACTCCTTCCACAACCGGCCGTACAAGATGGGCGTTCTGGCCCGGTTGATGGGCGCACGGTTCAAGCATTTCATCAATCGCGGGGTCATTTCCAAGCCCAACTCCATCTTCTTCCTGTGGACCGCACTGGCTGACGGGGTCGTCTGCAACTCCCGCAAGTGCTCGGAGGTGCTGGCCAGGCACCATGTGCTGAAGAGCCGACGGAACGTGGTCTACAATGCCTTCACCTCCGCGATCGACAGCGAGCCGCAGCCCAGGAAAAAGCGTTCCACGCGGATTCTCTACGTGGGCAACATTGCTCCCACCAAGGGATTCGATGTCTTTACCGAGGCCTGCCAGAAACTGTGCGAGGCGGGCAACGTCAAGGATATGGAGTTCGTGGCCGTGGGAATCCTTGACTACATGGCCGAAGACCTGATGCAGAAGCACGGCTGGGCTCTTGCCCGGGAGCGCATGCACATCTGCGGTCCCCTTTCCCACGACCTGACCATGGAACAGGTCGCCGCCGCCGACATGCTCATTGTGCCTTCCCGCCTGGAGAGCCTTCCCAACACCATTCTGGAGGCCTTTGACCGAGGGCTGCCCGTTGTCTGCACCAGGGCCGGGGGCATCCCCGAGCTGGTGCGCGACGGGGTCAACGGGTTTTTGTGCGAGATAGAGGACGCCGAGTGCATTGCCGCGCGCATGCGACAGCTGGCGGACGACCCCGAGCTGCGCCACAGGATGGGCCAAATCAACCGCAAGGTGGTGCGCACCCTGCTGACCACCCGCAACAAGGGCATGAATCTCATGCGCGTGTACATGGGCGAGCGCATTGTCCAGGAACTGCCCATCGAGGAGCTTGACTGATGTCCGCATCCGGCCCGCTGACTTCGTTCTGGGACGCACTGCCCGAACCGTTGCGGGCCAAGCTGCGCCTGGGCTGCACCGGAAAGCTGCATTTGCTGGACATGGCCGGTTGGTGCCTGCGTTCCGGCGCTGCGGCCCTGCGTCCCCTTGCCGCGGATTTTCTGCAGACCGCCCTGGGCGAGAACCCCCTGGACGGGGCCATGGCCCACGAGCTGCTCGGCCTTGAACCTGTGCGGGCAGTTCTGCCCCAGCCGACCCTGGAAACCCTGCGGGCCCTGGCCGACAACTGGCGCAGGCCGGATGATCTTTCCGCCTACGACGCCCTGCGCGCCGGGCGCGATTTTTCCCGGATCCGGGAAGCTATCGACCAAAACCTGGAGCGGGCCCCCGGCAACCTGTTCTGGCGCGAGCAGGCCCTGTTCATGGGCATGGTGGACGGCGACCCGGAATGGACCGCGTCCCGGCTGGACATGGACGGGCCCGAGGGCGCGCAACCCATTTTCAACAACATTCGCGCCCTGTTCGGCAGGCTGCGCCGCGAATGCTACACGGCCGCCCGGCTCACGGAAATGACCGGCGACGCCTTCGGGGTCGCCTACCCGGCGCTCACCTCGGGCCTGTGCCTGCTGGAGGGCGGGGAGCGCGACGCGGCCTCCCTGCTGTTCCTGGACGCATTGGCCCGGGCCCCCTGGAACACCAGCCTGCTGCTGCGCACCCATGACCTGCTCACGGGTGCGGACCTGGCCGTTGCCCCTGTTGCCGGGAGCGTGACCGTGCTGCTCTATTCCTGGAACAAGGCCATCGAGCTCGACGCCACCCTCAGCTCCCTGTATTCCTCGGACCTGGGCGAGGCGCGCCTTTTCGTGCTGGACAACGGCTCCACGGACCGCACCGCCGAGGTGCTCGAATCCTGGCGGCTGCGGTTCGGCGACCGGCTTGCGGTGATCACCCTGCCCGTGAACGTGGGCGCGCCCGTGGCCCGCAACTGGCTGCTGCACCTGCCCGAGGTGGAGCGGAGCGATTTCGTGGTCTACCTGGACGACGACGTGGTCCTGCCCGAGGACTGGCTGGGCAGGCTGGGGGCCGCGGCCCGGGCCTATCCGGACGCGGGCGTCTGGGGCTGCCGGGTGGTGGACCACGCCAACCCCCTGCTGGTGCAGCACGCGGACGGGCACCTGCTGGTGGAGGACGATCCTTCCGGAGGCAGGCTCGACACCTTCACGCCCAACCCCTTCAAGCTTTCGGACCTGTTCCGCCAGGGCATGGATTCCGGTCTGTTCGACTACATGCGGCCCTGCGCCTCGGTCACGGGTTGCTGCCACATGTTCCGCACCCAGACGCTGCTGGAATCCGGCGACTTCGCCCTGCAGCTTTCCCCGTCCCAGTACGACGACTACGAGCACGACCTGCGCCTGGCAGAGGCCGGGAAATTTGCAGTTTACACCGGCCATCTTCGGGTGCGGCACAAAAAGCGCTCCGGCGTGGCCAGCCGCACGTCCGCAGCGGCCGAGGGCAATGCCCTGGCCAACCGGTACAAGATGCAGACCATGCACGAGCGCCGGGATGTCCTGCGGGCGGCAGAAGCCGGGCAGAAGCTGATCGACGCGGATTTGCGGGCCAAGATGGCCGTGGTGGAAGAGAGGCTGGGCTGCGCCTGCTGACCTTGCCAAGGGCCACCGGAAACGGTAGGTCTCGCGGACCCGGATGATTTTCCTTTCACCATCAAGGCCAAGAGTAGAAAATGAGCAAAGACGAAACCAAGGAATTTCTGGACAGCCTGCCGGAACTGAAAAAGGGCGAGAGCTACTGTTTCAAGTGTTATCCCGGCATTTCCTGCTTCAACGAATGTTGCGGCGACCTGAATCTGGTCATGACCCCCTATGACGTGCTGCGCCTGCGCCGCAACCTGGACATGGCCAGCCGCGATTTCGTGCACATGCACTGCGAAACCAGCGTCATGCCCGACACCCGTTTCCCGGTGCTGCGCCTGCGCATGACCGACAACGAGAAGCGCAGCTGTCCGTTCGTGCGTCCCGAGGGCTGTTCGGTGTATCCGGACCGTCCGGGCGCCTGCCGCACCTACCCCCTGGGCCGGGCCACCAGGCCCGACGGCAAGGGCGGCGTGGAAGAGCAGTTCTTCGTGGTCCGGGAACCCCACTGTCGCGGGTTCGAGGAGTCCGACCAGTGGACCTCGGACGAATGGCTCAAGGATCAGGGCTTTGACATCTATGTCCGGTTCAACGACCGCTACATGGGCCTGCTGGCCCGGTTCAAGGAAACCGGCAAGCAGCTCCCGGACCAGATGGTGCAGATGGTCGTGCTGGCCCTGTACCAGCTGGACGATTTCCGGGCCATGATCCGGAACATGCGCGTGTTCGACCGGTTCGAGGTGGACGAAGAGCGCCAGCGGGCGGTCATGGAGGACGACGAGGCCGCGCTCGAATTCGCCTATGACTGGTTGGAACTGATGCTCTTCCGCTCCTGCGAGAATCTGAAACCGAAAGCCTAGCCGTGAAGGGACCGGTTGCCGCGTTGCCGCGCAAGGCCGGGCCTTTTTGAACGGCTGGAAGAATGATAAGGCTGAAACATGCTGCCCGAGAACAAGAAACTGCTGACCATCGCCGAGTTCCAGGAGAGGAGGAAATCTTTTCCCGAGGGCTACAGGCTGGTCTTCACCAACGGGTGCTACGACATCCTGCACCCCGGCCACGTGGACCTGCTGGCCCGGGCCCGCGCCCTGGGCGACGGCCTGATCATGGGGCTCAACAGCGACGATTCCGTGCGCCGCCTGGGCAAGGGCGCGGACCGGCCCGTCAACGGCCAGGAGCAGCGCGCCTTTGTGCTGGCCGCCCTGGAAAGCGTCGATTTCATCGTCATCTTCGACGAGGACACCCCCTACGAACTCATCCGGGCCGTGCGGCCCCAGGTGCTGGTCAAGGGCGGGGACTGGTCCATCGACAACATCGTGGGTCGGGACATCGTCGAGGAGGACGGCGGCGAGGTGTGCAGCCTGCCCCTGTTGGAAGGCTATTCCACCACCTCGCTCATCGAACGCATTCGTTCGGGGCTTGACAAATAGGGGCGAATCTGCATACAGAATTGCGCTCCAAAGCGTGGGCCAGTAGCTCAGTTGGCAGAGCCACCGGCTCATAACCGGTCGGTCCCAGGTTCGAATCCTGGTTGGCCCACCACTTTCTCCCATGCGAAGGAGATATTGAGGAAAATTGGCGCAAAGAACCACACGTCTGAAGCTCTTTTCCCTTGAAGCTCTTGCACCGGTCAAGAGGACAGAAGAAGGCAATGATGCTCCCCCAGGGGATACCCTAGGGGAGCATCTTCTTTTAGGTAAGGTGGTGTAAGCTAATGAAATCTCAAGATTTATTTTCTCTCGTCAGGAAGCTCGCTCCCGAGGAATATCAAAGTTCCTGGGATAATTCCGGCCTTCAGGTGGCCGGAGAGGCGCAGGACTGCCGCAAGGCGGCCGTCTGCCTGGAGCCCACCCCGGACATGGTCGGCCGCTGCCTGGAATGGGGCGCGCAGGCCATCGTCACCCACCATCCTCTGTACATGAAGCCCAAGGCCCCCGTGGGCGGGCAGTATGCCGAGGTCCTGCGCATGGTCATGAAGGCGGGTGCGTGGCTGTATGCCGCCCATACCTCCCTGGACTGCCGCCCGGACGGCCCGGCCTTCTGGCTGGGGAGCCGCCTGGGGCTGGCCAATGCCCGGTTCGTGGAAACCGCCCACGCCTTCACGCCCATGGAGGTCTCCTTTCATGCGGCCAGGCCGCTCACCCGCGAGCAGGCCGAGCTGTGGGCCGACCGGGAGGGCGTGCACAGCGTGTCCCAGTCCGCGGCGGGTGAGGTGCGCGTGGTGGTGGACCGCCCGGTGTGGCCGTCCCTTGCCGCCACCATCGAGTTCGGCATGGACGCGCGTCCCGAGTATTACGTTCGCGCCCTGGAGGCCCCCCGGGAATCCGTGGGCTTCGGCCAGGTGGGCGAACTGCCCGAGCCCCTGGCCTGGGGCGACTTCCTGGCCGAGCTGGCCGGGCTCGTGGACCGCGAGGTGTTCACCATCTGCGGCAGGGCTCCCGAAGCCGTTTCCACCGTGGCCTATTGCGGGGGCTCCGGCTCCTCGCTCATTGACGCGGCCACTCGCGCCGGGGCCGACGTGTTCATCACCGGCGACATGAAGTACCACCCGGCCGTGGAAAGCGAGCTGTGCGTGGTGGATGTGGGGCATTTCGCCCTGGAAGAAGAGATGATGCGCCTGTTTGCCGCGGAACTCGGCGAACGGGTCGATGAATCCGTGGAGGTGCGGTTCTTTGAGGGAACCGAGCCCATGGCATTCCATATATGTGCTAGGTAGGCATTTTTATTAACATAGTAGAGAGGTTAGCGATGTATCAAAAACAGATCGAACAGCTTGTCGTCCTGCAGAGGGTGGATGATGAAATCATTGTTCTCCAGGAAGACCTGACGGCCGCTCCGCGCGAGCTTCGCGCCATGGAAGAGAAGCTGGAGGGCCTGGACGCCCGCAAGGCCCAGGTGGAGGAAAAGCTCGACATCCTCAAGCAGCAGCAGAAAAAGTTGGGCATCGAGATCGACGAGGACGATGCCAAGATCAAGAAGAGCAAGAACAAGCTCATGATGGCCAGCAACACCAAGGAATATCACGCCATGATGCGCGAGATGGACAGCCTGGAAAAGCTGAACCGCATCCGCGAGGACGAGAGCACCGCCGTCAAGGAAGAGCTGCTTCGCCAGACCGCGGCCATGGAGGCCGTGGAAGAGGAGATCGCGGGCGTCAAGGAAGAGTACAACGCCAAGAAGGCCACCCTGGACGAGCGCGTCGCCGAAGCCGAAAAGGCCCTGGAAGGCCTGAACAAGAAGCGCGACAAGGCCTGCAAGGTTGTTCCGCCGCCGATCCTGGGCCGTTACGAATTCATCCGCTCCCGCCTGGAGAACCCGGTCATCGTGCCCGTGGAGGAAGGCGTGTGCTGCGGCTGCAACATCATGATTCCGCCCCAGAAATACATCGACCTGCAAAAGGGCCAGCAGATCCTGAGCTGCCCCAACTGCCAGCGCCTCATCTACTGGAAGGAACACATTCCCGAGGCCGCCAAGGTCAAGTAGAACGGCTTTGACCGAGAGGTCGGCAGTGATTAGATGAAAAGAGCGGAGTTGGACAGGCCATTGCCGCGGCCGCAAGGCCGGGGAGGAAAGTCCGGGCTCCACAGGGCAGGACGCTGGGTAACTCCCAGGGGGAGCGATCCCCGGAAAGCGCAACAGAGAGCAGACCGCCTCCGGATTCGTCCGGGGGTAAGGGTGAAAGGGTGGGGTAAGAGCCCACCGGCGGGTGTGGTGACATGCCCGGCCAGGCAAGCCCCGTCCGGAGCAAGACCAAATAGGAAAGTGTTTGAGGCCGGCCCGGCCGATACTTTCGGGTAGGTTGCTTGAGGCGGCGAGTAATCGTCGCCCTAGAGGAATGATGGCCGCCCCGCAAGGGGAACAGAACCCGGCTTACCGTCCGACTCCGTCTTTGATACATCCCGCTCCGGGAGGCCTTCGGGCCTTCCGGGCGGCCTTATAATCAGGAAAGCGCATGAAACGCAGACTCGACGAAACATGGGCCGTGCTCCTGGCCGCCGGAAGCAGCACCCGCCTGCGGGATGCCGGCGGCGGCGTGCGCAAGCAATACATCGAATACAAGGGCGTGCCCCTGTTCTGGCACTCGGCCCGCACTCTTTCGCGCATCGCGGCCATGAAGGGCGTTGTCTTCGTGTTTCCCGAAGCCGATCTCAAGCACATGCGCCGCACGGTCAAGGACCTGTTCAAGACCGACGACCTGGGCCTGCGCTTCGAGGTGGTCGCGGGCGGCGAGCGCCGCCAGGATTCCGTGCGCCACGGGCTGGAGGCCCTGCCCCGCGAATGCGACGCCGTGCTGGTGCATGATTCGGCCCGGCCCTTTGCCTCGGCATCCATGATCCAGTCCCTTGTGGAGGCCCTGGAGGACGGGGCGCAGGGCGTGGTTCCGGCCATCGAGGTCTCGGACACCATCAAGCGGGTGGACGGCGGCGCCGTGAGCGAGACCCTGGTGCGTTCCGAACTGCGCGCCGTGCAGACCCCCCAGGCCTTCGTGACCGACATCCTGCGCCGGGCCCATGAGCGGGCCGAGGCCGAGGGATGGGACGTGACCGACGACGCCTCCATGGTGGAGCGCCTGGCCGAGGTCCGCATTGTCCCGGGCGAGGCGGCCAACATCAAGATCACCACCCCCGGAGACCTGGAGGCGCTCAAGCAGCCCAGGACCCTGGTCCCCTGCACGGGCTGGGGCTACGACGTGCACCGCTACGGCGGCGAGCGGCCCATGGTGCTGGGCGGCGTGCCCATTGCCGGGGCCCCGCAGATCAAGGCCCATTCGGACGGCGATGTGCTCCTGCACGCGCTCATGGACGCCATCCTCGGCTGCTTCGGCGGCGGGGACATCGGCCGTCATTTCCCGGATACCGATCCCCGCTGGGACGGGGCCGACAGCTCCATCCTGCTGCGCGAGGTCCTGGTCCTGGCCGAAAAGGCCGGGGTGCGGATCGTGCACGCGGACCTGACCGTCATCGCCCAGGTGCCGCGCCTGGCACCCCATGCCGACCAGATAGCCCGGAACCTGGGCCGTCTGCTGGCCCTGGATCCGCATCAGGTCAATTTCAAGGCGACCACCGAAGAAAAGCTCGGTTTCACGGGCGAGAAAAAGGGCATCAAGGCCGTGGCCTGCGTGACCGCCCTCAGGGAGATATAGCGTGAAAAAGTGGCTCCCTCGAATTTCGAAGTTCCTCGTCGCCTTTGTTCTCTTCGTGGTCCTGTTTTACGCGGGCATGCAGTGGTACGTGCACGACACCGTGGAAAAGGGGCTGCAGGAGGCCGTGGAAAAGGTGCCGGACATGGAGCTCAACTATTCCCGGCTGGACGTGAATTTCAGAACCTATGCGGTGACCCTCACCGAGGTGGACCTGCGCAAGGGGGACGAGCGCTTTTTCGCCGACAAGGTGGTCTTTTCCGACTTTGACCAGCGCCACGAGGTCCCCCACGCCATGAGCGTGAAGGCCGACGGGGTGGTCCTGCCCGTGGACGTGCCCCACCTGGGACCCCTGGCCAGCCTGTTCAAGGAGCTGGGCATGGTGGAGCTGCGCGGCGACTGCACCCTTGACTACGCCTTTGATCCGGGCAAGAACGCCCTGCAGGTGCAGGATTTCCGGTTCCGGTCCCCGGAGCTGGGCGACTTCACCTTCAGGGGCGGTTTCGGCGGCGTGAACATCGACGAGTTCCGGCCGGAAAGCCTGGTGGGGCTGCAGATCCTGGGCATGGACATTTCCTTTGCGGACAGCGGACTCATGGACCGCGTCCTGGACGTCTACTCCATGCACCGGAACATGGACCGGGAAGAGGCCCGCGCCTTTGTTTCCAGCGAGGTGGGCAGCCTGGCTGCGGCCGCCAAGGTGCAGGGAAACGAGCAGGCCATGCAGGCCTTCCTGAACCTCGGGGAGTTCGTCAAGGATCCCGGAACGCTGGTGATCAAGGCCACGCCCGAGGAGCCCGTGCCCTGGCTCTATTTCTTCATGGGCCGGGACGTGTTTGAAAGCATCCGGCTGCTGGATCTCCTGGTGGAGTCCCGGGCGGCCGGTGAAGAGCAATAGCGTATAAATCAAAGCGAATATTCGGAGCAGAACAATGAGACTGTACAACACCCTTGCGCGCAAGAAGCAGGAATTCACCCCCCAGAACGGAAACAAGGTCAACATGTATGTCTGCGGCATCACCGCCTACGACCTCTGTCATATCGGCCATGCCCGTTCCAGCGTGGTCTTCGACGTGCTTTACCGCTACCTGCGCAGCAAGGGCTATGAAGTCAATTTCATGCGCAACTTTACGGATATCGACGACAAGATCATCAAGCGCGCCAACGAGCTGGGCAAGGAGTCCGGCGAGATCGCCGAGAAATACATCAACGAGTTCTACGTGGACATGGACCGCCTGGGCGTGCTGCGGGCCGGCGTTGAGCCCAAGTGCACCGAGCACATCCCCGAGATGATCAAGCTCACCGAAGAGCTCATCGGAAAGGGTCACGCCTATGCCGCGGACAACGGCGACGTCTATTTCCGCGTGCGCACCTTCGAGGGCTACGGCAAGCTCTCGGGCCGCAATATCGACGAGCTGGAATCCGGTGCGCGCATCGAGCCGGGCGAGCTCAAGGAGGACCCCCTGGACTTTGCCCTGTGGAAGGGGGCCAAGCCGGGCGAACCTTCCTGGGAAAGCCCCTGGGGCCCGGGCCGTCCGGGATGGCACCTGGAATGCTCGGCCATGAGCGAGAAGTATTCCTCCCTGCCCCTGGATATCCACGGTGGCGGCCAGGACCTGGCCTTCCCGCACCACGAGAACGAGATCGCACAGTCCGAGGCGGCAACGGGCAAGCCCTTCGCCAATTTCTGGGTCCACAACGGGTTCGTGCAGATCAACTCCGAGAAGATGTCCAAGTCCCTGGGCAACTTCTTCACCATCCGGGACATCCTGGCCCAGTTCCTGCCCGAGACCCTGCGCTACTTTCTGCTGACCATGCACTACCGCAGCCCCCTGGACTTTTCCTTCGACGCCCTGGAGGAAGCGGAAAAGGGCATCAAACGCGTGTATTCGGCCCTGGCCCAGATCGCCGTCGAGCTGGAAAAGGCCAACTGGAAGAAGTCCCCGTTCCCCGAGGAAATGGTCAGGGAAATGGACGAGATCGAGGCCAAGTGGCTTGAGGCCATGGAAGACGACATGAACACCGCAGGGGCCATGGGCCAGCTGTTCAACGCCATCCGTCTGGCCGGGCGCATTGCCGAGGACAAGAACCTGCGCAAGGCCGAAGGCGCGCGCGACCTCTGGCAGCGCATCCGCGCCGCGGTGGAGGGCTGGGCCGAGGTCCTGGGCGTGTTTGGCCGCGATCCGCAGGAATTCCTCGCCGAGCTGCGCAACAACCGCGCCGCCCGCAAGGAGATCGACTCGGCGGCCGTGCAGGCCAAGCTGGACGAGCGCCAGGAGGCCCGCAAGAACAAGGATTTTGCCCGTTCCGACGAGATCCGCGACGAGCTGGCCGCCATGGGCGTGGAAGTCAAGGACACGCCGCAGGGCGCTACCTGGGACGTTGCCTAGTCCGGCTTCCATAAGGGCTCGATTGCTGCGTTATCAACTTGACCTTGTGCCTTGCACTCGAACCTTTCTGAACAGCTCATTGAAGAGAAAAGTACTTTAGGAAACAGAACAGTGGCCAAGAAAAAGAAACGCCGGGAGCCCGAATCCCTGGAGCTGGCCCTCGTGGGCGTGGAAACGCACGCCCACTTGGACATGGAGGACTTTGACGAGGACCGCGAAGCGGTGCTGGCCCGCGCCCGTGCCTGCGGCATCGCGTCCGTCGGCAACGTCTTTCTGGGACCGGACGCCTATGACGCCAAGCAACATCTCTTTGAAGGTCACCCCGAGGTCTTTTTTCTCATGGGCGTGCATCCCAACGAGGCCGACGAGCTCACCGACGATGCGCTGGCGCGCATGCGCGAGCGTTTTCAGGACGACCCGAGGCTCAAGGCAGTGGGCGAGATAGGCCTGGATTTCTACTGGGACAGGGTTGCCCCGGAAGTGCAGCGCGACGCCTTTCGCAGGCAGCTTGTCCTGGCCCGGGAGCTGGAACTGCCCGTGGTCATCCATTCCCGCGACGCGCACGAGGCCACCATGGAAATCCTGGTGGAGGAGGGCTTCAGGGACTACCCGCTGCTCTGGCACTGCTTTGGCGGCGACACGGAGCAGGCCCGGGAAATCATCGCCAACGGCTGGCACATCTCTTTGCCCGGCCCGGTGACCTACAAGGCCAACCACGACCTGCACGCGGCGGTTTCGCAGCTGCCCCTGGAGCGCATGGTGGTGGAGACCGACTGTCCGTATCTTTCGCCCGAGCCGTGGCGCGGCAAGCGCAACGAACCCGCCTACGCGGTGTTCACCGCCGAGAGGGTGGCCCTGCTCAAGGGCATCAGCCTCGCCGACATCTGGCGCATTCTGGGCGAGAATGCCCGCCGTTTTTTCCGCCTGGATCAAGACGGCCGATAAGGGCGCATCTACTTTGTCGATGCAATAAAGGCTGACCCTCGTGTATGCTTGATACACGTCGGGCCAGCCCTTTTCTTTCTCCTTGTATCTGCACTCTTTTTGACCGTCTTGTGTTAAAATATGTTCATAACGGCCCGATTACTTTGTTGTTTTAAGAAGGTCGGTTTCTAACGTGATATACGTTGCGGACCGACTTTTTTTACGCCTTGTACTCGAACCATTCTGAACAGCCTTGTGAGTTCTTGGTCGGTGCGGCGGGATTTGTCTAGTGAGAGGGGATACAAGGGGGGGATCCGCCTTGCGTTGGGCCTGATCAAAGAAACAAAAAAGCCCCGGCCATGTGACCGGGGCTTCTGTTGTCTTTGTGGTGTGTCCTAGCCGACCAGTTCCTGGATCTTGGCTTTCAGCTCTTCGGGCTTGAACGGCTTGGTGATGAAGGCGGTGACGCCGGTCTTTTCGGCCAGGTTCTGCTGCGAGGCCTCGGATTCGGTGGTGACCATGATCACAGGCGTATCCTCGAAGCCGGGGGTGTTGCGGATCTTTCCCACCAGCTCCATGCCATCCATGATGGGCATGTTCATGTCCGTGACCACGATGTCGAAGTTTTCGCCCTGCTCGATGAAGTCGTAGGCCTCCTGCCCGTTGCCGGCCACAAAGGCCTCGTAGCCCAGATCCGTGAGGATGGCCTTGTGCATGGCGCACATGGACCGGGAGTCGTCCGCGGCCAGGGCCTTGTGCGTTCCCGCCTCGGGGGCGGGCAGCTTGGCCAGGTCGGTCTCTGCCCGGGAACCGCCGATATCCGAAAGAAGCTGGCGGAACTGGTCGAGGATGGCCGGGTCCTTGGAGGAACACAGGGCGTCCACCAGTGCGTCGCCCGCGCCCTGGTTTTCGTACAGGGCGTCGAACAGGCCCGTGGCGCCGCAGCTGATGATGGCCTTGGAAAGGCGGGCGCTCTGTTCCGTGGCTGCGGAAACCAGCCCGTTGAGCTTGGCCACGATGCCGGGATTGACGTGTTTTTCCAGCCCGCCGACCACGGACATGAGCGTGAGCTCGTCCTCTTCGGTGAGCCCGTCCACCAGGCAGATGATGCCCTTCATGGACCCCACGCGGCCCAGCGCCTCGTACAGGGCGTAGCGCACGTTGCTGTCCTTGGCCAGGCCCTTGTCGAAGGAGGCCACCAGGCCGTCCGCACAGGCCTTGTCGCCGATGAAGCCGAGCACGTTGGCGGTCAGGATCTTCATGTCCGTGTCGCCTTCCTCGAAGGCGGCCAGGAGCAGGGGGATGGCCGGGGAGCCGATGGCGGTCATGGCGTCGGTGATGATGCGGCGCACCGTGGGGTTCTTGTGGTGCAGCTTTTCCACCAGGAAGGCCAGGGTGTCTTCGGTGTCGAAGGAGGCCAGGGCCTCCACCGCCTTCCAGGTGGTGATGTCGCAGATTTCGTAGCGGTCCGGGGCTTCGCTGTCGTTGATGATTTTTTTGAGGAAACCCACGGATTCCAGGTCCCTGAGCTTGCCCAGGGCCTCGATGCACAAGGCCACAACGAACGGGTCCTCATGTTCGAGATATTTGCGGAACACCGGCAGGGCCGCAGGGTCGGCAATGCGGGCCAGGGAGGTCAGTACCTCCATGAGCCGGTCCGGATCGGCCTCGGCCTCGGCCAGGGAGACCAGGGCGGGGGATGCGGACTTGAACCCGTATTCGCCGGCCACGCGGATGCACAGGATGCGGTACCCGGCGTGGTCGTCGTTCATGCCCGCCACGGTGTCGGCCTCGTTCTGGGAGAGCACCGCGTTGAGGGCGTTGACCACCATGTAGTCGATGGAGGTGTCGCCCACAGGGTTCTTGAGCAGATCCACGAGGGCGGGCAGGTTGGCCGAATCCTTGCTGCCCGCGATCTCGTTCAGAATGGTTATCTGGTCGAGGAATTCCTTGTTGCGAAAATCATCAAGCGTGCCCATGCGTTATGCTCCCTGCTTCGCTTTAGAGGTCGGGGTTAGCGGACGCTATTCAAAACAGAACTCAATGGTGAAGCCGCCGGCCTCCGTGGTGAAGGGAATGGCCATGATCGGCGATTTGGCCAGGTGGGAAATGGTGTGGTTGTCTCCCATGATCACCGTGGGGGTGGAGCCCTGGAAGACCAGGCCTCTTTCCGCCAGCCCCGCGCGGGCCTGCCCGGAAATCATGTTGGTCATTTCACCCACGGCGTCCTTCACGTCGGAAACGATGTCCTCGATTTCATCTCCCAGCATATTCTTGACGATGGCCACGGCGCAGTCTCTGGTAAAGGACAGGGAAACGCTGCCGTTTTGTTCGCCGGTCAGCCCCACCAGGCCGGTCACGTCGCCGGTGGCGGTGTTGTTCTTCTTCACGAAGGGCTTGCCTACCTTGGGGTGGATGAAGGCCATGGTTGAAAGCACGTCGACCGCTGCTTTGATGAAGGGTTTGGCCAGTTCAACGTCCATAAAGATTCCTCCAATCAGTCGTGAGTCCGGTGGCGGACGGGTGTTCAAACAGGATTTTGGGCGGCGCCCGGGAGTTTCCCCCTAACCCTTCGCAGATTTTCAAATTTCATGCGAGGTCATCATTTTTTACCGGCTTACTAGGTATGGGTCAAGGTGCATATTCTTATAATAACATGAATATGAGGTTGCCTGGAAGCGGTCAAGTGGGTAGACACGCCTCAGTATGGCAAGACCCGAAACCGACTCCAGACCCCTGGCGCGCACGCTTCCGGCGGTGCTGCTGGTGGTGTTCCTCTTTTTCCTCAATTTTCTCACCCGGATAACCCTGGGGCCGCTCATGCCCGTGGTGGAGGCGGAGCTGGGCTTTTCCCACGCCCATGCCGGCGGCGTTTTCCTGGCCCTGGGCATGGGCAACGGCATCGGCCTGTTCCTGAGCGGTTTTCTCTCCCGGGAGATCGGCCACCGCAGGACCGTGGGCTGGTCCGCCGTGATCGTGGGTTGCATGGCCCTGGTCGCCTCCCATGCCTGGTCGCACCAGTCCCTGCAGTGGATTTTCCTGGCACTGGGCGTCTGCGTGGGGCTGTATTTGCCCTCGGGCATTGCCGTGGTCACCTCCCTGGTGCGCAAGGAGGACTGGGGCAAGACCCTTTCCCTGCACGAATTGGCACCCAACACGGCGTTCATCGCCGCCCCGCTTCTTGCCGAACTGGTGCTGCTCTGGTGGGGCTGGCGGTCCAGCCTGGCGCTGCTGGGAGGCTGCCAGCTTCTGCTGGGGGCGTATTTTCTCAGGTTCGGCACCGGCGGGGACTTCCCCGGTGTGACGCCGTTTTCCAGCGAGGCCGGAGTGGTGCTGCGTTCCGTGCGCTTCTGGCTGCTGGTGGTTTGCTGCGCCTGGGCCGTGGGCATGGCCCTGGGGCCTTATTCCATGATGCCCCTGTTCCTGATCGAGGAGCACGGCTACACCCGCGAGGCCGCCAACCAGCTTTTGGCCGTTTCCCGCGTGGCCGCGGTCTTCGTCTCCCTGCTGGGCGGCTGGCTCACGGACAAGTGGGGCGCCAAGCCGGTCATGACCGTGTACTGTTTCTGCTGCGGCCTGGCCACCATTCTGTTGGGGTCGGCCCAGGGCGGGTTGCTGGTGGTGGCGGTCCTGCTTCAGCCCGTGTGCACGGTGATCTTTTTTCCGGCCGGCCTGACCCTGCTTTCCAAGATGTTCGACCCTGGCAAGCGCACGGCGGCCATTTCCTTCATGGGGCCCATCAACGCCATCCTCGGGGTGGGTGTCATCCCTTGGGGGCTCGGCATCCTGGGAGAACGCGGCGACTTTTCCCTGGGGTTCATCTTCCTGGGGGCGTGCTGTTTGCTGCTGCTTCTGATCCTGCCTTTGCTGCCCCGGGAAGAGTAGCTTTCCGGTAAGCTGCCGGTTGCCTGTTCAATGGCGCAGGGCAAAGGCTTCCTGGCTTATTTTATCCCGTTACATTTCAGCGTATTGTGTTTTTTCCGAAATTATTCTTTACCATGCGCCCCTTCCCAAGCGTCCCCCGGTGTCCTATGTATGCGGATACTGGAGCAGGTGCATGAAACACGGCAAGCATGAGGAGATCGCCACCTACAAGGTGGTCCCGTTTATCGGGGGAGACGTGGAAATGCTGCGGGCGCGCTACGTGACCCAGCACTTTTCCCGCCATTTCCACGAAGAATACGCCGTGGGGTTTATCGAGCAAGGGGCCATGGGTTTCCGGTACCGGGGCGCGGACCTGGTGGCCTCCCGGGGAACCATCAACCTGGTGGTGCCGGGCGAGGCCCACGACGGCCACGCGGCCACGGACACGGGCTGGATCTACCGCATGTTTTACCTACCGCCCGAGGTGGTGCTGCGGGCCGCCGCCGAACTGACCCCCAATCCCAGCCAGCCCCATTTCCGCAAGGGCGTGCTCGAGGACGCCGACCTGGCCCGGACCATCCTTGAAACGCATGCGGCCCTGGAGAGCGGCGGTGCGACTTCCCTGGAAAGCCAGACCCGCCTGTTGCGGCTGCTGGTCAACTGGATCAATCGCCATGGGGAGGAACGCCCCGGCTGGCCGGGCATCGGCAACGAGCACCGCGCCGTGCGCCTGGCCCGCGAATACATGCGGGACAACCCGGCCGAGGACGTGAGCCTGGAACACCTGGCCCGGCTCGGCAACCTGAGCCCCTTCCACTTCTTGCGTGTGTTCGAGCGCGACCTGGGCATCACCCCGCATGCCTTTCTGGTGCAGGCGCGGGTCAACCGGGCCAAGAAACTGCTGGCCGGTCCGCTGCGGCTGGCGGACGTGGCCGCCGAATGCGGGTTTTCCGACCAGAGCCACCTGACCCGCTGGTTCCGCCGCCAGTTCGGCATCACTCCCGGAAGATACCGCAACTTCGTTCAAAACAGCCGGACCTGACGGGCATAGCCTTGGTTCCTCAAAGGAGGAATCATGTTCAAGGCGTGTCTTAATTTGTCCCTGGCAATGGTCATCGTGGGCAGTTCCGTGGTGGCCGGAAAGATCATGGTGGAACAGCTGCCGGTTTTCCTGGCCTCCATGCTCCGGTTCGTGCTGGCCCTGGCCCTGCTGCTGCCCATTCTGTTCTGGCGCGAGGGCGGCCTGCCCGTCCTTTCCCGGCGGAGCTGGGCCGTGCTCTGCCTCCAGGCCCTGTGCGGCTCGTTTCTGTTCACCACCTTCCTGCTCTACGGGCTGGAGCTGACCAGCCCGGCCTCCGCAGGCATCATTACCAGCACCACCCCGGCCTGCATGGGCATTCTTGGCTGGGTTTTCTGGCGCGAAAGGCCCTCGCTGCGGGCCTTGTCCGGCATACTGTTTTCCGTGGCGGGGGTCATGGTGCTGAACATGGTGGGCGAGGGCGAACTTGCCGGTTCGTCCCTGTCCGGGAACCTGTTGGTGCTGGCGGCCGTGGTCGCGGAATCCCTGTTCCTGCTCTTTCGCAAGTGGGTGCCCGAGCCCATGTCGCCGCTGGCCGCAGCCACGGTGGTCTCGCTTTTCGGGCTGCTCTGGTTCCTGCCTGCGGGGTTGTATGAACTGGCGGTCACGGATTTTTCCGGTGTCGGCGCGGCGGGCTGGTGGGCCGTGGTCTATTACGGCGTGTTCGTCACCGTGCTGGCCTACCTGTTCTGGTTCGCGGGCATTGTCCCGGTTCCCACGCCCGTGGCCGGGGTGTTCACGGGCATCATGCCGCTCTCGGCGGTCATACTCTCCGCCCTGGTGTTGCACGAGCGGCTCCAGTGGACCCACTACATCGGCTGCGCCTGCGTGCTGTCGGGCATCGCGCTTATCTCGGGCCTTCGCGTGCGGACGGCGGGCAGGCGGGAATGCGTCGTTGAAGGGCGGGGAGAGTAGCCTTTGCCCGCGATGGTGCGAGGACCGGATGCATGCCTCAGGTAATAATGGGAATCCCGGCAGAACATGGTAGGTTGGGAATCCACTGAAACCGCATGGAACAGGGAGGCGACGCCATGTCCGGAAAACTTGGCCGCATCTGGCGCGGGGTCCGCACGGTCTGCGCCCATTACGGGCTCGGATCGCGGCGGTTCGGGTATTTCGCACCGTACCGTTTTGCCTCGGAGGTGCTTGCTCATACCGAGGACGGCGTCGTTGGATGGCTGGAGGCGCGCTGGGAGGCGCAGCTGGATGAATTCGCAGAACTTATTGAGTTCGCGGCCCAGTACAACGGCAGGTACGAGTACATGGAGCGCAGCTCCCCGGAGCGGGGCAGGGCGCATTTCGACCAGGAGTGGTTCATGGGCCTGGATGCGGTACTGGCCTACGCCCTGGTGCGCAAGCACCGGCCGTCACGGATCATCGAGGTCGGGTCCGGGTATTCCACCTGCTTCCTGCAACAGGCGGTGCTGGACGGCAACATCCAGACCCGGCACCAGTGCATCGACCCTGCTTCCGGCAGGCGCGCCATTCCCGAGGGCGTGGAAATACTCGCCCATACCCTGAACCATCTGGAACCGGACTTTTTTGCCGGGCTGGGGGCTGGGGACATGCTTTTTGTGGACGGCAGCCACCTCTATCATCCGGGCACGGATGCGTATCAGATCATTCGCGATGTCCTGCCCGGTCTGGCGCGGGGCGTGCTGGTGCACTTCCATGACATCCTGCTTCCCGACCCCTATCCGAAGATGTGGGCCTGGCGGGCCTACAATGAGCAGGACGCGCTGGTCGCGTTGCTTTCCGGCGGTGCCCGGTTCAGGACCGTCGCCCCCGCGGCCTTCCTGCGTTCGCGGCATCCCGAACTGCTGGAGGGGCTGCGGACGCCCGCCCTGCGGCAGCGGCTGGAGACCAGCCTCTGGCTGGAGGTGGCCGGAGCCCTGTAGCCCGGATGGCGCGGACGGCATGCTAAGCCGCTACTGGGTCAGCCTGCGCCCTTCCCGGAATCCCCATCTACCCTCGGGGATGCGCACGTACATGGATTCCATGTCCGTGTCTTCCAGCCGGATCATGATACCGAGTTCCTCGGTGTCCATGTGCCAGTAAAGTTCCCGTGTCAGGGCCGCGCGCACGTCGGCCAGGTCCAGGTTGTAGACTTCCGCCAGCATGTTGGCGGATTCCACAATGGAGGCCTGGGTGGCCCGGTCGATCCAGATGTCCGTGATGTTTACCGCGGAGACCCGGTCCGGGTCCAGATCCATGCCCCTCAGCCGATCCATCTGTTCCTGCGTCAATCTCATGGCGCACCTCCGTGTGTTGCCGCCAGGGCGGAAGGGAGGGGAAAACGGGATCGAGAGGAGGACGAGGCCAAACGCTGAAATCGCTGATGAATCTCCGGGTAATTTCTGCCGTTCCGGGCCTGGCAATTTCCTTTGTGGAAATAGTAGCGATTATCGTGCCAGTCCTGCGGTATGGTTGCGTGCTTGTGAATGGTGCGGCGGGCAGCCGGGCTGTCCGGGGCGGAATTCGGCATTCTTCGCGGGCAGGGGCTGCATCCCTTTGCCATGCGAAACCTGTTTCCGGCCCCGGGCCCTGGCTGACTCGGAAGCGTCCGGCTGCATCCTTCGCTTCCGGCCCGCACCAGGAGGTGTCGTAACACCAAGGAGGTGATTGGTTTCCTGTCGTGGACAGGGAAAGATTGTGTCAGGTCTTGGTTTTGAACAGCGATAGGGGCCCTTTCCAAGCGTGCGGGAGAGACAAAGTACGCTCAGAAACAGACCCCTATCTTCTTTGCGGTCCGGAAAGCCTGATCCACTCCCCCCAAATGAAGCTTCACCGCTGCCCGGAAATATGTGTTTCGGTCCGATCGTTTTCGAAATCGACTCGAAATCTTTTAAATTTTGTTTTCCCTTGTCGCTAAAAAACGAAAATGCTATCCCGGTTTGAAGCGATTCCTCGTGTTCCGAGTTGGAAAACTTGAAGAGAACATAACCCAAACTGGTTTGTGCGTCATCATTTTTTTTCACTTTCGCTCAAAAAAGATGGCAATTTGTTTTCGGTATTGAACTTTTTGACTATGACAGGGGGCCTTAATGGGTGGTGAAAAGAATGGAAACTCGGATACTTCCGGCGGTAAACACGCGGCGGTCCGCAAACGCCACGATCTTATAACCAGGATGGTTCGGGAGCAGGGGTTCATGGCCATCGGCGCGTTGGCCGACCATTTCGACGTGACGCCCCAGACAGTGCGCCGGGACATCAACATCCTGTGCGATCAGGGCCGCCTGGCCCGCCATCACGGCGGTGCGGGGCCCGTGGTCAGCACCGAGAACGTTGGCTATACGGATCGCCAGGTCCTGTACCACGAGGAAAAAAAGAGGATCGCCAAACTGGTGGTGGAGCATATCCCGCCCCGTTCCTCCCTTTTCATCAACATGGGCACCACCAACGAGGAAGTGGCCAAGGAACTGTGCAAACGCGACCACCTCCGGGTCATCACCAACAACCTCAATGTTGCCAAGATCCTGAGCGCGAACCAGAATATCGACATCCTCGTGGCCGGCGGCATTGTCCGGCACAGGGACTGTGGGATCGTCGGCGAATCGGCCATCGATTTCCTGCGCCAGTTCAAGGTGGACTACGGCATCATAGGCATCAGCGGCATTGACCTGGACGGCACCCTGCTGGACTTTGACTATCGCGAGGTCAGTGCGGCCCGGTCCATCATCAACAACTCCCGCAAGGTTTTCCTGGTTACGGACCGGAGCAAGTTCGGACGCAACGCCATGGTGCGCCTGGGCAGTTTCTCCGAAATCGACTGCCTGTTCACGGACAGCCCGCCGCCCGAGGAGATCATGGAACACCTGCGCAGGCACGAGGTGGAGATGTATTGTCCCGATGGCGCGGAATGACCGGTTTCGTCCGGTGCCGCCCTTGGTGATCGGTAAGACACCCACTTTTTTTCCTTTCAGAAAATAAATCACAACCGACCAGGCGCAACAAGGCGCTTGGTCGGTCGTGTCTTTTGGGTTTGATTCGGCCCTGATACCGATAATAAAACCTCTGACACTTGCCAATTTTATTCTTTTATTATAAATGGTTAATAGATTTAAACATTGGTTTTAAAAATACTTTGACCCGCATTTTATATATGATTTAGAACAGTGTTTCCGCGATGAAAAAATCTGTGAATCCGTCCGCAGGAGCCCAGGAAACTTGGGTGTCTAATGCGTCAATAAAACAGTCAAAATTTTCATAGCCGAAACAAAATTGACCAAACAATGATCAAAAATCGACATTTTTCTTGAGATAGGGCTGTAAATTGTATATGAATTCTGGAAGCTGAAAATAGCACATGCAATTGCAATGACATGGGACGTCATTGTTCATGTGTAGAAGCTAGAGTGTGAGGTGTGCGTCTTCCAACCGGAACGCCTGTTCGAACCCTTAACTTTTGTTGTCGCGGAGGATTGTATGGATTATCTTGTCAGTGAACTGATTGGGACAATGATTTTGACCCTGTTTGGTTGCGGTGTGGTAGCAAACGTGCTGCTGGAAAAATCCAAAGGCCAGAATAGCGGCTGGATCGTCATCACCATGGGGTGGGGAATGGCAGTCACCTTTGCCGTTTACGCTTCCAAGCTTTCTGGCGGTCACATCAACCCGGCCGTCACCATCGGTCTGGCTTCCATTGGCGCCATGGAATGGGCCCTCGTTCCCTACTATCTCGCCGGCCAGTTTATCGGTGCATTCATCGGCGCCGTGCTCTGTTACCTGGTTTACAAGTGCCACTGGGAACCGACCCAGGACGCAGGCCTGAAGCTGGCCGTGTTCTCCACCGGTCCGGCCATCCCCTGCACCTTTGAAAACTTCCTGTGCGAATTCCTGGGCACCTTCTTCCTGCTGTTCATCATCATGGCTCTGGGCGCACACGAGTTCGCTCTCGGCATGGGACCGCTGGTTGTCGGTTTCTACATCCTTTCCATCGGCCTTTCCCTCGGTGGCCCCACCGGTTACGCCATCAACCCGGCTCGTGACCTCGGCCCCCGTATCGCCCACGCTCTCCTTCCCATCCCGGGCAAGGGCGGCAGCGACTGGGGTTACTCCTGGGTTCCGGTTATCGCCCCCATCTGCGGTGGCATCGCCGGTTGCCATGTGTACAAGCTGATCTTCGGTTAATACTGCTAGGAAACTAGCCTTTACGAAAATATTAGGTGTGGGGTGGAGAGTTCACTCTCCACCCGATGAAAGGGAGATTTTACATGTCCAAGAAGTACATTCTGTCCATTGACCAGGGTACCACCAGCTCTCGCGCCATCGTCTTCGACCATGGCGGCCAGATCAAGGCCGTGACCCAGAAGGAATTCACCCAGCACTTCCCGAATCCGGGCTGGGTTGAGCACGACGCCATGGAAATCTGGTCCTCCGTGCAGGCCGTTGTCGCCGAAGTGTTGGCTTCCGACGACATCAGCGCCGAAGACATCGCCGCCATCGGTATCACCAACCAGCGTGAAACCACTGTGGTCTGGGACAAGAACACCGGCAAGCCGGTTTACCACGCCATCGTCTGGCAGTCCCGTCAGACCGCTGACATCTGCAAGGAAATGATCGGAAAGGGTCTGGACCCGATGGTTCGTGAAAAGACCGGTCTGCTCATCGACGCATACTTCTCCGGCACCAAGGTGAAGTGGATCCTCGACAACGTCGAAGGCGCACGCGAAAAGGCCGAAAAGGGCGACCTGCTCTTCGGTACCATCGACACCTGGCTGGTCTGGAAGCTCACCGGCGGCAAAGTGCATGTCACCGACTACACCAACGCTTCCCGTACCCTGATGTACAACATCCACGACCTGAAGTGGGACGAAGAGCTGCTCAGCGCCCTCACCGTGCCCGCATCCATGCTGCCGGAAGTCAAGCCTTCCTCCGAAGTGTACGGCACCACCGACAAGGACGCCTTCCAGGGTCACGAAATTCCCATCGCCGGTATGGCTGGCGACCAGCAGGCAGCCCTGTTCGGTCAGGCCTGCTACGAAGAAGGCATGGCCAAGAACACCTACGGCACCGGTTGCTTCATGCTCATGAACACTGGCGAAAAGGCTGTCCCGTCCAAGAACGGCCTGGTCACCACCATCGCCTGGGGCGTTGACGGCAAGGTCGAATACGCTCTGGAAGGTTCCATCTTCGTTGCCGGTTCCGCCATCCAGTGGCTGCGCGACGGCCTGCGCATGTTCCGCGAAGCCAGGGACAGCGAACTGTACGCCACCCGCGTGCAGGGCACCGACGGCGTGTACGTTGTTCCGGCCTTCGTCGGCCTGGGCGCTCCCTACTGGGATTCCGAAGTTCGCGGCGCCGTGTTCGGCCTGACCCGCGGCACCACCAAGGAGCACTTCATCCGTGCCACCCTGGAATCCCTGTGCTACCAGACCAAGGACGTGCTCTCCGCCATGGAAGCCGACTCCGGCATCAAGCTGGAAAAGCTGCGCGTGGACGGCGGCGCCGTTGCCAACGACCTGATGCTGCAGATCCAGTCCGACCTGCTGGGCACCCCGGTGGAACGCCCGCTGTGCATCGAAACCACCGCTCTGGGCGCTGCCTACCTGGCAGGTCTGGCCGTTGGTTTCTGGACTGACCGCGAAGACATCAAGAAGAACTTCGGCATCGACCGCGAATTCGCTCCGAAGATGGCCGCTGAAGAATCCGCCAAGCTGTATGACGGCTGGCAGAAGGCTGTTAAGGCTACCACCGTCTTCAAGTAGGACTTGCTCAAGTCTTGATCGTCAAAAGGGGCTGCCCATGCGGGCAGCCCCTCTTTTTTGACGTCTCTCTGTGTTTTTCCCGATGGCGGCGTATCTGAATCCGGGCAGATTCATTCGTCGCGCAGAACTCCTGCCCGCACGGCTCCTTTCTGGTCCCTGAAGATGGCCATGGCCGTGTTCATCATCTTGAAGCCGAGCTTCCTGTAGAAGCCTTCTTTGCCGGGGTTGGCATAGAGAATGATCTTGGTGTGGCCTTTGGAAAACTCCATCAGCTTTTGCACGATCTGCTTTCCGAGCCCGATGCCCTGGTGGCCGGGGTGAACGGCCACGTCGCAGATGTAGGAGCAGTCCCGTCCGTCTGCCAGAGCACGGCCGACACCCACCAGTGTTTCTCCGTCGTGCACGAAGCAGACGTACCGGCTGTTGTCGAAGACTTCCCGAAGGTGCTCGGCCGACTTTGTTCCCAACGGTGCGTCCCGGTAGAGTTTCGAGAGTTCATCCCAGTCAGTCGCGTGCAGGTCGTAGCGCCATGTGAGGTCCATTTTCTGTCTCCAGTGTTTCGTTCTCTTTCCGACCAGGATAGGAACGGGACAGGAGGGCGTCAAGAGCCTGGAAGGAGGGGCAAGAGAGCGTAGGGAAAAATTGTCACTAGTACCACTTGCTCTGGATTTCCTTGATGACGCCTTCGGCTTCGAGTTCGTCGTAGGCGTCCTGCCACTTCTTGACGATGGCCGGGTCGGTCTTCAAGGAAAAGGCCAGGTAGAGCGTGGATTCATTGAAGCTGAAGACTTCCTTGATGCTGCCCCGGTTCACCTTGGCCAGGCGCATGAAATAGGGGGCGGAGAGGCTGCTGCTGATCCACAGGTCGATACGCCCGGCCACGAGTTTGCCCGGGTTCATGCTGTCGTTGCGGACGCTGTCCAGGTTCATGAATCCGTTCTTCTGGAGGAACTGCTCTTTGACGTCGTCGATGTAGGTTCCTATCTTGCCCACTTCTTTTGCGTCCTCGAGGCTGTCGATGCGAATGTGAGAGTCCTGTCTCGCATAGATGACCCACCGTTCCTTCAGCAGGGGGCCTACCCACTGAAACAGGCGCTCGCGTTCCGGAGTGCGCGTGGTGGAGTAGAGCGCCACATTGGCATCCCTCAGAGCCATCTCGTATCCCCGCGCCCAAGGCATCACAAAGATGGGGAAGTCCACCCCGAGCTTTTGCATCATGGCTTCCACGATCTCGGTGCCCAACCCTTTTACCTCGTCCTTTTTGAGGTAGTTCAGGGGCGGCGCGTGCTCCGTGACGATCATGATGTCCTGGGCCGCGGCGCTGAGCGCGCAGAGAACAACAAGAATGAAGGCCAGGAGAGCTTTTTTCATACTCGGCTCCTTTCGGGGATGCGGTACGGTAGGGCCGGCATGGTTTGATGCGGGCTTTCTCCGTATTTTGCACAGTATCGGTGGGAATGATGCGCGCACATTATAACATGCGCTGAAACCGTGCTCTGTGGAAGGAGCAAAAACAATGAGGGTAAGGAGGAACGCTTTCGCAGAAGCCCCCTCCCTAGAATGCTCTATCCTGCGACAGCCTGGCCCGCGTACCAGATCACCCGTTGGGCCTGGAACCGGGAGGCCGGATACTGAGGGTCGCCGTTCAGCACACCCGCCAGCACGTCCCGCTTGTTTTCTTCCGTAACCAGGAACAGGGCGGTGTGCGCGGCGGCAAAGGCCGGGAACGTCAGCGTGACCCGGTCCACCCTGGGGGCTGCGGGAGGATCGAACACGGGCATCACGTAATCGGTGGCGGCCAGTGCTTCGGAACCGGAAAAGAGCGAGGCCGTGTGCCCGTCGTCCCCTATGCCCATGATGGCCAGATCCATGGCGGGCGGAGTGTCGCCTCCAAAGAAGTTCACCAGCTCCTGGCTGTAATCCTCGGCGGCAGCGGCAGCCCCGAGCTCGCCCCGGACGCGGTGCACGTTGGCTTCGGGCAGGGGCACATGGCGGATGAAGGCTTCATGGGCCAGCCGGTAATTGCTGTGTTCGTGCTCCGGCCCCACGGCGCGGTCGTCGCCCCAGAACAGGTGGGTGCGGTCCCAGGGCACGGCCCGCCAGTATCGTTCGTCGGCCAGCAGTTCGTAGAACCGCTTCGGGGTGGGGCCGCCGCTCAGGGCCACGGAAAAATGGCCGTTACGCTCCAGGGCGCGGTGCGAGGCCTGGACGAAAAAAGACGCCGCAGCATGGCTCAATGCTTCAGCGTCCTCGAAGATGGTGACTTGTCCCATGGTTCATCCTGTTAGGGTCAGGGTCGCGATATTCGAAATTCGGTCCGTCCATGCCTGTTTTTCCAGTCGAAGCAAGGACTTCCCTTGGGAGGAAATCGCATCCCTTGCGGACCTGTGTCAAGAATTCCCGACATAAAGTTGCGCCGGACCCTCCCGGCAGGCCCATGTCTATTGGCCGCTTTCGTCCGTGTGGCCTCCGAATTCACTGCGCAGGGCCGCCAGCATGCGGTTGCGGAAATCGTCCTGGCGGCGCGAGGAAAAACGTTCGAACAGGGCCAGGGCCAGCACCGGGATGGGCGTGCCCGTGTCCACGGCCTGCTGCACGGTCCAGCGCCCTTCGCCGGAATCGTCCACATAGCCGTCCGTGTCGGCGAGGCGGCGGTTTTTGCAGAAGGCGTCCACGGCCAGTTCCAGGATCCAGGACCGGATCACTCCGCCCCGGTTCCAGACCGCACCGAGGTCCGCGAACTCGATGGTTTCGGCGTAGGGGGAATCCTCCAGCAGGGCGAACCCCTCGGCATAGGCCTGCATCATGCCGTATTCGATGCCGTTGTGGACCATCTTGGTGAAGTGTCCTGCGCCGGCCTCGCCGCAGTGCATGTAGCCGTCCTGCGGGGCCAGGGCGCGGAAGATTTCCTCGATGCGCTTGAACTGGTCGATGGGGCCGCCGACCATGAGGCAGTACCCATGCTCGAGGCCGCGCGCTCCGCCCGCGACGCCCGCGTCCAGGTAGCGGATGTCCTTGTTCTCCAGCTCCTGGGAGCGGCGGATGTCGTCCTTGTAATAGGTGTTGCCGCCGTCGATGACCGTGTCGCCCGGGGCCAGGAGTTCGCCCAGCCGGGTGATGGCCGCGTCCGTGGGCTTGCCCGCCGGCAGCATTACCCATACGGTGCGCGGCTGTTCCAGGCTGTGCACCAGCTCCTTGAAGGAGTAGACGGGAACCGCTCCTTCCTCCGCCAACTGCTCGGTCTTTTCCGCGCTCCGGTTGAGCGCCACCACCTCGTGCCCGCCCTGCAGGAACCTGCGGGCCATGCTCATGCCCATGCGGCCCAGCCCGATCATTCCGATTTTCATTGGCATTCCTCCTCGTAGGGGATCGGAAGCCAGCTTAGCACGGCAGGCCGGGCTTGCAAACGGGGGCGGATTATTATTCGAGGGCTTACATGCCCGGCGGCAGGGCCACGCGGATGACGCGGCGTTTTTCGGGCCGGAGCGCGTCAAAGGATCGTTTGTAGTGCTTGCGCAGCAGCCGGTCCATGAGGCCCGATTCGCGGGCGTGGACAAGGGCCTTGCGCAGCACCGGGGCCAGATCCTTGTCGCGCTGGCTCAGGTAGATGATGAAGTCGCGCTTGTAGACCAGCATGAGGTGCGGCTCGATGACCAGTTCGTGATGCCGGTCGTGCTCTCCCATGATTTCCACGAATCCGCGCGGGAAATAGTCGATGCCCCGGTCCCGGTGGGCCGCCATCTCGTAGATGAGCCGCCAGTCGGCCAGGGTCTTGACCGGCAGCCTGTTGTAGCGCCAGACATCCACGTCAAACCAGGATTCCCCCAGCCCGGCCGTCCTGTTCAGCTTCCGGAAGTCCTCCAGGGTGCGCACGCCCTTGAAGGCGTCCACCTCTTCCGGGGGGACCAGCAGGATGCGCTTGCCGATGAGTCCGTTGGTCAGCCCGACATTGACGGGCACGAATCGGCGGTCGCGGTCGGTGGACCGGATCAGATACATGGCCGAGGCCTCTCCGGTCTCCAGCATGTGCATGATGCGCTTGAAGGGATAGTCCTTGAGCGGCTTGATGGTCAGGGTGTGGCCGATGGCGGCGAAGGATTGGCGGAGCAGTTCGTGGTAGTATTGGTGCTGGCCGTCGTCGAAGCTCGGCATGGTCAGGGTGTATTCCCCGGCCCGGCATGTTCCGGCGCAGAGCAGGAGGGTCAGGACCATGCCCGCCAGCAGTGCTTTTCCCCTTGTTTGCATCGGGGCAGTATCGGGCCTGGCGCAAAAAAGCGCAACCGCGTCTTTGCACCTGCACTTTGTTGCCAACGGATTTCCCTTGGCGCATACTGCGGCAAAATCAAGGAGAATCGGTCATGGAAGGCCTGTTTACCATAGAAAATATCATAGCTCTCATCACGCTTACCGGGCTGGAAATCGTGCTCGGCATCGACAATATCGTCTTCGTGGTCGTGGTCACCAACAAGCTGCCCCGCGCCCGCCGGGAAATGGCCCGCAAGCTGGGCATCGGGCTGGCAATGATCACCCGCATCCTGCTGCTTCTGACCATCAGCATGATCATGGGGCTGACCGCGCCCTGGTTCGAGATCCTCGGCCATGCCGTGTCCGGCCGGGACCTGGTGCTGCTTTCGGGCGGGCTGTTTCTGCTGGCCAAGGCCACCATGGAGATCCACGAGAAATTGGAGCCCGGGCACGAGCGCAAGGTGGGCAAACTGGCCTATTCCTACTGGGGGGCCATCATCCAGATCATGCTTCTGGACATCGTCTTTTCCATCGACTCGGTCATCACGGCAGTGGGCATGGCCCGGCACGTCGTGATCATGATCGCGGCCATTGTCCTGGCCGTGTGCGTGATGCTCTTCTTCGCCAACGCCATCAGCCGGTTCGTGAGCGACCATCCCACCATCCAGATGCTGGCCTTCGCCTTCCTGCTGCTGGTGGGCGTGCTGCTGGTGGCCGAGGGCCTGGGCAAACACATCGACCGGGGCTACATCTATTTTGCCATGGCCTTTTCCCTGTTGGTGGAGTTTCTCAATCTGCGTATGCGCAGGAAAAAGGCCCGCGCCACCTGATTTGCATGGTTTTCATTTTCCCTTGGCAGTTTTTTTTCGAAGGTGTATTAGGTTTGTAGAACACTACCACACTGGAGCGCCATGAGCAGTATAACCACCGATCGCATTTATCTCGGTATCGCCGAAAGGTTGATGGAACGTATTGCGAGCGGCGAGCTACGGCCCGGGAACAGGATCCCTTCGGTGCGGGAATGCGCCATGGTCGAGGGGGTCACGCCCAACACCGTGGCCAATGCCCACGCATTTTTGCGGGATATGGGTGTCATTCGGCCGGAGCGGGGCATGGGAAGCGTGGTGGAAGCTTCGGGGGCGGAAATGTGCCGCACTTTCATAAGGGAACGTTTTGTACGCGACGAACTCCCTGTTCTCAAAAGGCGGATTCGGCTGTTGGGAATGCCGCACGAAGAGTTGCTCCGCCTTTTGGATGGGCCTTGTAATGCCGGAGGCAAATGATGAAATTCAGTTATTATGCGGGGCTGGCGGTTATGTTGCTTTTTGCGGCAACCACCATGTTTTTTTCGGGCGGAACAGCGTATTTCATCGACCTGCCGAGCATGATCGCGATCACAGGGACATGTTTTGGTGCGCTTGTCTGCAATTTCGGTTTTCGCGGAAGCCTGACCGCAGTGGGCTCGCTTTTTTCACCGGGGCCGCATCTTGCAGGCGGATTCAGGAAGTCCGCCGCCAAGACGGTCATCCTTTCCGGACTCTTCGGCGGTCTTCTGTATCTCATTGTTGGTGTTGTCGCAGCGCTCGGAAATATTGGCGATCTGTCCAAAATAGGTCCGGCGCTGGCCATGGGCTTCCTGTCGTTGCTTTATGGCAGTCTGCTGGCTCTCATTGCCGTTCCAGCCTATGTGGCCGGAGAATAATGGGCGGCCTTTGAACGTAACGCCTCGGGAGAGCCCGCCGGAGGCATCTGTTCGCTTGCCTTTATCGGAAACCCGCGCTAGGCAGGGCCACATGAAAAAGACGCGCAGGACAAAACGGCACTACCCGTGCCCGCCGCCGCCCGAGCGGTCCTCCCGCCTGTACGTGCGTATCGCGCGGGAGAAGATCGCCCTGTTCCGCTTCCTGCTGGAGGCCCACGACAACCTGGGCATCTTCACGGTGGTGAGCAAGTTCACGGGTATCCTCATGCTGCGCTATACCCCGCACCAGGAGCGCGAGATGCGCGCCTTCCTGAAGGGGATCGGGGACGACATGGATATCGAGGTGCTGCTCGAGGCGCCCGAACCGCGCGTGCCGAGCCTGGAGAAATTATGATCAACCTGCTTGACCTGACATACGACGAATTGGAAGCCTTTGTGGTCGAGGACCTCAAACAGCCGCGCTTCCGTGTGGACCAGCTCTTCCAGTGGCTCTGGCAGAAGGGCGTGCGCGACTTTTCGGACATGACCAACATGGGCAAGGCCCTGCGCGAGAAGATGGCCGGGATCGCCACCATCACCTGGCCGGGCATCGCCAAGGTCCAGGAAAGCCGGGACGGCACGGTCAAGCTGCTGCTCCGGCTGCACGACGGCAAGCTCATCGAGACCGTGCTCATTCCCTTCAAGGACCGATTTTCCCAGTGCCTTTCCACCCAGGTGGGCTGCGCCATGGGCTGCAAGTTCTGCAATACCGGCCTGCTCGGCTTCGAGCGCAACCTGACCATGGGCGAGATCCTCGGCCAGGTCCTGGT
This sequence comes from Salidesulfovibrio onnuriiensis, assembly GCF_008001235.1. GTDB lineage: Bacteria > Desulfobacterota > Desulfovibrionia > Desulfovibrionales > Desulfovibrionaceae > Pseudodesulfovibrio > Pseudodesulfovibrio onnuriiensis. Next base: position 173,535 of record NZ_CP040751.1, on the reverse strand, counting down.
GGGCCGCAAGTTCCTGCTGGACAAGGGCGTGGGCGGCCCGGACGGCCCCAGCCCCATCCGCAACCTGGTTTACATGGGCATGGGCGAACCCCTGCTGAACCTGGACAACCTACTGCGCTCCCTGGAGACCCTGCCCCGCGAGAACGGGCTGAGCATTTCCTGGCGGCGGTCCATGGTCTCCACCGTGGGCTTCCCCGAGCAGCTCCGCATCCTGGGCAAGACCGAACTGGCCCTGCCCGCCATTTCCCTGCACGCCCCCACCCAGGAGCTGCGGGCCCAGATCATGCCCAAGGCCGCCCGCGTGCCGCTGGACGAACTCATGCAGTGCCTGGCCGAATTCCCGCTGCGCCCGCGCGAGCGCATCACCTTCGAATACCTGCTGCTGGGGGGCGTGAACGATTCCCTGAACCACGCCGACCAGCTGGCCAAGCTGGTGGACAAGAACCGCGTCAAGGTCAACCTCATCGCCTACAACGCCACCGAGGGCATGCCGTTCAGCGCCCCGGACCGGGACCAGGTGGAGGCCTTTGAAAAGCGGCTCTGGCACCACGGGGTCACCGCCTTTATCCGCCGCTCCATGGGCGCGGACATCAAGGCCGCCTGCGGCCAGCTCAAGGCTGACGAGCAATAGCCTTTTTTCGGGGCTTTCCCTTGTCATATTGCCTGGTTTGAGGGTATGCAGTCCTGTACCATTTTCGTAAAAGGAGCGTATTCTTATGGCCCGCGATTTCAGGGAATATCTTGAAGAGGCGACCCGCCACGAGCGGTTCGGCCGGTACTTCAAGGAGATCGGCATCGGTTTCAAACTCGTCATGTCCATCCAGGCCAGCGCCCTGCACGGCTGCGACCCTGTGGAAACCCTGGACGACGTTTACGGCTACAAGGCCTTTGAGGTCTCGGTTCGTCAGGTGAGCAAGCCTATCGAGGCCCCCAAGATCGGCGCCTGGAGCGACCTGCGCGCGAAACCCTGGGCCGAGAGCTTCGACCGCGAGGAATTCCGCCGGGACATGGTGCGGGAGAACGTTCCCGTGGACGAGGTGCAGACCATTTTCGAGGACATCATCGAATACGCCCGCGACAAGGGACACATGGAGGACGGCGAGGAGCCCCGGCTGCTCGATCCCGATGAACCCATTCGTCCGTTGCGGAAGGGATGCGGCGGCTGCGCGGCCAAGAAATAGGGCCCGCACGGGAAATGAACGACAGGAAGCTCGCCGCGAGGCGGGCTTTTTTTATTGCCCCGGCAAATCCGAATGGGCTTGCCATGCGGGCCCGATACCCCTAAGGGTGGTCTTATGGAAATGCTTGTTTTTCAGGACATCGTCACCATCTTCGTGCTGGCCATCTTCGTGCTGCTGGTCTGCAACCGGTTCAACCTGCCCGCCATTGTGGGCTTTCTGCTCACGGGCACCCTGTGCGGGCCGCACGGGCTCGGCCTGGTGGCCGAGGCGCATCTGGTGGAGATGCTGGCCGAGGTGGGCGTCATCTTCCTGATGTTCGCCATCGGCGTGGAGTTTTCCCTGGAAAAGCTTTCCCGGTACAAGGCGGCGGTGCTCGGCGGCGGAAGCATCCAGGTGCTGCTGACCATCGCACTGGTGACGGGCCTGAGCCTGCTGCGCGGCCTGGATTTCAACCGGAGCGTGTTTCTCGGGTTCCTGGCCGCCCTTTCCAGCACGGCCATTGTCCTGAGCCTGTTGCAGGAGCGTGCCGAAGCGGACAGTCCCTACGGGCGGTTCACCACCGCGGTGCTCATCTTCCAGGACCTGGCCATCGTGCCCATGATGCTGATCATTCCCATGCTGGCCGGGGTCTCGGGCAGCCTCACCCAGACCGTGCTCCTGCTGGCGGCCAAGATGGCCGGGGTCTTTGCGCTGGTCTTTGTCTGTTCCCGCTGGGTGGTGCCCTTTGTGCTCGGGCAGGTGGTGCGCACCCGCAGCCAGGTGCTGTTCATGACCACCACCCTGGGCCTGTGCTTTTCCATCGCCTACCTGACCTACGCCCTGGGCCTTTCCCTTTCCCTGGGCGCGTTCCTGGCCGGGGTCATCGTTTCCGAGTCCGAATACAGCGTCAACGCCCTGGGCGGTATCCTGCCGTTCAAGGACGTGTTCGTGAGCTTTTTCTTTGTCTCGGTGGGCATGCTGCTCAGCCTGGGCTTTGTGGCCGCGCACCCGGTGCTGGTGCTGGTCGCCACGGTGGTCATCCTGGCGCTCAAGGCCCTGGTGGCCTGGCTTTCCTCGGTCATCATGGGCCGTTCGGGACGCTCGGCCATCATCTCCGGGCTGCAGCTTTCCCAGGTGGGCGAGTTCTCCTTCATCCTGGCCAGCGTGGGCCTGGGGGCCGGCCTGATCCCGGAGCAGGGCTATCAGCTTTTCCTGGCCGCCAGCGTGCTGACCATGCTGTGCACCCCGTTCCTGTTTTCCCTGGCCCCCGCCGTGGCCGACCGGGCCATGCAATGGCCCTGGCTGCGCGACCGGGCCGTGTTCCGGCGCAAGGACATTGCCGAACCCTCCGGGGAAAAGCTCCGGGACCACCTGATCATCAGCGGGTTCGGGCTGGGCGGCCGCAACATCGCCCGCGCCGCCGAGGTGGCCGGCATCCCCTACGTGGTGCTGGACGTCAATGCCGAGACCGTGGCCCGCGAACGCGAGGCCGGACGCAACATCCTTTACGGCGACGCCTCCTTCGAGGAGGTGCTGCACCATGCCGACGTGGAGGCGGCGCGCGTGCTGGCCATCACGGTTTCGGACGCGGCCGGGGCGCGGCGCATCGTGGACCTGGCCCAGCGCATCAACCCGTCCCTGCACATCATCGTGCGGACCCGTTTCCACACGGAGATGCGCGATCTCTACGACCTGGGAGCGGACGAGGTGGTGCCCGAGGATCTGGAAAGCTCCATGGAGCTGTTCAGCCGGGTGCTGGCGCGGTACCTGGTGCCGCGCGCCGAGGTGGAGCGGTTCGCCGAGGAGATCCGGGCCGAGGGCTACGGCTGCTTCCTGGAGGAATGCCACGAGCCGCCTTCCCCGCTCATCAAGCTGGGCAGGTTCTCGGACATGGACCTGTCCATCTTCACCATCTGCCCGCAGGCCCCCCTGGACGGGCGCACCCTGGAGGAGGCGGCCCTGCGCAAGGAACACGGGCTCACGGCCGTGGCCGTCATGCGCGGGGAGGAACTACACCGCAACCCGGACGGCCGGTTCCGCCTGCAGCGGGAGGACCAGGTCTACGTGTTCGGCGAACGCCGGGAAATCACGGCCAAGGCCTGGCTGTTCACCAGGCCTGTTTGTGAGGAGCAGCCATGAATCCGTTTTTCGTTTTTCATTTCATCCGCAATCTGGTGGCGGGAAAGGACCGCAAAAAGAGTCCCGAACGCCAATACACCGAATCCGGTTATTACCGGGGCCAGGACTACGACGAGCACGTCTATGACCGGGGCGAGGACCACGGCCTGGACAAGGACGGGGAAAGGCCGGACGGGAAGCGGGACGACTAGAAGAGCGTCTGCAGCCAGTCCGCCAGCGGAACCAGCGCCACCACGAAGGGCAGGGCGGGCAGCAGGTTGGAAAGTCTGATTTCCTTGATGTCCAGCAGCGTGATGCTGATGCCCACGATGAGCAGGCCGCCCGTGGCCGAAAGCTGGGCAATGAGCTCGGGCGAGAAGTATTGCTGGAAAAAGCCCGCGAACAGGGTGAGGGCCCCCTGGTAGAGGAGCACCGGGATAAAGGAGAAGAGCACGCCCGACCCGAAGGTGGAGGCCAGGGCCACGGAGGCGAATCCGTCCAGGATGGCCTTGGTGTACAGCACGGTGGGGTCGCCGGTAACACCTTCCTCGAGCGAGCCGACAATGGCCATGGCCCCGATGCAGTAGATGAGCGAGGCCGTGATCAGCCCTTCGGTGAATTTCGGGTTTTCGGATTTAACCGCCGTCTTGAAGCGGTTGCCGAGGCGCTCGAACAGGGTGTCCAGCCGCAGTAGTTCGCCGGTGATGCCGCCGAGCAGGATGCTGAAAATGACCACCAGAATGTTTTGCACCTTGAAGGCCATCTGCAGACCGATGAGCAGGGTGCACAGGCCCAGGCCCTGGAAGACGATGACCCGGATGCGTTCGGGAAAGCGGCTGTGCAGCAGACAGCCAGCGAGGCTGCCCAGGATGATGGCGGCGGCATTGGCAAGAGAACCCACTGGAAGCATTGGCGGAATCCTTTGGTTTTCGGACGGGTGGCGTTGGGCCGAGAGTAGTTCCGGCGCGCGGGAAGCGTCAAGTCATGCGGAGATGGTATGAGCGATTTTCTTTATTCGGACGGGCTGGTGACCATTGATGAAACCGGCATCACCTTTCACGGCTATTCCTTTCCCCTGGGCAGGGACAAACGGGTGGAGCTTTCGGAAATAGGAAAGGTGGCAGTGCGCAGGCCCACCTTGTGGAGCGGGCGTTGGCGCATCCACGGCACCGGCGATTTCCGCACCTGGTTCCCGGGCGACTCGGGCAGGCCGGGCCGGGACCGCATCTTTGTCGCCCACCGCACGGGCCGCTGGTGGCGCATCGGCTTCACGGTGGAGGATTCGGACGGTGTCATCGCCCTGCTGCGGCATCGGATCCCCATGGAATTTGAACCGGGAACGGAGCCGGAATCCTCCCCGGAACCCAACTGAATCGTTGACATGCGCAACCCATATCCTCTATGTAGGATGCCTTCCGTGCCGGGGTGGCGGAATTGGTAGACGCAGCGGATTCAAAATCCGCCGGTCGCAAGGCCTTGAGAGTTCGAGTCTCTCCCTCGGTACCAGAATAAAATCAGCGGCTTACGATTAAATCGTGAGCCGCTTTTTTGATGATTTTAAGGGGGGATCGGTAGTTTGCCCCATATCTGCCCCACAAATAGAAAAATATATGCTGGGATTGCATCCCACTACAATCAAGCCTTCTAGGTTGTGGCCCAAAAACTGATGAACTGATAGTGCGCTATGACATCAAAAGAATCGAGCCAGTGAGGTGGGGATATGAAGACTATCTCCAGCTAGTTTTTGGTTTGCTTAAACGTCTCGTTCCTCTGAAAGCTTGGTATGAGCCTCCTCAAACGCATTCTAGGTTTTATGAGGCATATCACCACTGGGTGCTATAGCCAGTCCAGTTTTAAGGTGCTGAAAATTATTTATTTAAGTATGTTAAGTTCCACGCACCGTTAAGCTTTTTGATAGCGGGCGGGACTTTTGACTGCAGTTGCCTTGGACGCCTAAGCTTCAGGGGAGCTGGTGTGGGTCTTCGCCATCAATTGTTGCCAGACGGCTCTGGCGTTCACTCTCAATCATGCTGTCGATAGACTTGATGGCCCTGTCCGCGCGTTTCGCATAGCGTTTGAACTGCCCTGTCCGTTTGAACCAGTCTCTGGATTCTTGCCAGTTCTGTTGCTCCCACAGGCTCATGCCCATGAGAAAATGGGCCAATCCACTTTTTTCCTTGAGCTTGACCGCCTGCTTCAGTGCGCCCTCGGCTTCTGCGTAACGCCGTTTGCCGTATAGGATCTTGCCTTTGGTAAGCCAGCGTTCGGCCGTGTTTTCCTGCTGGATTGCCAGGTCTATCATTCCCAACGCCGGTTCAATTCGTCCGGCCGTGAGATAGGCCCGTGCCAACTGGTCGCAGACCTTGGGCGGCGGCGTTCCCTTGAAATCGTCCTTAAGGGCATGGGCCGCAAGCAGGGGCGCGTCCACATAGAGGTAGAGCTGGGAAAGACTGCGGCGTTCCTCCTCGCTTGGCGGCTTTATGCGATAGGCAATCTCCAGGGCTGCTGCGGCGCGCGTGTACTGCTTGCGCTCAATGCGCACGTTGGCAAGGAGTTTCCAGTATTCGTGTTCGGCCGGGGAGACCTTCAGGAATCGGACCAGTGTTTTTTCGGCCCGTGGCCAGTCCTTGAGCTGGATCAGGCAGTGGGCCGCCAGGCGCACCCAGTTCTTTTTGACCTGCTTGAGGTTCAGCAGTGGGCTGACAGCCTCGTGTGCCTGCTTGTAGAGTTCCGCCTGGTAAAAACACACGGCCCCCTGGTAGCGGATTTCCGGCGTGGGCCTCTCGGCCAGGGCGCAGCTTTTCAGGAACATCTCGCCCGCCTCGCTGTATCTTTCCTGCTCGTAGCGTACCACGGCCAGGTTGTGCACGATCTCTCTGCATTTTGGATAATTCTCGTAGCCCCGTTCAAACACGCTGGCGGCCTCGGCCAGCTCATGCTGTTCCAGGAGCAGGCTGCCGTAGAGCACCACGCCATAGGGGTGGGGCCGCGATGCGGTTTCCATGTATCTGCTCAGAATCTGGCGGGCGCATTCTGGTTTGTCCATTTTTATGCATTTATGCGCCTTGGAAAGTCGAAGCCGGGTCTGTTCGGTCATGGGCCGAGCCATGTCGTTTGCCGAAACCGTTACGGGCGCGGACAGGATGAGCAGGAGCCACAGGGCGAGGGCTGTGGGGAAACAACGCATGGCTTAGTCCAGGTTGAAGTTGATGGGAACGATGGCGTGCCATTTGACCCGCTTTCCGTCCTTGGTGCCGGGCTTGAAGCGCCAGCGCATCAGGTCCCTGCGCAGCTGAGGTGCGAAGAGGTCCGAATAGGGACCCTTGATCACCTCCACTTTGGTGACGTTGCCCTGTTCGTTTACGTGCAGTTTGGCCTGCACCGTAGTTTCGATGCGGCGTCGCTTGGCGTCGCGCGGGTATCTCGGCGCAGGACTGAAAATCGGGGCAATGGTATTGTCCAGTTCGCCGATACTCAGGGAACCTCCGGACAGCGCGGCCGGTGCGGGAGCGGCCATGGCCGAAAGTGCGGCCGGGGCGGGCAGGGCCATGCCCGCGGTAAGCTGAGGATTGATGGTGAACTCCACGTCGGGCAGGTCCAGCTGGGCTGTGGGCTGCTGCGGGGTGAAACTCATGTCCTGGGTGGGCGGCGCAAACTCCTGTACCCTCTCCGGCTCGGTCTGGTCCGGGGCGTCCCGTGTGTCGCTTTCCGTATCCCGGTTCGGGGCGGGTGTGCTGGACAGGCTTACCGAACCGTATTCGGACGGCGGCTGGGTGGCGGCCTGTAGCCTGGACATGAGAAGCGGCAGCATAAACAGGCCCACGGTAGCCGCCAGCGCGGCCATGCCGGATACCGCGTGTCGTTTCATGGCCTTTGAGCTCATTGAGGTTTCCTCGCTGCCACGCTCACGTTCTTGACCTCGGCCTCGCGGCAGGCGTCCAGCACCTTGATGAGAATGCCGCTTTCTGCCTTGGTGTCGGCGGCCACCACGACCACGCCCTCGGGTGTCTCGGCCACGAAACGCTCCATCCAGGGCCGCACGGATCGGATGTCGATGCTTTTGCCGTCCAGCCAGATGGTGCCCGTGGGGTCGATGCCCACCACCACGCTGACGTTTTCCTTGCGTTCGGCAGAATTGGCCACCGGGCGTTCCACATCCACGCCCGACTCCTTCACGAAACTGGTGGTGACGATGAAGAAGATGAGAAGAATGAAGACCATGTCTATGAGCGGGGTCATGTTGATGCCCGTGCCCGAGTCGCGTTTTTTGCGGTAAGGGGAATAGGCGCTCATGCGCGTGCCTCCTTGCCTGCGGCGATGCGCTCCACGCCGCCCAGAAAGAGTTCCATTTTTGCCTTGAGCTTGCTGGCCCTGCGGTAGAGCAGACCGCCCACCACCATGCCCGGCACTGCCACTATCAGGCCGCTCTGGGTGGTGATCAGGGCCTGGGAGATACCCGCGGCCAACCCTTTGGCGTTGCCCGTGCCGAACTGGGCGATGACCTCGAAGGTGTCCACCATGCCGGTGACCGTGCCCAGCAGCCCAAGGAGCGGTGCGGTTGCGGCCAGCACAAGAATGGTGGGGATGCCTTTTTCTGCCACTCCGGCGTAGCGGTCCACCAGCACCCGGGAAAGCTCCACGTCAAGCTCCTCGCTGCCCGAGCGCGACGTCAGGTAGTCCCTGGCGATGGCGCTCTGCCAGTCGTCCTGCTCCTGGTGCAGGACTTCTTCGGGCGTGCGCTTGCGGCTGATCAGGTCCCAGAGTTCGCGGGCCTTGAGAAACACCAGCCACCACAGGGCCAGGGCCAGCAGCCCGATGGGCAGCATGACCGTTCCCCCGTCGCGCAGGTGGTTCATGAGTTGCGTGAGCATGGGTTATTCTCCCTTTTCCGAGGCGATGATTCGCGCCACCAGGGTGGTGCCCTTTTCCTCCATGTCCGAAACCATGCGGTCTACCTTTCGTTCCAGGAAGTGGTGCATAAGGGTCAGGGGCACGGCCACGGCCAGGCCGAGCTGGGTGGTGATCAATGCCTCGGAAATGCCGCCGGACATCATGCGCGCGTCGCCGGTGCCGAAGATGGTGATGACCTGGAAGGTGCCGATCATGCCGGTGACGGTTCCCAGCAGGCCCAGCAGTGGGGCCACGGCGGCCAGGATGTTGATGGTGGGCAGGAAGCGTTCCAGCTTGGGGACTTCCTGCAGGATGGATTCCTGCAGCCCCTTTTCCATGCTCACCAGGGTGCCGCCCGAGTGCAGAATCACGTGTTTGAGCACTCGGCAGGTGGGGGTGTTGCCCTTGTCGCCCAGGCAGGAGGCGCATCGTTTCAGGTCGCCTTTGAGGGCCCATTCCAGGGCCGTGCCCATCTTGCAATCCGGGCAGGTGCGGATACGGCTCAGGGTGAAGAAACGTTCTGAGGCCAGGGCGAAACCGATGAGCCCCACGAGCAGGATGGGCCAGACCAGCGCGCCGCCGCTGAGGATCGAGACCATGAAGCTTGATTCGTCGCCAAAGCGTTTGAAGACTTCCCCGCCGGAAAAGTCCAGGGGCGCTGCCCCAACCTTGCCCGTAGCAAATGATTCCGCCGCGTCCACGGCACCGGCAAAGTCGCCAGACACGATTTCCAGGCGTCCTTCTGCGCTGGATCGCAGAAAGGCGGTATGACCATCGTTGTCCGTGAAGAACGCACCCAGGGTACCCATCCGCGTGACGGTTCCCTCCCTGCTTCCGCCGTCCGGGGCCACGCACAGGTTCTTGCCCGTGCGCACCTCGCCCGATGCGGCCATCTCGCGGAACCATATGCCCGTGAGGACCTGAATGGATTCCAGGCCGGGGAAACGGTCAGCGTCCAGCAGCCGGTCCAACTCGCCCAGGCGGCCAGGATGCTCTGCGGTGGCCGGGCTGTTCAAGGCGCGCTTGCGAAGCTGTTTGGCCGAGGTCCGTACCGCGCCCTCGATGAGGCGCATGGAGTCCTGCTGGCTGTCCAGTTCCGTATCCAAGGCCTGCTTTTCCTGGGTCAGCTCTTCAAAGCGTTTGAGCAACGATTCGTAGTTGTTGCTGCGGCTTTGTTTTTCGGCGCGCAGTGCCTTGAGTTCTCGTTCCATTTCCTGCCGTTCCTGAGTGATGTTCCGCAGGGTGGTTGCGGCCTCGGCTTTGGTATGGTCGCGTAGCTTTTCCACTTCGCCCACGGTTGTGTTCCATGTGGATTCCTGCGGGGAGGGAGCGGCTTGTTGCTCCTCGGCCGCCGCTGCGGGCAGGCTCAGGAGGAGCAGGGTGATGATGGCGCAGAGAAAACGCATCAGCGGACCTCCTTCACGGGCAGGTAGATGAAATTGGTGTAGCGTTTTCGCTCGATCATGGTCTGCAACTCGGTGAGGGGGCGCACGAATTCCGAGTCCATGGTCACGAAACCGGCTGCCTTGCGTTCATACCGGCCTGCGGTGGCCTGGTCCGGGGTCAGGCAGTACAGGCCCAGGCGCCCGGCCCGGAAAACCCTGGCCTGGGTGGGCTTGCCGTCCAGCTGGATGGTTTGCTCACTCATCTCAGCGCTTCGGCCGTAAGCGGTTTCCACTTCCAGAGCCTCCAGGATGCGACGCAGCTTTTCACCGTTGGAAAGCTCGTGGTCGTCCAGGGTGCGCTGCAGGAAATCCAGGCGCCGGGTGCGTTCCTGTTTGAGGAAAGGCAGATCCGTCTGCACCGCGTCGGTAAGGCGGTCCACCAGGCTGTAGAGAAGCGGTTCGAGCTCCTGCTCCATGCGTTCCAGTTCGGCCTTGATGCGTTGCAGTTCCGCGATCTTACCCTCAATGGAGCCGACGTACCGGGAGTATTTCTTTTCCTGGAAGGAGAGCCATAGGTTCTCGCTTTTGAGCTGGCGGATTTCCTCCAGCATGGCGGCGCGTTGGGCGTTCCAACGGGTCTGTTGCTTCTGGGCGCTGGTTTCGGCTGCAATGGCGTCATCCACCATTTTTTGGGCCATGTCTTGGGAAGCTGCCGTGGCAGGTGCCGGGGCTGTCAGCAGCAGACAGGCCGCAAACAGCGGCGCTGCCGCCTTGCCGAGTGTGCGTAATCGTTTCAGGTTCATGAGATGTATTCCTTTGCGGTTGAGGACGCGGCAGGACCGGATAGGTCTGCTGCGTCAAGAAGTGTTTGGGTGTAGTTTGCCCGGGGTGTATCGAAAACGGTCTGCGTGGGGCCTGCTTCCACGATGCGGCCTGCGCGCATGACAAGCACCCTGTGGCAGAAGGTCCGTGTAAGGTGCAGATCGTGGGTGATGAAGAGATAGGACAGGCCGTGCTTTACCTGCAGCCCGCGCAGCAGTCCCATGATGCGGAACTGGACGCTACGGTCCAGAGACGAGGTGGGCTCGTCCAGCACCATGAACTGGGGCCGCAGTATCAGGGCGCGGGCAATAGCTATCCGCTGGCGCTGGCCGCCTGAGAATTCGTGGGGGTAGCGGTCGCGCATGTCCGGGGAAAGGCCCACTTCAGTCAGAGTCTCGTCCACCCTGCGGTCGCGTTCCGCCTTGTTTAGTGTGTGGTGCGCGGTCAGCCCTTCGGACACGATCTGTTCAATGCTCATACGCGGGCTGAGGGAACCGAACGGATCCTGGAAGACCATCTGCATGCGTTTGCGCAGGGAGCGCAGTCTTTCGCCCTTGAGTCCGTCGATGCGCAGCCCGTCAAAGGTGACGGCTCCGGTGCTCTGTAGCATGCGCAGTACGGAAAGCCCCAGGGTTGTTTTGCCCGAACCGGACTCGCCCACGATGCCCAGGCATTCGCCCCTGCTCAGTTTTAGGGACACACCGTTCACGGCTTTTACGTGATCCTTGGTGCGGCGCAGCAGACCTTTTTGTATCGGAAACCATACTTTGAGATCCTCCACTTCCAGAAGTGTTTCGTTCTTTTCGGGCAGTAGCGAGGGGATCATTCCCCGGCTGACCTGGAGCAGCTGTTTCGCGCCATCGCTGGCCGGGGAGGCGAAGACTTCCTCGGTGGGACCTTGTTCCACGATCTTGCCGTCCTGCATGACGCAGATCCTGTGTGCATAATGGCGTACCAGGCCCAGGTCATGACTGATGAGCAGGGTGGCCATGTTCAGCTTGCGGGAAAGCTCGACAATGAGATCCAGAATCTGGCGCTGTACTGTGACGTCCAGGGCCGTGGTGGGCTCGTCGGCAATGAGCAGGTCCGGCTCGCCGGCCAAGGCTGATGCGATCATAATGCGTTGGCATTGGCCACCGGACAACTCATGGGGATAGGACGTGAGGCGCTTTTGGGGATTGTCGATGCCCACGAGATCCAGCAATTCCACGATGCGTTTTCGCATAGCACCGCCCTTGAGCCCTGTATGGAGCAACAGGGTCTCGCCGATTTGTTTTTCCACGGTATGCAGCGGGTTAAGACTGGGGCGCGGCTCCTGAAAGATCATGGCCGCGCGGTTGCCGCGCAGGGCGCAGAGCTTTGCTGCGTTCGCGCGTAACATGTCGGTATCGCCCAGGGTGATGGAACCGTCCGTGATCTGCGCTTTCTGGGGCAGCAGGGCCATGGCCGCGCGGGCGGTCAGGGATTTGCCCGAACCGGATTCACCCACCAGCGCCAGGGTTTCGCCCGGCCGGACGCTCAGGCAAATGTTTTTCACCACCGGCCTGGAGCCGAAGGCGATGCAGAGATTCTGTATGTTCAGTAGTGGTGCGGTCATGATGCGTTTTTGTTGGGGTCGAGTGCGTCGCGGGCAGCTTCACCGATGAACACGAGCACTGTCAGGGTGACGGAAAGCACGACGAATGCGGAAAGCCCGATCCACGGGGCGTGCAGATTTGCCTTGCCCTGTGCCAGCAGTTCCCCCAGTGAGGGTGAGCCCGGCGGCATGCCGAAGCCCAGGAAGTCAAGGGAGGTCAGGGTGGTTATTGCCCCGTTGAGCACAAAGGGCAGGAAGGTCAGCGTCGCCACCATGGCGTTGGGCAGGATGTGTCTGAACATGATGTTGCGGTCGCGGACGCCCATGGCCTTGGCCGCGCGCACATAATCAAGGTTGCGGCCGCGCAGGAATTCTGTACGGACCACGTTTACCAGGGCCATCCAGCTGAAGAGCAGCATGATGCCCAGCAACCACCAGAAGCCGGGTTTGAACATGTCCGACAGAATGATGAGCAGGTAGAGCACGGGCAGGCCGGACCAGATTTCCATGAAGCGCTGGCCGATCATGTCGATGTGTCCGCCATAATAGCCCTGAATGGCCCCGGCCATCACGCCCGCCACCGTGCTGACAAGGGTCAGCAGCAGGCCGAAACACACGGAAACGCGAAATCCATAGAGAATCCGGGCCACCAGGTCGCGGCCCTGGTCGTCCGTTCCCAGTGGGTGGGCCAGGGATGGCGGCGCGGGGGCGGGCGCAGGCAGGTCGAAGTCGATGGTGTCGTCCGCAAAGCGTATGGGCGGCCAGAACATCCAGCCTTCGGCTTGTATTTTATTGGCCATGTACGGGTCGCGGTAGTCGGTGGGCGTGTCGAAGTCTCCGCCGAACACGGTTTCAGCATAGTCTGTGAGCACCGGCGTGTAGAAGTCTCCCTTGTAGCGCACCAGCAGGGGGGTGTCATTGGCGATGAACTCCGCACCCAGCGAGAGCGCGAAAAGGGCGGTGAAGAGCAGGAGCGACCACCATCCCCGGCGACAGGTGCGGAAGGCGCGAAGCCGTCGTTTTGTCAGTGGGGTAAGCCTAGCCATGTCGGGGCCCCCTGCTTTCGAAATCGATGCGCGGGTCAATGAATATGTATGTAAGATCGCTGATGATTTTGGTGGCCAACCCGATGGTTGTGAAGATGTACAGGGTGGCGAACATGACCGGGTAGTCCCGCTGCATGGCCGCCTCGAACCCGAGCAGCCCCATGCCGTTAAGCGAGAAAATGACCTCCACCAACAGCGAGCCGGTAAAGAACATGCTGACGAATGCGGCGGGGAAACCGGAGATGACGATGAGCATGGCGTTGCGGAAAATGTGGCCGTAGAGGACCTTTTTTTCAGAGAGGCCTTTAGCCTGTGCCGCCACCACGTAGAGTTTGCCGATTTCGTCCAGGAAGGAGTTCTTGGTCAGCATGGTCAGGGTGGCGAACCCTCCGATGACCATAGCCGCGATGGGCAGGGCCAGGTGCATGAAGTAGTCGGCGATCTTGCCGCTTAGGGGGAGCCTCTCGAAGCCCGGTGAGACAAGGCCGCGAAGCGGGAACCATTTGAAGTAGCTGCCCCCGGCAAAGAGCACAATGAGCAGGATGGCGAACAAAAAGACCGGGATGGCGTTGGCTACGATGACGGCCATGCCTGTGGCCGCGTCGAACCGCGTGCCGTGTTTTACTGCCTTGCGGATGCCTAGCGGGATGGAGACAAGGTAGATTATCAGCGTGCTCCAGATTCCCAAGGACATGGAGACTGGCAGGGATTCCCTGACGAGTTCCACCACGGAACGGCCCTTGAAAAAACTGTCCCCGAAGTCGAAGGTGGCGTAGTCCTTGAGCATGGTGCCGAAACGTTCCAGGAGTGGTTTGTCAAATCCGTAGAGCTTCTGTATTTCCTGCAGCAACTCCGGGGATAAATCACGGGAGTTGAACGGCTCGCCTTCGCCCTTGTCGTGCCCTCCGCTTACCTCGGTCGCCTGACCGGTGATGCGTTCCATGACCATGTCACCTTCGCCCGAAAGCTTGGCGATGAATTGGTCCACAGGGCCGCCGGGCGCGGTCTGGATGATGAAGAAGTTGAGGGCCATGATGCCCAGCAGGGTGGGGACCATAAGGGCCAGGCGTCGCAGCAGATAGGTGGTCATGGTTTGGCCTCTTCGCTACGGAATCCGCTTTCCGCGATGCGCTGTTCCTTTTTTTTGTCCACCCACCATGAGAACAGGTCCACCCCCCGTTTGGGTTTGGCTTTGGGCATGCCGAATTTGTCCCAGTAAGCCACCCTGTCAACGGGCGTGTACCAGCCCGGGATTACGTAGTTGCCCCAGAGCAGAACCCGGTCCAGGGCGCGTGTGTTGGCCATCAGCTCGTCGCGGTCCGCAGACGCGATGATGCGGTCGACCAGGGCATCCACAACGGGAGAGGTGACACCTGCCCAGTTGCTCGATCCCAGGGTATGAACTGTTTTGGAAGTCCAGTAGTTACGCTGCTCGTTGCCGGGATGGTCCGACTGGGGCACCGTGGTGTATATCATGTCGTAGTCGTGGTCGCGCGTGCGCCGGATGTAGCGGGAGGTGTCGGCCAGGGCGATATCCATGTGGATGCCGATCCGTTGAAGATTGTGCCGGAAGGGCAGGGCCACCCGCTCCAGGCTGCCGGAGCGCAAGAGCAGTTCAAAGGCGAAGGGCTTCCCGTCCTTGTTGCGCAGTACTCCGTCCCTGAGGGTCCATCCGGCCTGATTGAGCAGTTCCATGGCCGTGCCTATGCGCTGGCGTATGCGGCCGGAACCGTCTCCGTGGGGCGGGATGAATGCAATGGTGAAAATTTCGGTGGAGAGTTCGTTTTTCCACGGTTCCAAGATGGCTTGTTCTCGCTCGTCCGGCAGGCCTGTGGCGGACAGGTCCGAGTTGGAGAAAAAGCTGTCGCAGCGTTTGTACTGGTTGTGAAACAGGGCCGCGTTGGTCCATTCGAAATCGAAAACCAGCGCCAAAGCCTGACGGACCCGTCGGTCTTGGAACAGGGAGCGGCGGGTATTGAAAAAGAATCCGGACATGCCGGCATTGCGTGAGTGGCGAAGTTCCAGGCGCCGGATAAGATCCTTGTCGAAAGCGGGACCCTTGTAGTCGTTGATCCAGTTTTTGGCTGTTGTCTCTATGAGATAATCAAACTCGCCGGACCGGAACGCCTCGCCCGCCACAGTGCGGTCGCGGTAGTAGTCGTAGCGGATGGCGTCGAAATTGTACCGCCCCTTGTTCACGGCCAAGTGTTCTCCCCACCAGCCTTTTACCCGTTCGTAATCAATGCTGTATCCAGGATGGAAATCCTTGATTTTGTAAGGCCCGCATCCCAGCGGTGGCTCCAGACCCGGTTTCGAGAAGTCGCGGTTTTTCCACCAGTGTTCGGGCAGCACCGGCAGTTGGCTGATAATGACCGGCAGTTCACGGTTGTTCTTTTCCGAGAATACGAATTTTACTGAACGGGGACCGGTTTTTTCAGCCCGTTTCACGCTTTTGTAGTATTGTTTATAGCGGGGACTTCCCTCGGCCATGATCGTATTGAAAGTGAAAACAACATCGTCGGCGGTGACCGGGATACCGTCGTGAAATTTCGCGCGGGCATTGAGGTGAAATTCAATCCATTCGTTATTCGGCCCCACCTCGAAGCTCTGGGCCACATATGGGTGCTGTACGTACGGGTTGTCGCGTGACGAGGCGGTCAGGGTTGCGGTTACCAAGGGGGTCCCCGCTGCCGGTATTCCTCTCGGGATGTACGCGTTGAAGGAATCAAAGCTCCCTGTGGCCGAGAGGCGTATGCCCCCCCCTTTGGGGGCGTCGGGCTCAACGTAGGGCAGGTGGTCCGTCAGTGCGGCATTTTGTTCGGTGCTGTCCAGAGACAGGACGGTTACTGGTTGTGCAGACGCCTGAGAGCACAAGGCGAGCAGTAGGAGGAAAGTGGAAAGTGTTCGACGAAAAAGCATGTTCGGTCCAAATAAATGTTTTGTGCGTTCAGTGTTGCAACTCAATAAGGGGAGGTCATAGTCGATATTGAGAATCACCGTCAAGTGCTGATCTGGATATAAAATCTCCAGTTTGCGGGCCTTCCCATACTATAATGATTATGAAAATGAAAATCGTTATTGACAGGATGAGTGTATGATTGTAACCCCCCTTCCTGCGAACGGTTCGTGCCCACTCTCGAATTCCGTTTGTTTTTATTCGAGTTAGGTCTGGCTGCAATTTCAATTTTCGAAGGGGATAGGGCTCGCTCATGCCTACTGCATCACATCGGTTCTCGGTGTCGTCCATTGCATTTTTGTACGCATTGCTTCTGTTTTTTACAGGGGCTTTCTTGTTTCCGGGAACGAACTGCGCTCAGGCGGGGTCGAAGTCCGAAGGGTGGTGGCTGGATGGTTCCTGGCCCCATGAGCACTCCACTCTTGAGCCGCATCAGGATGCCGTCTTCGGGCGGCTGGAAAACGGGCTTCGCTATGTTTTGCTGCATCATGGGTCCCCCAAGGAAAGGGCCTCACTTTACTTGAACATGCAGGTTGGATCCCTCATGGAAACTGATTCCCAAGCTGGGATCGCCCATTTCATGGAACACATGGTTTTCAACGGCTCCCGCAATTTCCCGCCTGGCGAACTCATTAAATATTTCCAGTCCATCGGCATGAGTTTCGGCGCGGACGCCAATGCCCATACCGCCATGCAGGAGACCGTATACAAGCTTCAAGTGCCCACCACAGACATGAAGGTTGTTGAACGCGGTTTTGTTGTACTTGAGGATTTTCTTGATGGTGCGCTCCTCCTTGAGGAAGAGGTGGACGGCGAGCGCGGCGTTATACTCAAGGAAAAAACCGCACGGGATTCGGAAAGCTTTCGGGCGTCGCAACGCCGGGTGCGCTTCCTCCTCTCTGGTTCCCGGTTTGTGTACCCAACCATTGGAACGGAAGAAGTTATTAAAGGTGCGGACGCAAACATCCTGCGCGGTTTCTATGACGCTTGGTACCGGCCGGAACTGGCCGTGTTGATTGCCGTGGGAGACTTTGACGTGCGCACCGTGGAAGGCTTGGTCAAAAAGGTTTTCGCAAAAGCGGGCCCTCGGGCCGAACGCCCCGCTATCCCTGCATGGGGCGATATGCGCCTCAAAGGCGTGAACGCCTACTACGACCGTCGTTCTGGTACCACGGGCATGCTCGTGGTTGAAGCCATCCACCCGCGCAGGCACGAGCGGGATTCCTTGGCCGTGCAGCGCGCCATGCTTGATGAGCAGCTGGCCGCGCACATGATGCAGGCTCGGCTGATGACCTTGGCCAACCGGGAAGATTCCCCCATGCTTAAGAGCTTTACATATTTTACCGAAGCCTTTGGCCAGATGCCCGACGCCCGGATGATGGCCATGCCCCGCAAGGGGCGCTGGGAGGAGTCCTTGTCCCTTCTGGAGAACGAGCTTCGTCGTGCTCTTGAGTTTGGATTCACCAAGCCAGAACTGATGCGGGCCAAGAAGTTTTTTGCCAATTATTTCAAACAGGGAGTTAAGCGCGAGTTGTCTCGCGATAATTCTGATATTGCCAATGAAATCGTGCTCTGCATGAACCAGGATCGGGTTTACCAGTCCCCGCAGCAAACCTTGGACGTGTTCACTCCAATGCTGGCCACGGTTGTTCTCGATGATGTGAACAAGTCTTTCCGATCGGCCTGGGGGGCCGGCAATCGCATAGTCAGCCTCTCCGGCGTGGATTTGAAGGCTGATGTGTCACCCGAGATGGCCATTTTGACCGCCTGGAACAAGGCGGCAAGGGCGGAGGTGAAACCCTGGAAGGGCGAGGCCGAAGTGAAGTTCCCGTATCTGACTGTTCCTGGAAAGCCGGGCAATGTGCTGGAACGTTTGCACGAGACGTCTCAGGCAGCGCCATACACCTACCAGCGCATTGATTTCGCCAACGGAGTGTCCCTGCTCATGAAACCTACGGACGTGGAGAAAAACCGTGTGCAAATAAGTCTCGAATTCGGGCCTGGTACCGTTTCCATGGATGACCGCGGGCAGGCCTTGGCGAGGTTCTCCCTGGACGTATTGAATCAGGGGGGATTGGCAGGCTGACTCGTTTGCAACAGTCGCAGGTGCTGGCGGGCCGCAAGGTGGATATTTCTTGGCAGATGAGACCCTCAGGGATGGTCCTTACCGTTACCTGCCTGCACAGCGACCTGGACCTGGCCATGCACCTGCTGCGTACGGCGTTGTTGGATCCTGTGGTGCGTGAAAATGAATATAGCTCCGCTTTGGCAATGCTCAAAAACGAGGGTGTGCGCCAGGCGGGTACATGCGCGGGGATGTTTGCCTCTGAAGGACGGCGGTTTCTTGCTGGCGGAACCGGGTATTTGGCAGACTTGGACTATTCGCTGGTAAAAGGATTCAGCCTGGAGGAAGTTCGGGGGTTTGTGGCCACAGCGTTCAAACAGGGGCCGGTGACCTTGTGCGTGGCTGGGGATTTTGTTCCGGGAATCGTGGAAAAGGCGGTGGGTCGTTTCTTCGGAACAATGCAGCAACGGACCAGAACTTCGCGGGAATCGATGCATCTGGCTTTTCCGGCCGGAGAGCGCTCCATGGCGCGTATTAATAGGGCGCTTCCCCAAGCCGGTGTGATTATGGCGCTGCCCGTGTCTGTTGCAGGGGACGAAGCCCAGGAGAATGAAATCCTCCTGGGCCTGCTGCGGCGTATCGTGGCCGATCGCTTGCGCCTAACTTTGCGTGAAACGCTTGGGGCTGCCTACTCGCCAGTAGCATATCTTATGCAACCAAAAGAGTTTCCAGGCTATGGTTACATGGCCGTACAGGTGGAAACCGAGGCCGGAAAGCATGAACTGGTGGAGCAGGCCGTACGCGCCATTTTAGTCGATTTGGCCAGCAATGGTGTCATCGACGAAGAGCTTGACCGCGCCAGAAAGCAGGCCTTGGGTCTGCGTGTGAAGCTGGCCAGCCGTCTCGGGTTCTGGCGATATCAACTCCTTCAGGTCGCAAGTGGCCATAGGGATGCGTTCATGCGGGCGGCAAAGGCTTCACAGATTATCAGTGAAGCCGAGGCTGCACAGCTGAGTGATTTGGCCGAAAGGTATTTTGTACCTGAAAAGGC
Source organism: Salidesulfovibrio onnuriiensis (assembly GCF_008001235.1). Classification (GTDB taxonomy): domain Bacteria; phylum Desulfobacterota; class Desulfovibrionia; order Desulfovibrionales; family Desulfovibrionaceae; genus Pseudodesulfovibrio; species Pseudodesulfovibrio onnuriiensis. Next base: position 154,466 of record NZ_CP040751.1, on the reverse strand, counting down.
TGCGGTATTCACGGTTCTTCCGCCGGATTTGCAATAATTTATACATGTTATTGGTGCCCAATGGAGGGATGTTTTCATCCTTTTGATTTGTTGTCTGTTTATGATGAGGATGATTATCATCTTCATCTAATGAAGGGGGGATGGGATGAGTTTATTTGGTTTTTTCAACAGGAAAAACAAAACATCATGGCTGATACTGTGCCTTTTGGGAGGGCTTGCCTTTTCTCCGGCATATGCTTCGGAAGAAGCCGTCAACGAGGTGGGCAGGAATGATAACGCAACGGAAAATGTGGTTCGTCTCGAAGCGGTGGACGTGGATGAGGAAAGGGATGAAAGCGGTAAGGCCGCCCTGGATCGACAGAGCTTGGAACGCATGCCCAACTCAACGGGCAGCGTGACCGAGGCCCTCAAGGTTATGCCCAACGTCCAGTTCGATGACAGTTCTCGATCCTCGTTGAACGGCGGCAGCATCCTTGCACCGAAGATCTCCATTTCCGGCGGTAAATACTACGAGAACAATTTCTCAATTGACGGGGTCTCAAACAACAACCGCATTGATCCTTATGGTATTGATGAGACCCCGGCCAACGGTCTTGTCTACGGTGAGGCGGAAAACGCTTATATCGATACTGAATTGCTGGAGTCCATTACGGTTTACAGCAGTAACGTTCCGGCCCAATACGGTCAGTTCGTGGGCGGTATGGTGGATGCCGAGACCCGAAAACCTGCGAGCGAGTTCGGCGGTAAGATATCTTATCAGCACACCCGGGACACGTGGGCCAATCAGCGGCCGGCGGATCGGGAGGAATTTGAAGGATCCACAACGAATAGCCAGGGCAATCCGAAATTTAGCAAACACAACGTTTCGGCCTATATGGATCTCCCCATGTCGGATACCGCGGGGGCCATTCTGTCCTACAGTTTGAAGCACTCCACGGTGCCCCTGTTCTATATGGAAGACCGGCGGAACCAGTACAGCACGAAAAATGATGTGTTCGGTAAGCTTTCCCTGGATGTTACCGACAAGAGTTCTCTCGATATCTCGGTGCTTTTCGACACCTATTCATCCACCAAGTTCGTAGCGGATACCAAGGACTCGGATTATGAGCTGGAGAAACCCACGCGGAAAGTGACGTTGAAATACGAAAATGAACTGGAACCAGGCACTTTCACTTTGACCACCGCCTTTTCCGAGACTGAAACGCGACGCGATTCCGAGGCCACGGAACATATTACCTGGACCAAGGGCGGCGGCACCACCTCCACCCAGTGGGGCAGTCATTCCACAAATGCCAATGAAGGCGGTTACGGATCCACCTATACCCGCCAGCGCGATCTGACCATGGCGATGGATTACGTTTCCGTGCCCGTCGCAATGTGGTCCTCCAGCAATGTGCTCAATTCGGGATTTGTCTATGAAAACGTAAGCGGGGTCTACGATCAGGAAAACGATTTCGTCACCTACTACAGCCCCACAACGTCGGGCAATGTGATCGACAACGGTGAAGGAGGCGTCATTGCCGGCGAGCAGTACACCCGCTTGAAAAGTATGCAGGCAAAGGGCAAACGCAGCACTGGGTACAACTCCTTTGCCTACTACATGCAGGACGAGTTGTCCTGGAAGCGGCTCAGGGTTCGTCCAGGGGCGCGTTTGGAATACGATGATTTGTTGGAAAACATCAACTTGGCTCCTCGATTCACTGCGGAACTGGACGTGTTGGGGGATCAGGATCTCGTGTTCACCGCGGGCGCGAACCGATATTATGGCGCAAACCTTCTTTCCTATGCCCTTCGGGTGCGTAATCCGTTGCAGCGTTATTCCCGCACCATTGACGGGGCGGGCAACTTGTCCAGCTGGACGGCAACGACATCCAGCCAATACGACTATTCCCTCGACGGACTGAACACTCCGTATTCTGACGAATTGATGTTCGGAGTCCGAGGCGACCTCTTTGGGTTGGATGCGTCCTTGGAGTGGGTGAAACGCAAGGGACATGAACAATTTGCGACAAGCATGAAGAACATATCCGGCATTTGGAAGTACAAACTGACCAACGACGGCGAGACGGAATACTGGGGGTATACGCTCAAGCTGGCAAAGACCATCGACGATCATCGCTTCTCTCTGGGGATCACTCATTCGGATCAGGAGACCAACTTCAACGATTTCTCCGACTCCAACAACGACGGATCTTCCTCGTCCATCAACTACGACAAGGTGTATTACAACGGCTCGCTCATCGATAGAAGCCAGATGCCGGCCAGCAATTTCAACCGTCCCTGGGTGGGAACATTCACTTACGAAGGCACGTTCTTCGACAAACTGAAGTTCACCAATGTAACCCGTTATCTGGGGGAGGTGGAGACCATCTTTGCCAAAGGAACCCAGGTTGTCGGCGGCGAGAAATATCTCAAGTACGAGGACGCCACGCTCTCCCCTTCCGTCATATGGGACTGGAAGTTTGGTTATGAGCTGTGGAGTAACGCCAGCCAAGCGCTTCAGCTTGATCTGACCATTGACAACGTTTTTGACGATACGGCCATTATCGACAAGGAAAGCAACAGGGCTGCAGGTCGCCAATTTTGGGCCGGCGCTTCCTACACCTTCTAGGAGACGAACATGAAACCGATTATCTCGTGCCGCGACCTGCGGCATGGATACGGCGATAAGGTCGTGCTTGACGGGCTTGACTTCGACGTGGAGCCGGGCGGCATATTCGGGTTGCTGGGCAAGAATGGGGCTGGGAAAACCACGACGATCAACATCCTCATGGGCTTCCTGCGTCCCTTGTCCGGAGAATGCCATGTTCTGGGGCAGCCGAGCCATGGCATCAGCCCGGAAGTGCGCCGCGATATCGGGCTGCTGCATGAGAAGTTCATCCAGTACGACTTCATGAGCATTAAGGAGATAGAGCGTTTTCATTCTCAATTCTATCCAAGGTGGGAAAGAGACGTTTTCTACGATCTGGTAAGTCGGTTGGACGCTTCGCATGACCGCAGGATTTCTCGCATGTCCTGCGGTCAGCGTTCCCAGGTTGTGCTTGGCCTGATCATGGCCCAAAACCCCAAGCTGATGATCCTGGACGACTATTCCATGGGACTCGACGTGGGCTATCGCCGCCTGTTTTTGGATTTCTTGCAGGAATACGTCCGGGAGCGCGGGACCTCGGTGCTGCTTACCTCTCACGTGGTTCAGGATTTGGATAGGCTCATTGATCGCATGATCATAATCCAGCACGGCAAGGTTTTGGTGACGGGGCGTAAGGACGAATTTATGACCTCTTTCAAGCGCTACCGGTTGCCGTCCTGTGACGCCTTGGAACAGTTGCGGATCGACGGCCCTGTGGTTGCCCTGGAACATGAGCGTTCCTTCTCCAATGTGTTTGGCCATTGCGGCCTGGAAGAAATGGCTACGCATCTTTCCGGCCAGGGTATTCCCGTGGAGGGCATGGTTGAGATGCCTATGGATTTCGAGGACGCCTTCATCGGCATAACCGGGAAATATTGAGAGGCGGAAAAAGGTATGTTTGCTGCTTTGGCATACAAGGAATGGCTGAAGCTTCGTTTGGTGTTCTGGGTGCCCTTGGCCGCGGTGCTTGTCGCTTTGGCCCTGGCGCTGGTCGACTTTCGTCATGTCAATGAGATGATCGGCCCCGTCATGCTTTGGTACGATGTGGCTTTGCTGGACAAGGTTTTTTATTCGGACCTCAGGTATGTGTTCGTGTGCGTATCCGTATGGTTTGCCTTGTTCCAGTTCGTACCCGAATGCACTGACAATCGATTGCGCCTGTTGTTCCATCTGCCAGTGCCCCGGCGCAAGGCCGTGTATTTCATGGTGGGAGTGGGACTGATTTGCACCGCGGTGGTCGGTCTGGCCGCAGTGAGCGGGTTGGCTTGTATCGTCGGGGCCTTCATGCCTGTGGAAGCGGTTTGCATTGCGGTGCTTACCTGTGCCCCATGGCTGCTGGCAAGCATTCCCGCTTACCTGGGTACGGTTCTGGTTGTTATGGAACCAGCCTGGCCACATAAATTTGTGCATGGAGCGGTGACGGCCTTGTTTGTGCACGGACTTACTGCCTCTTCCATGCAGGGTGCATATGAGCACACCATCGTACTTTACGCACTGGGCTGTCTTTTGTGGATCTTGCCCATCGAACTGGCAGCCTTCAGGGTCAAACGGGGGGGAGCATGGTAGCTTTCGCGCGGATTTCCGCCATAGCGGTCATAGTTATGGTGCTGGCAATGGTGCTGCCAGGCCTGTTTGCCAAGTCCACCAGTGTCAGGGTCAACACCCCAATTCTCTACTATAGCCCGGTGCTGGAGCGGTTCGTCATGCAGGGCAACAGAGGGGCGGTCGACGAGCAAGACAATATATTGACCTTGCGACAGTACATGTGTTCCCTACCGTTCCTCTACCGCACGGCTTTGGTCAAGTGGAACCAATTCCCCCAGACGGTGGGCGGCGTTCCTGTCACCCCGGGAGAGGCCTCGCGTCAGTTGCAGTTCGTACGCATTTCACCCAAGGACATCAATGTGCCTTCATGCGGGCTGCACATGCTGCTTGAATCCGAGCCGGAGGGTGCTTCTCTTGAGATGGCTGCGGACATGTTTCGGCTGAGGGATGGAATCGAATTTTTGCGTTGTGAAACCAACTCAGTGGACAGGGAAAAAACCGAGCAATTCACCTCGGCGATGCTGCAGGCCGGGTTTACATTTCCCGCTCGCGCCATTGGTGGCGAACCGGACACCCGCAAGCCTTTTGATTGGGGCTATTTTCTGGTGGACGATACCAACATGCTCTTTCATTTGCGCATGGTTCGTGGTGAACCGCTGTGCATCAATACGGGCAAGCGATTCGACCAACCTGTACGTTCCATTTTCGTCAAAGAAGACGAACGCAGGGAGTTCTATTGCGCCATCGTTACCCAAAACGATGTGTTTATTGTTTTTTGCAAAAACTACGAGTTGATTCGTTTGCCTTTGGACGGCTACAATCCGGACAAGGATGTGGTCATGTTGTTGACCTCCCCCCTGAATCGCGTCGTGCAGCTTCGCGGTGAAGACTTCGTGCAGGGCACGGCCCTGGATAACCACTGGAAACCTGTACACCGATATGTTTTGCATGTTGACCGTACTTCCAAGGTGGAGCGGGACAAACTGGCTTCTTTGATCTTTCCGTTCACTTTAGAGGCAAACAGCCCCTTTACACATTTTAAGCCATTGAATATCAAACATTTTTATGCATGGCCGTTGTGGAATGTCGCGGGGGTGCTTTTGTGCATGGGGCTGTACATGGCGGTGTACCGTATACGGTTTCGCAAGAATCCGCCCAACTGGGAATTGGGCCTGTTGGCTGTCACCGGCTTGTATGGGCTCATTGCCCTTATTGCAGTGGGACGTTCAGGGTCGGACCTCTAGCCTGTCAGGAAAATGTAAAAGGGCGCCCTGCGGGGTGGCTCGCGCGATGGGTTTGAAGCCCACCTGTAACGTTTCCGTATAATAGGTCCATTGTAAAGTAGATACTTCTGGCCCCCCTCTGGATTGGCGTGCTTTCCTGCACTCTATTGCGCAGGATGAAACTTTGTCTCCGAGGCATTTTGTGATACATTGGCTTGGTACAAAGTTCGAGGAATAATGATGAAGGCTGGAGAAAAAAAGTAGTATATTCAGTCTAGTAACTGAATGTGCCCTTCATGTCTCTTCCTCGGTACCAGCAATCAAAAGGGTTCCGGCTACAGCCGGAACCCTTTTCTTATGGGCGGTCATGGGCGTGAATATGCCCGCCGCTCTTGAAAAAGATCATTGTTTGCATCAGAATCCCCGGAATCACTGCAAGGAGAGGATATGCTGGACAAGACGTATTACGGCAACACCATATGGGAGTGGAGCATCGCGCTCGGCATTATCGTGGCCTCGCTGGTCGTGGGCAAGATCGTCTACTGGATCTTCAAGAACGTCATGCGCAAGCTGACGGCCAGGACCAAGACCAAGGTCGACGACATTCTCGTGGACACGGTCGAGGAACCGCTGACCTTCGGGCTCGTGGTGCTCGGCATCGGCATCGGCCTGGGCCGCCTGACCCTGCCGGAAACGGCCGAGTTCTGGCTGGACAAGGGCATCTACATCCTGGTCATCATTGCGGCCGCCTGGTTTATCACCCGATTCTTCGACGCCATCGTCCATCACTACATCAAGCCCCTGGCCGACAAGTCCGAGAGCGATCTGGACGACCAGATCCTGCCCATCGTCAGCAAGGGCGTGAAGATGATGGTCTGGGTGGTTGCCGTCATCGTGGGGCTGGACAACGCGGGCTACGATGTGGGCGCCATCCTGGCCGGGCTGGGCATCGGCGGTCTGGCCATGGCCATGGCCGCCAAGGACATGGTCTCCAACCTCTTCGGCGGGTTCACCGTATTCACGGACCGCCCCTTCACGGTGGGCAACCGTATCGTGGTCGACGGCATCGACGGCACGGTGGTCGAGGTGGGGCTTCGCAGCACCCGGCTGAAAACCCTGGAGGGACGAATCGTGACCCTGCCCAACGCGGTCTTCCAGAATTCCTCCGTGGAGAATATCTCGTCGGAGCCCGGGCGCAAGGTGGTGACCACCATCGGCTTGACCTACGACATGGACGAGACGCAGATGCAGCAGGCCATAGATATCCTCAACGACATCGCGGCAGGCAATGCGCACCTGGATGGCAAGCATCGGGTTGGTTTTTCCGGTTTCGGGGATTTCTCCATGAACCTGATCTTCATCTACTGGATCAACAAGGGCTCGGACATCATCGAAACCAACACCGAGGTGAACATGTCCATCCTGAAACGCTTTACCGAGGCGGGATTGGAAATGGCCTTCCCCACCCAGACCGTCTACCACCAGGCGATTCCCGCAGGCTGAGTGCTCCTGAGAACATTATGAGACAATAAACGGTCCATGTTTTGTCATGGGCCGTTTTTTTCGTGCCTCGGGCCGTGCGAACGGGGAGGAGTGGCGCGTCAGTCCCCGCCCTTTGACAACGGAAGCGTGAAGTGGAAGGCGCTGCCCTGGCCCGGTTCGGATTCGACCCAGATGCGGCCCCGGTGCAGGGCAATGATGCTCCGGCACAGGGCCAGCCCGAGCCCCGCCCCCCGGGGCTTGTCGGTCAAGGGGTCCCCGAGCTGCGTGAAGTGGTCGAATATGCGTTCCCGGGATTCCGGGGGGATTCCGGCGCCCGTATCCCTGATGATGAATTCCATTTCCTCTTCCCGCGGGACGGCCGAAAGGGTCACCCCGCCTTCCGAAGTAAACTTCACGGCATTGCCCAGGAGATGGGTGAGCACCTGGAAGATGCGGTCGCGGTCCGCCACGACGTCGGGCAGCTGCGCCGGGGTATCCAGTTCCAATGAAAGTCCTTTGGCGGCAGCGGAGCCGGACACGGCTTCCACGGCCTGTTCCGCCAGGGCCCCGGGGTTGGCCGGTTTGACGCACAGAATGATTTCACCGGCCTCCAGCCCGGCGAAGTCGAGCATGTCGTCGATCAGCTTGGCCAGCCGGGAGCTTTCGGTTTCCATGATGGCCAGGTTTCCGGCCGCTTTTTCGATTGTCCTGAAAGTGTCCTCGTCCGCCGGATCAATGGCGGGCACCACCTTGGACTGCAACTGCCGCTTGATCATCCGGGCAAAGCCGAGAATGGAGGTCAGGGGGGTGCGCATCTCGTGGGAGATCATGATGAGGAAATCCGACTTGAGCTGGCTGGCCGCCTCCGCCTCCGCCTTTGTCCTGGCGAGGTTGTCCATGAAGTCGTGCTGTGCGGTGACGTCCTTGAGGATGCCTTCCACAAGGACGAATCTGCCGTTGTGGTCCAGCACCATCCTCTCGGACACTTCGCCCCAGAAGATGCTGCCGTCGCGACGCCGCAGGCGGATGGGAACACCGAGCACCTTCCCCTTGTCGAGCAGCTCCCTGTACAGTTTTTCCCTGTCCGTGGGCTCGACATAGAGGCTCTTGGTGATGTTTCCCACTTCCGCAAGCATCTCCTCGGGGCCGGAATACCCGAAGATGCGGGCCATGGCCGGGTTGATGCTCACAAATATTCCCTCGGGCAGGACCTGGAACATGCCTTCAACGGCCTGTTCGAAGATCGTGCGGTATTTTTCCTCGGACTCGGCGAGCCGGTCGCGGGAGGCTTCCAGGTTGTCCATGAAGTGGTTGTAGTATGCCGCCAACTTCCCGAATTCTCCGCCCAGCTCCTCGTCCATGCGCAGGGAAAGCTTGCCTCCCGCGCCTTCCTCGAAGGCCTGCATCAGGGAGGGCAGCGGCCTGGTCGCGACCCGGGCGACCCTCCAGGACATGAGGAAGAGCAGGAGCACCATGCCCACGGTCGTTGCGGTCACCACGTATGTCAGCAGGTGGAGCGGGCGCTCCACCTCGTCGAGGTATTCCGTGGATGCGACGATCCATCCCAGTTCAGGGATCGAATCGTAGACCGCGATTTTCTTCCTGTATTTTGTTTCCCCGGGGTTGATCCAGTCGTAGGCTATGGTGCCGCTGTCTCCCTTGAGCAGCCCCCCCGGAAAGGCGTTGCCCATGGGGTCGGTGGAGGTCAGGACATTGACGCCTTCGTACCTGGGATGGATGATCAGCGTGCCGTTGTCGGCCATGATGAAGGAGTACCCGGTGTCGCCGATGGTGTGGGCAAGAACGCTTTCCCGGAAGTCGTCCAGCCGGATCAGCTCCAGGAATTCCTCACGGTATGAGGAGGCGGAGATGATCCAGTCCCATGGCTCGAAATAGGCCATGTACAGGGACTTGGGCCTCGGAGCCGACTCGCCGGGGTTGGCCCACTCGTATTCCACATACCCGTTTTTCAGCTCCCGCTGGATCTTGCTCAAGGGGAATTGGTTGACGTCGGCGCCATGCATGGACGCCTTGGGGTGGACTCGCATGATGACTTTGCTGTCCACACAGAACAGGTACCCGGTCTTTCCGATGGGCTGGCTCAGGAGCACTTCGGCGGCCCTGGCCTTTGCCTCCTCCTCGCTCATGCGTCCCTGCCGGGCCAGCTCGTGGAAATGGGCGACGATATCCCTGTTCTTTTCGGCCACCGCCCGCAGGTGGTTGTGGATCGCCGTGTTCACCGTGGTCCGGACAAGGTCGCGTATGGACGCCGTGCTGCGGGTGAGGTGCTTCCGGATGTCCTGCTCGACGGAGAAATGGATGACCCAGAAGAGCAGCAGGCTGCTTGCCGCCACCACCAGCAGGGTGCCCAGCGAGGTGCCGATAAAGAGCTTTGCCCAGAGGGGAAGCCTTTTCATGTTCCGACGGATCCGGGGCATGGCGGTTGCCTTTTGCCGGGGTGCGTTCCGGGGCCTCAGTCAGGATACTACGGGATACTATACAGTATTGATACCCCTGGTTCAATCGGCGGCAATGATATTCAGGGTTGGCGGCATGTTCGGCAGGAAAGAAATCATGGAGTCCGCAGGGCGGGATGGCCCACGGGCATTCATGGGCCGGGAGAGGGTCAGTCGGCCACGCAGACTCTGTCTCTTCCGCTGTCCTTGGCCTTGTACAGGGCGGTGTCGGCCCGCTGCACGAGGTTTTCGTAGGTCTCGTCCGGCTGGTACCGGGCGACGCCGAGGCTGATGGTGACGGGCTCCGCCGTGGTGAAGCGCGTTTCGGCCACGGCCTCGCGGATACGCTCGGCCAGGACGGCGGCCGCCTCGATATCGGTGTCCGTGGCCAGGAGCAGGAACTCCTCCCCGCCCCAGCGGCCGAACCGGTCCGTGGTCCTGACCAGGGAGGTCACGGTTTCGCTCACCTTGCGGAGAACCTCGTCCCCGGCATTGTGGCCAAAGGTGTCGTTCACCCGCTTGAAGTGGTCGATGTCGAACATGAGCACCGCGAACGGGGAGCCGTGCCGCCGTGCCCGGTGGGTTTCCTCAATGAGGATCCGTTCGATGGCCCTGCGGTTGTAGATCCCGGTCAGGGCGTCGTGCGTGGCCAGTTCCCGCAGTTTGCGGGTCTGCCTGCGGATGATGGTCCTGAGGTGGCGCTGGGAAAGCCGCCAGCCCACGACCAGGGCGGCCTCGACAAAGAACAGGGCGACCAGGGAATACAGGATGTTGTTGAACAGGCTTTTGCGCAGCAGGTCCCATTTTTCGGTGGCGTCCTTCCAGATGACCACGGCCCCGGAGTCGGGGAGGTTGAAATCGATGGTGCCCCGGTAGTCCCGCAGCGGGAAAACGCCGACCTGGATGGGCGTGTCCCCGGCAAGGAATTCGGCCCCATGGCCCGAGTTCAGGAGGGTGGTCACCGGCGATTGCGAAAGGAAATCACGGGGCGTGGGGGCGGTGCTGCATTCCACGTAATAATCGTCCACGGTCCTGTTCTCGCCGAAGTGCTTCTTGACGAACTCGGGCCACATGTTTTGCCTGATGTGCTTTTCATGCAGGAGCACGGCGATGTTGCTGTCCAGTTCCGCGGCAAGGGCTTTGAGCATGACCGTGAACGAGGTGCCCGCCTCCAGGGCTCCCACGTGGGTGGCGCGGCCGTCCTTGTCCGGCATGGAAACCGGGACGACTCCCCTGATACCGGAATAGACCCTGCCGGTTTCAAAGCCCTTCACCGGCCGGTGCAGCCGGTTGACGTCCACCACGGTGTAGCGGACTTCGTCCATGTTGTCCCCGTGCTTTTCGGGACGGTGGACCCGGAGGAACGAGGTCGACCCCGGCCCGAAATGGAAGTGCAGCTGGCGTACGTCGTACTGGGAGGTCATCTGCTGCCAGCTTGGTTCGACAAAGGCGTGGAGCCGCGAACGGATGTCGGAAAGCTCGGCCTCCCTTGCCGCCGAATCGGGCTGGTCATTGACGAGCTGGGCCTGGTGGAAGAGCTTCTGCACCTGGGGGATGTTGGCCACGAAGGAGGCCAGCTGCTGCATGCTCGTGGCTTTCGCCTCCATGCTCAGGGCGAAGACGTGCTGGGCCTCTTTGGCCCAGCGCCGGGTATCCGCGTTGACGGCGTTGAGGGCTGAATAATAGTTGATGGCGATGAACAGCAGGTCGGACAGGATGATGAATGCGGAAACGATGAGCAAAGGCTTGTTTTTCAGGAGCGTGGGCATCGGGGACTCCATGCTTGTCGGGGCTGTTCAGTTTCCTTCATACTGCATACCGTGTGGGGCTGGTATTATAATATCCAATCTGTTCAGTAAGTTGACGAAATAAAGCCTGGTTTATACTTTTGTCTCCCACGCAGCGTCCGCCCGCAGGCTGTGGTTTCTTCGGCTTGCGGCGGCTGCCTTTTACAAAATCCGGGTCGCATTCCTGCGGCCGGGAAATAATATTCGGGGGCCCCGCCAAGCGTCTTGCCCGGAATTAGCAACCGGCTTATGCAGAGGAATACCGAAAAACCGATGAGGCCCATGAGCACGCAGGGAACCATATTCGCCATCAAGCGCTACGCCATCCACGACGGCCCCAACATCCGGACCACCGTGTTCCTCAAGGGCTGCCCGCTGTCCTGTGCCTGGTGCCACAATCCCGAAGGCCTTTCCCCGAAGATCGACGTGGTCACCGTGGCCGACAGGTGCGTGGGCTGCGGCGAGTGTGTCCGGGCCTGCCCGCAACGGGCCCTGACCCTGACCGAGCAGGGGATTTCCCGCGACAGGGGGGCCTGCGACCAGTGCGGGACCTGCGTGGATGTCTGCCCAGCCCTGGCCCACGAGCGCACCGGCAGCCGCGAGAGCGTGGAGTCGGTCATGGAGGCCGTGCGCAAGGACATGCCCTTCTATGACCAGACCGGCGGGGGCGTGACCTTTTCCGGGGGCGAGCCGCTCATGCAGCCTTCTTTTCTCAAGGAATTGCTCATGGCCTGCGGCGGCCTGGGCGTGCACCGGGCCGTGGATACCAGCGGATTCGCCGGGCGCGGCGTGCTGCTGGATGTGGCCGGGGCCACGGATCTGTTCCTTTTCGACCTCAAGCACATGGACGACGAGACGCACCGAAAGTACACGGGCGTGTCCAACACGGACATCCTGGCCAACATCGCGGCCCTGGCCGCGTCGGGAAAGGACATGGCCGTGCGCATCCCGCTCATGCCCGGCATCAATGACGACGAGGCCAACCTGGAGGCCACGGGCGCGTTCGCGGCGGGGCTGCCCGGGGTCCATCGGGTGGACGTGCTGCCCTACCATGCGGCGGCCAGGAGCAAGTACGCCAAGCTGGGGATGGACTACCCCGGCAGCGATATCCCCAGATTCGAGAACGGCCGGGTGGAGCGGGCCGTCACCATACTCAAGCGCCACGGGCTGAATGTTCGCGTGGGAGGTTGATATGAACGAGCGTATAGAAAGACTCAGGAAGGAAAGTTTCGAGGCCGTGCCCTCCATCTCCATCGAACGGGCCGTCATGGAGACGGAATTCTACCGCGAGAATTACGGCAAATACTCCCTGCCCGTGCTCCGGGCCAGGTTTTTCCATGAGCTGTGCGCCCGCAAGACCCTGTACATCGGTGAACTGGAACTCATTGTGGGCGAGCGCGGGCCGCGCCCCAAGGCCGTGCCCACCTTCCCTGAGCTTACCTGCCATTCGGCCGAGGACCTGCGCATCCTCAATTCCCGGTCCATGGCCCGCTACGACGTTGCCGAGGAAGACATCGGGACCTACGAGGACGTGGTCATCCCGTACTGGCAGGGCCGGTCCATGCGCGACCGCGTATTCAGCCACGTGCCCGAGGATTGGAAGGCCGCCTACGAGTGCGGGCTGTTCACCGAGTTCATGGAACAGCGCGCCCCCGGGCACACGGCCCTGGACGGCATCATCTACGAAACGGGCATGCTCGATTTCAAGGCGCGCATCACCGGCAGGCTGGCCGCACTGGATTTCCTGAACGACGCCGAGGCTTCGGACAAGGCCGAGCAGCTCAAGGCCATGGACATCGCCTGCAACGCGGTCATGCTGTTCGCGGCCCGTCATGCGGAGCTGGCCGACCACATGGCCGACCAGACCGACGACCCGGCGCGTGAGGCCGAACTGCGGCGCATGGCCGACGTCTGCCGCCGCGTGCCCGCGCACCGGCCGCGCGACTTCTGGGAGGCTCTCCAGATGTACTGGTTCGTGCACCTGGGCGCCATCACCGAGCTCAACGGCTGGGACGCCATGAGCCCGGGCCATCTGGACCAGCACCTGGGACCGTTCTACGAGCAGGGCATTGCTGACGGCACCCTGAGCCGCGAGGCGGCCAAAGAGCTGCTGAGCTGCTTCTGGATCAAGGTCAACAACCACCCGGCACCCCCCAAGGTGGGGGTCACGGCCAAGGAGAGCGGCACCTACAACGATTTCACCCAGATCAACATCGGCGGGCTGAAGCGGGACGGCTCGGACGGCAGCAACGAGGTTTCCAGCCTGATCCTGGAGGTGGTGGACGACCTGCATCTGCTGCAGCCCCAGCCCAGCGTGCATGTGAGCGAGCGTACGCCCGAACGGCTGCTGCGGGCCGCGTCCAGGGTCATCCGCCAGGGCTACGGCTATCCCTCGGTGTTCAATTCGGATTTGGTGGTCATGGAGCAGGTGCGCGCGGGAAAATTCGTGGAGGATGCGCGCGAGGGCGGCACCAGCGGATGCATCGAGACCGGCGCGTTCGGCAAGGAGGCCTACATTCTCACCGGCTACCTCAACGTGCCCAAGGTGCTGGAGGTCACGCTCAACAACGGCGTGGACCCGCTCACGGGCCGCAGGGTGGGCCTGGAAACCGGAGACCCCGAGGCCTTTGAAACATACGAGGAACTCTACGACGCCTTTGTCCGCCAGCTGGAACACGTGGTGGACCTCAAGGTGCGGGTCAATAACTACATCGAGCGCATGTACGCCAAGCATTCGCCCGCGCCGTTCCTGTCCGTGGTCATCCGCGACTGCATCGACAAGGGGCGCGACTACTACGACGGCGGGCCGCGCTACAACACCAGCTACATCCAGTGCTGCGGCATCGGCACGGTCACGGACAGCCTTTCCGCGCTCAAGACCCATGTGTTCGAGGGCGGCCTGTCCATGGCCGACCTGCTGGAGGCGCTCGAAAACGATTTCGAGGGGGCCGAACCCTTGCGGCTGCGGCTCTGGAACCGGACCCCGTTTTTCGGCAACGACGACGACCGGGCCGACGACATCATGCGCCGGGTCTACGAGTCCCTGTTCCAGACCATTGACGGACGTCTGAACACCAAGGGCGGGCGCTACCACCTGAACATGCTCTCCACCACCTGCCACGTCTACTTCGGCAAGATGCTCGGGGCCACGCCCAACGGGCGCAGGGCGCATCTGCCCGAGTCGGACGGCACCTCTCCATCCCACGGGGCGGACCGCAACGGGCCCACGGCCGTGGTCAAATCATTGAGCAAGATGGATCAGGCCAAGTCCGGCGGCACCCTGCTGAACCAGCGCTTCCTGCCCAGCGTGCTGGCCACGGACCGCGACCTGGACAAGCTCTGCGGCCTGGTGCGCACCTATTTCACCCTGGGCGGGCACCACATCCAGTTCAACGTGGTGGACACCAGAACCCTGCGGCTGGCCCAGGAGAACCCGGACGAGTACCGGAACCTGCTGGTGCGGGTTGCGGGGTACAGTGACTACTTCGTGGATCTGGACAGGGATCATCAGGAAGAGATTATCAGCAGAACGGAACAGGAGTTGGGGTAGTTATGTCTGGAACAAAGATCGATGATTTGAAACTTGGCTTTTTACGCGACGTTTTCTTTTCCAATGCGTGGTCTGCTGCCGTGGCAAACAGGGTGCGGAAGACGTATGTGAAAGGTGCTAAAGATAATGAGCGCTATTTCGTATATTACACCTTTCAGGACTTCTTGTACGACCTTGAGAAAAAATATGTTGCAGGAAAAGTTGATGAAAAGGAGCATCTTGCGAACATAGAATCTTTGGTCGAGAGATCAATGGAGGATGATTTAAAAAGTTGCCTGTTTAAAGGCAAGATGACTTTTGGAGTCGCTCAGAAATTACTCAATATGTATCTGAAATATCTTTGGTGTGCTGGAATAATTAAGCATGAACCTCCTCATTGTCCGATTGATAGTATTGTCCTGAGAAATCTGGATATTGATACTGCCCAAAAATCTCAAGGCGCATTGCCCAAGTGGCCAGATGCAGATGAAAAAACTTATAATAAATATATTAATAAATTAAATGATAAGACAAATAATCCATCTCAGTGGGAACTTCGAGAGTGGAATGAATATTCAAATAAGGATAAGGAAAGATATTTGCGCTGACGCGCGGGCGCCCCACGCAAAGCTTTGAGGGACGCCCGGTTGATAAAAACATTGATGAAGAATTGCTAACGCTATAAGGTGGCTCGCCTGTCAATAGTATTTTATTGGTCGGCGCTAAACGGTTTCACAGTATGCACTATTCATAAAATAGACCACATTGTAGGCATTATGATTCAGAACAGAATTTCATTGGCTCAGAGGTTGTTGGCGTATTATCCGCAAGGCAGGTATCTGGAGATCGGCATCAGGCGTGGAGACAACCTCTGCCGGGTCCATGCTCCCAGGAAGGTCGGGGTGGACCCCGTTCCCCGGACGGACCAGCTGCCTCCGCACTTGCTCCCGAACCTCCGGCACGTGACGATTCATCCTGAAACAAGTGACGAGTTCTTTTCTCAGAACAACGAGATATTCGACGTCATTTTTATTGATGGGCTTCATCTCTACGAGCAGGTCATCAAGGATGTCTCGAACGCCTTCAATTGCCTGAGTGAAAATGGTCTGATCTTTTTGCACGACTGCCTGCCCAAGGAAGAGTTCCATGCCACCCGTGAATTCCACGACGGTGCCTGGACCGGCGATGTTTGGAAAGCCGTTCACCATATTCAGCGGGATTTCCCGCAGATAGGTCATGCGGTGTTTGATTGCGACTGGGGCCTGGGGCTGCTGTGGCGCAAGGACGAAAGCGCTTTCCCCGTGGACATCAGGGAAGACAAGTCCGTTACCGAGTTGCCGTTTTCATTTTTTGCGGAGCACAAGGGGGCGACCTTCAACATAACCGACCCCGCCGATGCGGAGAAGGTCCTTGCGCAGACGCCTGCGGGGCGCGCCGTATCCCGCTCTTCCGGAGAAGCCGCTGAGAGCCCCCTGGTGACCATCATGATCCCCACCTTCAATCAGGCGGATTATGTTTGCGAGGCCGTGGACAGCGCCCTGGCCCAGACCTATGAGAACCTCGAAGTCGTGGTCAGCGACGACCGCTCCTCAGACAATACAAGGGCGGTATTGGCCGCCTATAAGGACAACCCGAGGGTCAGGGTCTTTCACAATACGGAGAACCTGGGGAGAGTGGGCAACTACCGCGTCAGCCTTTACGAGAGGGCCCGAGGCGAGTGGGTGCTCAATCTGGACGGGGACGATTTCATCCATGATCCGGAATGGATAGCAAAAGCCATGGAGCGTATTGCCTCCGAGCCGGAAATTGTCATGGCCTGCGCCAAGAAACGCACGCTGTATTCCGACGGCACCGAGAAGGTGGGCGGGCAGAATGTCGGCTTTGCCCCGGTCGTTGATGGGTTGGAAGCGTTCATGGCCCTCAAGGATTGTTCCTTCAGCGCACCTCACGTCACCGCTTTGTACCATGCGGAGCTTGCGCGGGAACTGGGTTTTTATTCCTATGACATCGTGAATACCGACCTGGAGTGCACCTATCGCATGCTTCTTGCCGGCAAGGTGGCCGTCTTCGACGAAGTGGTCTCCACCTGGCGGCTGCACAGCAACAATGCCTCCATTTACCAGAGCCCGGAAGAGAGGGTCGACAACATTCTTTGTTACACGAACCCGTACGACAAAGCCCTGGAAGGTGGCCTGGACAGGAAGAAAGCCAGGGCATGGCTTGATGCCCACCTGGAAATTGCATGTATCGATGCCTACGCGCTCATGAAGTACGATGCGGATGTGGCCGGGTTCAGGAAGGTGCTGGGTGCGGTGAAGACGATATCGCCTTCGGTTTATTACCGCTATGCTTTCAAACCGAAATTCCTGCTTAAGCAGCTGACCATGTCCCTGGGGCTGGAAAAGCCCAAGAAGCCGCACTGGCTGAAGCCCTGATCAAGGATTTTATTTCGATCCGGCACCATATTCCGTGAAAAAAAGAGCCAAGGGCAGTGATTCCCTTGGCTCTTTGCATATATGGGGCTTGCGTAAGGCGTTTGTGGTGCGAACGTGGTGTTGAGGGGCTACTCAATCAATTCCCAGGAACAGGGGGTTCCGCGTTCGATGTCCCGGGAAGCCTTCTTGCCGATGATCTCTTCCAGGTGCCTGGTGTGCAGGCCGTTGGAGGGGCGGATTGAACGGACGTGGGCCCCGGTGATGATCTCTCCCTTTTGCACATCCTCGACAAAGAACAGAGAGCGGCGGAAGTTTCTACTCGCCTTTTGTTTTTCCGTGATTTCGTATGTGACTTTTCCCAAGGACTTTTCCGCGATCCGGATGTCCCTGACCATGGCCTTGAATTCGTCGGGCTCCATGGAAAAGGATGCGTCGGGGCCGCCCGCTTCGCGGCTCAGGGTGAAGTGTTTTTCCACCACGCAGGCTCCGAGGGCAACCGAGGTGACAGCCACCGCGGACCCCAGGGTGTGGTCGGAAAGCCCTGCGGGGACGCCGAACCGTTGGGCCAAGTCCGGGATGGTGCGCAGGTTGGCGTCTTCGGCCAGGGCGGGATAGGCGCTGGTGCATTTGAGCAGGACAAGGCCTTTGCCGCCTGCGTCATGGAATGTGTCCACCGCCTCCTGGATCTCGTCCAGGTCGGCCATGCCCGTGGACATGATCATGGGTTTTCCTGTGGAAGCGATCTTGCGGATGAGGGGCAGATCCACCACCTCGAATGAGGCGAGTTTGTAGGCGGCCACGTCCATTTCCTCAAGAAAGTCCACCGCAGAATGGTCAAAGGGGGAGGAGAAGAGCATGACCCCGAGCTCGTCCGCAACCTTCTTCAGTCTGGGCTGCCACTCCCAGGGCATGTACGCCTCTTTGTAAAGGCTGTGCAGACTTTGTCCCTCCCAGAGGGTACCCTTGATGCGGAAATACTGGTTGTCGCTATCAATGGTGATCGTGTCCGGGGTGTATGTCTGCAGTTTGACAGCGTCGGCTCCGGCCTCAACCGCGGCTTCGAGTATTTTCACCGCGCGGTCCATGTCATGATTGTGGTTGGCGGACATCTCGGCGATCACAAATACTGGCGCATCGTCGCCGACGGCATGAGATCCCAATTTGATATTCATTTATTCTCCTCTGAAAATCATGCGCAGCGCTTGCGCACCGGTGTAGTCCAGCGTTTCCTGTTCAAGGAAGCCCGCAGCCGCAAAAACCTTGCGGGATGCCGCGTTTTCCGGTTTTACATATGCCGTAATGGCCATGCGGCCATCTCGGCAGCAGTGCTCGCATCCGGCCTTGATGAGTGCCGATCCCAAGCCGACCCCGCGGAACTGCGGAGAAAGATTAACGGATATGACGTGTTCTCCTTTGACGAATTCGACACGCACCACCCCCACCGGAACATTGTTTTGGTTCATGCCGATGAGCATTCTGCAATCCTTTTGCTCCAGCTTGGCCGTGAACCATTTGCAATGGCTTTCCCACGGTATTTCTGAGCTGTCAAAGGAGTTGGTTCTTGAAACGGGGTCGTTGGCCCATTGCCAGATCGGGGCGCAGTCCGTTTCTTCCGCCGGGCGAACGCTGATTTTTGTTGGAGCCATGCGTTCAACAACCCGGGCGGCTCCGTGCCCATCCACCAGTCTTCGGCCCGCAGCCGCCATCTCTTTAAGCGTTTCGGGATTCTGCTTCAGCCGAAGAAGTTCCTGGAAGAGACGCTTCTTCAGCCCGGAGTCCAATCCGCCGCAGTCCACTCCGACTCCCGATCGTTCGATGAACCGGCCTACCCCAGTCTGGTTGTCCGCCGTGGTGACGGCCAGCATCGGAACCCCGAGGCAGGCCAGTTCCAGGCTGACCACGCTGGCTGAGGTTATGGCTAGGTCGGCCCGCCACATCTCCTCAGCCAAGTTGGCTGGATTGTCCAGGAGTTTGGCCGGAAAAGGGGCTTTGCGGCAGGCTTCTGCCAGTTCCGTAAAACGCGGATTCGCAGGCCCGGAAACAACGACGGCTTCAAAGGACGCATTACTCAGGGCTTTAAGTGCCGTGAAGGTTGTCCCCGTGGGGTCGCTTGCCCCCATGGTGATGAAAACGACAGGGCATGCCCTCTGGGCGGTGCGGGGCTTGTTGTTCCAGTCGAGAAATTCTTCGCGGATCAACGCATGTCGGGGGCCGGTAAGACAGGTGGTCCCTTCGGGATACATGCCATTGCTGGCGTGGACATTATGGTTGAGCACCAGGTCGAATGGGTAGGACTGATGCTGGGCCTGGTCGTCGATGAAAAGTGTTCTGTAGCCCATTTGCCTGAGCGCTATGCCGTCGTTGGGAGTGAAATGATAACCGTCGAGAACGACCCATTCTTCGGGCATATCCCTTTCCACGAACGGAGCCGCCCCCGTAGAGTCTGCATTTATTGGCACAAGGGTGAAGCCCGAGTTCTCAATGCGGGTTCTGATGGCTTCGGACGCCAAATGTCCGTGAAAGGCAACCTCCCCTCCCCGTCGTTTCCAGGCCTGGGCCAGGGCGAGGCAGCGCATCACGTGTCCTCCGCCCATGGCGGGGGTCGCGTCCGCGCGGATATGAAGTTGTCCCGGTTGGTTGTGGGTCATGGTTGCTCCGCGTCCGGTGGTTGAGGATTTACGCCCGTAAAAATATCCGTACTAGTAATGTCACAGCAGGAACCCCGTCAACTGGGGGCAGTGTCGAAAATGACGATCTGGCCCGCAAACCTTGCGTTTTACGGGCCTCTTGCGCTAGATAACCAGGATTGTTTCTCGTCAAAAACACGCAGATTGAATAGAACGCGCTAACATATTTAAGGATACACCTGTGTTCAATAATAAAAGCATTTTGGTGACCGGCGGCACCGGTTCGTTTGGAAAGGCATTTATCAACACTCTTTTGCAAAAATACAATCCGGAACGGATTATCGTCTTCAGCCGCGACGAGTTGAAGCAGTTCGAGATGCAACAACTGTATCCGGTCTCCATGTATCCGCAAATCAGGTATTTCCTTGGCGATGTCCGTGATGCGGAGCGTCTGCACCGCGCCTTCCGGGGCGTGGACATCGTGGTGCACGCTGCGGCCATGAAGCAGGTGCCCGCTGCTGAATACAACCCCTTCGAGTGCATCAAGACCAACATCATGGGCGCCCAGAACGTCATCAATGCCAGCCTTGAACAGAAGGTGGAGCGGGTGCTGGCCCTTTCCACGGACAAGGCGGCCAATCCGTTGAACCTGTATGGCGCCACCAAGCTGTGTTCGGACAAGCTCTTTGTTGCGGCCAATTCCTACTCCGGCGCCGAAGGGACCCGTTTTTCCGTTGTCCGCTACGGGAATGTGCTCGGCAGCCGGGGCAGCGTCATCCCGTTCTTCATGCAGAAAAAGGCCGAGGGCGTTTTGCCCATCACCGACGAGCGCATGACCCGTTTCTGGATCACCTTGGAGCAGGGGATCGATTTCGTGATCACCAGCATGGAGAAGATGGTGGGCGGAGAGATCTTCATTCCCAAGATTCCGTCCATGAAAATTGTTGATCTGGCCAAGACCGTGGCGCCGGAGTGCGATATCAAAATCGTGGGAATCCGTCCCGGCGAAAAGCTGCACGAAGTCATGGTGCCTTGCGATGAGTCCCGAAACACGGTTGATCTTGGCGACCGGTATGCCATTCTTCCCGCCTTCAGCGCCGCCGGTATTTCGTATGACGCATTGGGAGGCACTCCGGTAGAGGACGGCTTTTCGTACAGCTCCGACGGCAACGATGAATGGCTTACTTCGGAGCAGCTGAAAAAGATGCTCGGCGACTTCGCCTAACTCTCGAAAACGCATGAGCATCGCGCTACAGAATCAAGGCAATGTCGCCATTATTCCCGCCAGGGGTGGCAGTAAGCGTATCCCTCGCAAAAATATCAGGGAATTCGCTGGCAAGCCTATTATTGCGCATTCCATTGAAACCGCGCTGAAGAGCGGTCTTTTCGAATCCGTCGTGGTCTCCACGGACGATGAGGACATTGCCGAGGTGGCTCGGGAATATGGAGCTGAGACTCCTTTTCTTCGCCCGGCCGACCTTGCAGACGATTTTACGGGTATCGTTTCCGTGATCCGGCATGCCGTGCAGCAGCTACAGGACGACGGCCGAAATGTGATCAACGTCTGCTGCATGTTTGCGACCGCGCCGTTCATAGTGCCGGCCGATCTCGCCGCGGGCCTGGAGGCGTTGAAAAACGCTCCGGCCGCTTTTTCTGTAACCTCGTTCGCCTACCCCATTTTCCGTTCCCTGCGCATGGAAGAGGACGGCCGATTGGAGATGTTTCATCCGGAGAACCTCAACGCCCGGTCGCAGGATCTGCCTCAGGCATGGCATGACGCAGGACAGTTCTACTGGGCAAGAAAGGATTTTCTTCTTTCGGGGGGGGAGTTTCTTATGGGCGATGCCGTGGGCATTGTGATTCCGAGGCACCGGGTTCAGGATATTGACGATGAGGAGGATTGGGTGCGGGCCGAGGCCATGTACCGGGTCCTCAGAGAACGGAATGAGATTTGAAAAGGGCTGCCTTTCGGCAGCCCTTTTTATTTGTTTTTCAGCAGCTCGGAAAAGGTGTCAACAACGGTCTGAATCTGCGCGTCCTGCAGGGCCGGGAACATGGGGATGGAAACGATTTGTTCATAGGCAGCTTCGGCCACGGGGCACAGCCCACGGCCTGTGCCGAAATTCTTCCGGTAGAATGGGTGCAGGTGAACCGGGATGTAATGAACCTGGACTCCGATGCCCGCTTCGCGCAGTTCTGCGAACAGGGTGTCCCGTTCGGGAACGCGGACCACGTAGAGGTGGTATGCATGGGTTCGGTTTGGCTTTACCTGCAGGGGGCGGACAGGTCCTTCGGCAAAGGCCTTGTCGTATTTTGACGCAATGGACCGTCGCCGTTTCAGGAAGCTGTCCAGTTTGTTCAGCTGGCTCAGCCCCAGGGCGCACTGGATGTCCGTGAGGCGGTAGTTATACCCGAGCTCCACCATTTCGTAGTACCAGGTGCCGGCGGATTCGCGCATACGGGCGTCGCTGCTGATGCCGTGATTGCGGAACCTGCGCATGAAGTTCGCGTATTCCAAGCTGTCCGTGGCGATGGCTCCGCCCTCGCCCGTGGCGATGTGCTTGACCGGGTGAAACGAATAGACCGTCATGTCCGCAAAGGCGTTGACCGGTCGGCCTTCGCAGGTGGCGCCAAGGGCGTGGCAGCTATCCGCGACCAGCGCCAGGCCGTGCTTGTCGGCCAGGGCGCGCAGGCTGCTCCAGTCGCAGGGCTGGCCCGCATAATCCACCCCGACGATGGCCTTGGTGCGCGGGGTGATGGCCTTTTCAGCCCCTTCCGGGGAGAGGAGCAGGGTGTCTTCCTCAACGTCCGCGAAGACCGGGGTCCCGCCGCAGTAGGTGACCGCATTGGCCGTGGCCGCGAAGGTGATGCTCGGAACGATGACCTCGTCATCCTTGCCGATGCCCAGGGCGGCCATGGCTGCGTGCAGGGCGGCTGTGCCGCTTGAAACGGCGACGCAATGTTCGGCCTGACAGACTTTTGCGAGGGCGTTTTCAAAATCCGGCACCATTTGTCCGCAGGTGAGCCAGTCGGAGCGCAGCACCTGGGTTACGATGCGGATGTCATCTTCATCGATATGCTGTTTGCCATATGGGATCATAAGAAGTATCGCCTATAGTCTCGTGTTGGTGTGTGGGGATCGG
Source organism: Salidesulfovibrio onnuriiensis (assembly GCF_008001235.1). Classification (GTDB taxonomy): domain Bacteria; phylum Desulfobacterota; class Desulfovibrionia; order Desulfovibrionales; family Desulfovibrionaceae; genus Pseudodesulfovibrio; species Pseudodesulfovibrio onnuriiensis. The sequence continues at coordinate 131,610 of NZ_CP040751.1, read as the reverse complement.
GCGGCCGGATCCGGGGACTGGAACGGGAGACATCCGGATCATGCTGTGCTGGATTCTTAACGCAGCGTGTAGCAATCTGCAAGAAGGAACAGGGTGCGCGGGCACGATCCTGCGGCTTGATTCTCCTCCCAAAGGCTATTAATGAATTGCTGTTGATTATCAGTCAGTCCGGCATCGAACGACCTGCTTCAACAAAGGAAAGAGAGTGATCGGCATTGTAGATTATGGATGCGGAAATCTGGCTTCCATCAAGAACAGCCTGGATTATCTGAACATTCCCAATGAGGTGATAGACGACCCGGAGAAGGTGGCGGCGTGCGGCAAGGTCATTCTTCCCGGCGTGGGCGCTTACCGTCAGGCCATGAACCAGCTGGATGCAACCGGAATGAAATCGGCTGTCCTCGAGTACGCGGCAAGCGGCAAGCAGCTTTTGGGCATCTGTCTGGGGATGCAGCTGCTGCTTACCCGGAGTCATGAGCAGGGCGTTCACGACGGGTTGGATTTGGTGCCGGGAACGGTCGAGCCCCTGAGCGCCGCCAGCGAGGAACTGCGGGTTCCCAACATTGGCTGGTGCCGGATAGAGGCGGCACCGGAAAGCAGGCTGCTGGCCGGTATTCATGCTGAGGATCTCTGCTTTTATTTTGTGCACAGTTACTACTGCAAACTGAAGGACTCCGGCTGCGTGTCGGCGACGCTGCAATACGGAGCCACATGCGATGTCGTCCTTGAGTGCGGCAATGTGTTCGGCTGCCAGTTTCATCCGGAAAAAAGCCAGCACGCCGGTATGGCGCTTCTGAAAAATTTTTGGGAGATGGAATGCAGTTAAGGCGTTTGATACCTGCCCTTTTTATCCAGAACGGACTTATCGTGCGGTCCGAGGATTTTTCGATCCATCAGATTATCGGCAATGTGGTCAATGAGGCGGCCCGCTACAACCAGTGGAATGTGGACGAACTCATCTATGTGGATATCAGCCGACATCAGAAGTATGACGCCCGTCGCGACGATCACCGGATCTCCTCGTTCAGCTCCATAGAGGAAATCATTCAGGGCATTTCCAAGGTCTGTTTCATGCCGCTGACCTTCGGCGGCGGCATCCGGAAAATCGAAGACGTTGATGTGCGCATCCGCAATGGTGCGGACAAGGTCATCCTGAATACCGGAGCCTACGAGACCCCCGAGTTGGTCGAGGCCATAGCCTCCAAGTACGGGAACCAATGCTGCGTCATCTCGGCGGATTACCGGATGGTGGACGGCAGTCCCATGCTTTTCACCAATATGGGGACCCGGAATACCGGCGTCAACGTGCTGGATTGGATCCGACGGTGTGAGACGATGGGGGCGGGAGAAATTTTCCTGCATGCCATTGATCGCGACGGCAAGGCAAACGGCTACGACTTCGAGACCATCAATCGGGCATGCGAGGCCACGCGCCTGCCGGTCATAGCCTGCGGAGGGGCCGCGACCATTGAGGATTTCATCGACGTGTTCCTGGATACGCCGGCCAGCGCCATCGCCGCCGGGAACATGTTTCATTTTACCGAGCATTCCTACCCCCGTGCAAAGCGGGAGCTGAAAAGAGAGAAAATCAATGTCCGATAGGAAATATCTTGTGCATCCGGACCGGCCCGAAAAGATAGAGTATTGCAAAAATTGTGTGGCTCCCTCCTCGTCGGCCATTCCCCTCGCCTTTGACGAGGAGGGGGTTTGCTCCGGATGCAGGGTTTCCGGCCAGCGCGACAAGGTCGACTGGGAAGACCGCAAGAACCGACTGGCGAGGCTGCTCAACCGCTACAGATCCAAGGATGGGGCCAACTACGACTGCATCATCCCGGTTTCCGGCGGAAAGGACTCCTATTTTCAGACCCATGTCATCAAGAACATCATGGGCATGAACCCCTTGCTGGTGACCTATCATGGAAACAACTACACGCCGACCGGGCTCAAGAATCTTCGCAACATGAAGGAAGTGTTCGGGGTGGACCACATGTTCTTCACCCCCTCCATTCATGTGCTGCAAACCCTGAACAGGATGGGGATGCTCATGATGGGTGACATGAACTGGCATGCCCATTGCGGGATTTTCACCCTGCCCATCCGCGTGGCCCTGCAGTTCAACGTGCCGCTCATCATCTGGGGCGAACACGGGTTCATGGATATCGGCGGCATGCATTCCTACAATGACTTCGTGGAGTTCACCTATCGGTACAGGCACGAGCATCTTTGCCGCGGCTACGAATGGTACGACTTCCTGGAGGCAGCGCCCAGCTATGGTGAAAGTCTCGAAAAGAAGGATCTGATTACCTGGATGTACCCCAGCGACGAGGAGATCGACCGCGTGGGCGTCCGGGGTATCTTTATTTCCAACTATGTTCCTTGGGAAGCCAACGTCCATGGAGAGATGGTCAAGAAGGAATACGGGTTCCTGGAATCCGAGGAGCCGTTTGAGCGAACCTACCGCCGCATGTCCAACCTGGACGACATGCACGAGAACGGCATCCACGACTACATGAAATACATCAAGTTCGGTTACGGCCGCGCCACGGATCATACCTGCAAGGATATCCGCGCAGGCAAAATGACCCGGGAAGAGGCCATAGAAATCGTTCGCCAACGCGACCACATCAAGTCCAAGGACCTTTGGCGCTGGCTGGACTACGTCGGTTGGACCGAAGAGAAGTTCGACCAGGTTGCCGACACGTTCCGCGACCCGCGGGTCTGGTGGAAGGGACAGAATGGCGAGTGGGTCAAGGACAATCTCTGGGACGAGTAACGCATGAGCGGCGCTGCGGGCTGGTGGCGGAATTGGGGGCGTGATCCCGGGCGGCTGTGGAACAGCGGGGGGCGCTCCTCGTTGAATTCCGAAGACCGCACGCTGCGCAACCAGACGCCGACTGTCGTGCCGGTCCGGGGCGGCTTCCGGATGTATTACGCCTCCACCCTTTCGCATGATCTGTTCGCAGGAGGGATACGCAGCGCGTTTTCCAAGAATGGCGTCACCTGGCAAGAGGAAGAGGGGTACCGACTTTCTTCCAGTGAGACGAACCGTGTATTGTGCCCGAGCACGGTAGCCCTGCCTGATGGGCGGCTACGGATGTTTTATGAGGTGCAGCGAAAGGGGCAAGGCTCTTTCATCGCCGCCGCCATTTCGCGGGATGGCTTGGAGTGGGCTCCGGAGAGGATGCATTGTCTTGAAGCGGACAAGGCCGCACTGGGGTCGCCCTGCATTGTTCCGCTGCAAAGGGGATACAGGCTTTATTATCATCATTACGAAGCCGGACCTCCTGAAAACGGCTTGCGGAATATCCGCAGCGCCTTTTCTTTGGGCGGCCTGGAATTCATTTCTGAACCCGGTATCCGGGTTGTGCAGGAAGCGGCCGACGAGGCATATGCCGTGTATGCCCCTGAGGTGATCCACGCCGGGAACGCGTGGCGCATGTACTACGCCGCCTGGCCGTCGGAGGGGTCTGGTCTGATCAAGACGGCGGTCTCCATGGATGGGTTGGCCTGGGAAAAGCAGGGCGTCGTCCTTGCTCCCGACGATGGCGACGGTGTGAAGGTGGTTTCCGAGCCGAGCCTGCTGGCGCTTCCGGATGGTCGTATGCTCATGCATTATGAGGCCTGCGATGTCTCTGGAAACTGGAGTATTCGCAGCGTGGCAAGTCGATCCTGAAAAACAAAATTCCCGCAGGCCGGAAAGGGCTGCGGGAATTTCATGTTTCGGTGAAGCGGTATTCGTGTGCGTTCTGCCGGAATGTTATTTGGGTTCCAGCAGGAAGGTGTCGATGTCGTACTCGCGGATACGAATCGGGGGAAGGGTCGGCTCCACTTCCCGGAAAAGTTCAATTTTTCGGCGTACTTCATTCATTGAAAGACCGGGGAACTTTTTCCGGGCCCGTAGGTCGAGTTCGTTCAGCCGGTCGCCTTTCCAGATTTTTCGCAGCTTTTTGGCCAACCGGTAAATCAGGGATTTGGGTTTGAGCCGCTGCGGGGTTCCCTCCCAGGGGAATTCCGCGAAGGTCGCAATCATTGCGGGTGCCGATTCCATGGTAATGTTAGCAAACAGTTGGCTCAATTTCTCTTCCTTTCGCCTTTTCTCTTCGGGCGGAAGGGTGGAGCGTCCGTCCTGTGCAAGCGCTTTCCCGACCACTTCAACGACATCGTCTTCGGATCCGAGAATTCGGCTGACTTCCAAGGGAGCCTCGGTGAGCCCCTCCCTGTGGTCCGGGGGAAGATAGCTGATCACTTCCTTGCCCACAAGAAATGCTTCGATACCCGTAGTGCAATCCACGTGAATGAACGCGTCGCAGTTGACGATCCACTCCAAGGAGCATCCTTCGTTGGTGACCAGGATGTTTTTCTCAGCAAAAAGATTGTCGTAAAAGGACATCTCTTCGGCGGGGTGCGGCCGGAAAACGATGTGGTGGTCCGGGTAGGTCGCCGCCAGCCTCCGGGCCAGCGCGATCAATCTGTTCAGCCGGTATTTTTCGCGTTCGGCGCGTTCGTCGTAGGCCTGCTCATCGAAGTCGTCGCCGAAGATGAAACGAAGATGTCCTTTTTCCTGTTCGTGGCTGAGCAGTGGGTTGGCGGCCTCCTGGTTCGATGCGATGAGGATGAATTTGTCTGGAATAGGCAGGCGTTTGCTGATTTTCTTATAGAAATCGGAACGTTCCGGCTTGTAGAGATCGAAGCGGGGGTTGCCGGTCACCAGCAGTTTTGCGGGATCCGCACCGAGTTTTTCGGTGTATTTGCGTTGCAGTTCTCCCCAAACAAAGACCTTATCGACCAAGTGTTGCGTTGGAATAAAGCCGGCGCCGACCTCGCCGTCGAAAAAGAGTTCGCCTCCACCCTCTTCGTCCTGAAGAAAGACGAAGCCTCCCATGCGTTTGATTTTTTCCTGCATGGGGACGCTGGGCTTGTTGCCTTTACTCATGTAATAGACGGGGCCTTCCAGGTCCTTGCGGAAAAATCTGTGAATCCTTGCTCTTATGCCTATGAGGGCGGGGTAACCGGCTTCCACGCATTTGGCGGCAAAATAGAGCCTTCCATCCAGGTCTCGATTTTGGATTTCCAGAGGCAGGCAAACGGGAGGTTTCATCATTGAATTCTCTGATTGTGGGTAGGGTATACGTCTATTGATATCGGTGTGTCGTATTGAAAAAGAAATACGGTGCAGGCAAGAGACCCACCATACATTTTGAACGCGTAGACAACTACGCACTTCACAATTCCTTGTCAAGCCGACTGCGCTGAAGCCCCGGCAGCACGGCTTTTCTATGCCTTTTCTTCCTCTACGAATTCATATATGGACATCGCCATGACCAATTCGAATCTTTCCCCGAGAATCGGGTTTATGCAGGGCCGCCTGTGCGATCTGGTGGACGGCCGGATACAGGCCTTTCCCTGGGATGACTGGCAAAAGGAATTCCCCGTGGCCCGGAGCCTGGGCGTGCGCCTCATGGAATGGACCCTGGACCACGACCGGCTTTACGAAAACCCCATCATGAACGAAGAGGGGCGAACCGCCATCCTGTCGCTGTGCCGTGAACACGGTCTTTTCATTCCAAGCCTTACCGGCGACCTGTTCATGCAGGCCCCGTTCTACAAGGCAAAGGGGAGCGAGCGCGAACAGCTGGTCAGCGACATGCAGAATGTCCTTGAGGCCTGCCGCCGCATTCAATGCAAGTTCATCTGCATTCCCCTGGTGGACGACGGACGCCTGGAGGACCGCGCCATGGAAGACGGGCTTGTCGCGGAAATGAAGAACGTGAGACCTTTCCTGGTCGAGCACGGGTTGGGCATCGTTTTCGAGTCCGATTACCAGCCCGGCGAGTTGAACCGTTTTATCCGCAGGCTCGACGAAGCCTGCTTCGGGGTCAACCTGGACACCGGCAACAGCGCAGCCTTCGGCTTTAAGTGTCGAGAGGAACTCGCCCTCTATACCGATCGCATCCTCAACGTGCACATCAAGGACAGGCTTCCCGACTTTGGAACAACCGTTCCCTTGGGCGCGGGGGTGGCCGAGATTGGAGAAACCATCCGGGGCCTGGAAGAGGCCGGGTACACAGGCAACTACATCCTGCAGACCGCACGGGCCGAGGACGGCGACCACGCCGGTGCTGTGGCCCGCTATGGCGCCATGGTCCAGGATTGGTTGGGCTAGCGAAATTTCAAGGAGCAGATATATGGAAAGTGTCATGGACCGCTACGCCCTGAAGGGTAAGGTGGTGATCATTACCGGCGGCTGCGGCCTGCTGGGGCGCAAGCATGCCGAGGCCGTCATGGAGGCCGGAGGCACGGCCGTGCTCTGGGACATTATCCCCAATGCCGACGATGTTGCCAGGGGGCTGGGTGAATCCCACGAGGGGCGCTGCTCCGGCGCACGGGTGGACATTACGGATCGCGCATCGATTGAGCAGGCTTTCGCCGAGGTGCTTTCCGCCCACGGCGGGGTGCACGGGCTCATCAACAACGCGGCCAACGATCCCAAGGTGGACGCTTCCAAGGGGTTTTCCTGGAGCCGTTTCGAGAATTTCGCATTGGACATGTGGAACAGCGACATAGCCGTCGGGCTGACCGGGGCCTTTCTGTGCGCCCAGGTAATTGGCAGCCACATGGCAGAAAACGGCGGAGGCTCCATCCTGAACATCGCCTCGGACCTGGGCGTCATTGCTCCGGACCAGCGCATTTACCGCCAGGAAGGCCTGGACGAGAAAGAGCAGCCGGTCAAACCCGTGACTTACAGTATCGTCAAGCACGGGCTTATGGGCCTGACCAAATACATGGCCACCTACTGGGCTCAGAAGGGTGTGCGGGTCAATTCCCTGGCCCCGGGCGGCGTGTACGCCGGCCAGCCCGACGACTTCGTGGGCCGGCTCACCAACCTGATTCCCATGGGACGTATGGCTGCGGTGGACGAGTACAAGGGGGCGGTGCTTTTCCTGATCTCGGACGCCTCGTCCTACATGACCGGAGCCAACCTGTCCGTGGACGGCGGCCGCACCTGCTGGTAGTCCCCGGACGAACCATTTTTTATATATGAGGATATAGCCATGGCAACCTTGAATGAACTCATCATTTCCCGGATTCAGGACAGCATCGACGTCAAACAAAGGCTGCTTGAATCCGATCAAATAAGCGTGATTCGCGACATGAGCCTTGCCGTGGCCGAAAGTCTGCGCAAGGGTGGGAAGGTCGTCTTTGCGGGCAACGGCGGCAGCTTTGCCGACAGCATTCATCTGGCCGGGGAGTTCGTGTCCCGCTTTACCATGGAGCGGGAGCCGCTCTCTGGGCTGGCTCTGGGCGCCAACAACTCCATTCTCACCGCCGTGGGCAACGACTACGATTACCGGGACGTGTTCCTGCGCGAGATCAAGGCGCTGGGCCGCGAAGGCGACGTGTTCATCGGTATCTCCACCAGCGGCAATTCGCCCAACATTGTGGCCTGCGTGGAGGCGGCCGAAAAGATGGGCATGGTCAGCTATGCCATGACCGGAGAAAACGCCTGCACGCTGCACGACATGTGCACCTGCTTCAAGGCCCCGTCCGGCTGCACGCCCCGCATTCAGGAAACCCACATTGCGGCGGGCCACATCCTTTGCGAACTGGTGGAGCGCATGCTCTGCGACCCGGAGTTTGATGCATGCTAGCGGCTGACGGCGCGCAGGCTTCCCAGTTTCTCTTTTTCGCAAGGCACTACAACGATATCGATCATGTCGTTCCCGTGATCTGGGGGCTCCTTCGCAAGGGAGTCGAGCCTTCTCGCATCAGATATATCGCCTATGAAGCCGATCCTTCCATAGAGCCCCGGCGGGATAAACGTCTTCAATTCCTGGCCCGGCAGGGGGTTGTTCTTGAGGCCCCCTATCTCTACGGAGGGTTTCGCTCCGTGTTGCATTGGCTTTCCGCCGCGCCGCTGGGAAAGCTGGTGCGCCGAAAAGCGCGTAAGTTTCTGTATCGCAAGCTGGTGGACCGCACTGCGCCCATGGAACATGCCGTCCAGGTCATCAGCCGGGCTCCCGAAGGGTCTGTGTTCATAACCGATCATAATCAGAGTTCGAATGCGCTGGCCCTGATCGAAGAGGCGAAAAAAAAAGGCTTCCCCACCGTGAGCCTCCCCCATGGTTTTCAGTTCCATTACGGGCATGCCGACCCCGAAGGGCAGGAGATTATCCTTTCCTCGGTTACCGCCAGGCCGCTGGTGAGTTGTTTTGACCATGTGGTGGTCAACGACGAGTGGCAGCGGGAGCTTGCCGACGCAGATGTGGATAATCCCGGTAGGCTGCATGTCTTCGGACTACCGAGGTTCGACCCGGAATGGGTCCGCGAACTCTGCAACATGTATCCGGCCCCGGCGTCGAAGACCGGCCGTCTCAAGGTGCTGGTTATCCTTGAGAAGGGAGACATGTCCGTCAACGGAAGGTTTGTGGAATGGATCAATGCGGAGGAACAGTTCCGCGCCATCGACTTTCTGGCCAAGCATCCCTGCGTCGAATTGAAGATCAAGGGCAATGCCAGGGGGGTGAGCCACCGTCAGTCCAAGATGCTTCGGGCCTATAAAAGATATTTGGCGGAAGACGCCATACCCACGAACCAGTTGATCTCCTGGGCGGATCTGAGCGTCGGCTGTTGTTCCAGCGTGTTCATGGACGCCTTCGTGCGCAATAAGCCCGTAATTCTCCTGGAGTACGCCACCTCTGTCAAAATGGCGCTTCGTGGCTTTGGTTTTGATGCCAATCCGGGCAGTTATGAGGATTTCACGGTCATGGTCAACAAGCTCGTTGAACGCAGGGCCGAAAACCTGTATGACGAGAAATCGTTGCAGCAGATGATTAAGTATTACGTATACGGTGGCAGTTCTGGACGCTCCGTCGTGGACACATACGCAGATTTTCTACAATCTCTTATAAATTAGGTATTTCTCACAGGAGGAAGGTTCCATGAGCATTTTCATAATCGGTGAAATTGGCATCAACCACAACGGTGACCTCGATATTACCAAGAAGCTCATTGATGGCGCTGTTGAAGCCGGAGCCGATGCCGTCAAATTTCAGAAGCGGACCATCGACAACGTGTACACCCAGGAATTTCTGGATTCCCCGCGCGAAAGCCCCTGGGGAACCACCCAGCGTGAACAGAAGGAAGGCTTGGAGTTCGATCGCGAAGGATACGAGGAGATTGATCGTTACTGCAAGGAAAAGGGCATTCACTGGTTTGCTTCGGCATGGGACCTGGACGCCCAGGATTTCCTGCACAGCTTTGACATCAAGTACGACAAGGTCGCCTCGGCCATGCTGACCAATCTTCCGCTGCTGGAGAAGATCGCAGCCAAGAAGCGCCATACCTTTATTTCCACCGGCATGCACACCGTGGAGGAAATTCAGACCGCAGTGGATATTTTCCGCAAGCATGGTTGCCCGTTTGAACTTATGCATTGCGTGTCCACCTATCCCATGCCGGACGAGGACGCCAACCTGCGTGTCATGGGCACCCTGCGCGAACGTTTCGGCTGCAACGTGGGTTGGAGCGGCCATGAGGTGGGTCTGACGGTGTCCGTGGCCGCCGCAGCATTGGGGGCATCCTCCATCGAGCGCCACATCACCTTGGATCGCGCCATGTATGGCTCCGACCAGGCCGCTTCCGTGGAAATAGGTGGTTTTCAGCGCCTGGTGCGCATGATCCGCACCGTGGAAAAGGCCCTTGGCAGCCCTGAAAAGCAGATCGGTGAGAAGGAAGCCTCCATCAGAAAGAAGCTGGCTCCCATCAACACACCGTCTTAAATCACTATGACAGCGCTCGAAAACGGCTCATTACAAGTCGCGAGCGGCACAATGAATATACCGGCCCAAAAGGACCTTCGGTTTGTCCTTTTGGGTTCCGGTTTCCATTTGTGCTCCTTCGCGGAAATGCTGGTGGAGTCAGGCTTTCCCAACCCCCTCATCATGACGCATCCGCGCGATCAGCATGTCCGGGATGCCACTCTGCTGACCTCGCCCGAGCTTTACAAGAACGTCTTTGAGACCGCGGAGCGTCTGGGTCTGCGCGTGTTCGAGACCTCGACTGTCAACACCCCCGATTCCCTGGAGGTGCTCAGGGAGGAGGGTGTTACCGCTGGTTTTTCCCTGAGCTGTCGGAGTATTATCAAACGTGATTTCATACGGGCGGTAAACGGGTTCATTTTCAATATCCACCCCAGTATGCTTCCCGCCGAACGCGGCGGCGGCACTTTTTCCTGGCGAATCCTCAACAACAGCAAAGAGGTTTCAGCCACGGTCCACGTGTTGGATGAAGGCATTGACACCGGGGCGGTCATCGTCCAGAAACGGACCGAGCTGGAAAAGGAATTCCCTACCCCGCATGATTATCTGGTGGGCACCAACAGGGTCTACCTGGAGTTGCTGCGGGAATTCCTTTCGTTCTGCAGGCAAGGTGCGGTTCCTTGTCATCCGCAGAGCGAGGAGGAGAGCACGTATCTCCCCCGGTTGTATACCGAGCAGAACGGGGCCATCGATTGGAACTGGAGCGATGTTGCGGTCGAGCGTTTTATCCGCGCCTTCGGTGCCCCCTATCCCGGGGCCTTCACCTATGCGGGCGAGCGTCGCTTTCATATCCCCGAGGCCCGGCTTGAACCATTGCCGCGGCCGAATCATCCCTTTCTCAAGGGAAGGGTCGTCGGTTTTACCGACAAAGGCGAGGCCCGAGTGTTCATGCTGGAGAACATGCTGGTGATTCCCACCGTGGTCGTGGACGGCCAGTCCCTGGTCTCGGCCGACTTCCTTTCAGTCAATACGACTCTGCACACGCCGTGGGCCATCCTGGCCGAGGCTCGTACGGCTGTCCCCAAGGTGGCGTCAATGACCAGCACCCCCGGCAAGGTGCAACAGGAAAAGTGATGAAGCACATAGCGATCATTCCCGCCCGCATGGGCAGCGTCGGGTTCAAGTTCAAGAATCGCAAGTTTTTCGACATCACCGCCGATTTCGTGGACACGGTGGACTGGTTCGACCGCGTCATCGTCTCCACGGACGACCCGGTGATAAGCGAGTATGCTTCCAGGCATGCCTACGAAGTTCATGAACGTCCCGGGGAGCTGGCCGGACCGGCCGTTTCCATCCACCAGGTCTTCGACCATGTGGTGGCGACCATGGACATCGAGCCCGACGACGTTCTCTGGCTGTTCTACCTGCCGGTGCTGTTTAAGAACAGAAGGCATTTCGAAAACGCCAAGGCGCTTATCGATTCCGCATCCTGCGACAGCCTGTGCACCTTCGTGCCCGTGAAGACGCATCCCTTCAACTGCTGGAAGTATGATGAAGACGCCGGTAAGCTGGCGCAATACGTGGAAAACGATTGCTTCCGACGCCAGGACCTTCCCCCGGCCTGGATCCACTACCATTATGTATACTGCTTTCGGGCCCGCGCGCTGGACAGCCTCAATTCCGAGATGATCTGCGCCGACACCCATCCCTATTTTCTGGATGAGACGACCCGGGATAAACTGATCGAAATAGACACCCCGGAGGACTATGACCGTTGGAAGGCGGCCGGTTGCCCCATGGGAGGAGACGATGAGTAAGAAATTCAGCATTGCCAAATCCGACGAGATATACGCCCGGGCGCAGAAGGTCGTACCCGCCGGCAGCCAGACCTTTTCCAAGGGCGTGACCCAGTTTGTGGAAGGCGTGGCGCCCAAGTACCTGCACCGCGGCAAGGGCGCCAACGTCTGGGATGTGGACGGGAATCAGTTCCTGGACTACGTCATGGCCTGCCACCCCATCATCCTCGGCTATGCCGACGACGACGTGAACCGCGCGGTAGTGGAGCAGCTTGAGCTGGGTTCCACCTTCAGCCTCATGAATGAGCTGGAAGTGGAGGTGACCGAAAAGATCATCGAGACGGTTCCCTGCGCCGAGGCGGTCCGCTTCGGCAAGAACGGGGCCGACGCCACCAGCGTGGGCGTGCGCATCGCCCGGGCGGTCACCGGCCGCGAACACATCGCCTATTGCGGCTACCACGGCTGGCATGACTGGTATATCGCCAACACCGACCTGAACAGCGGCGTCCCCGAGTTCAACAAGCAGCTTGCCCATTCGTTCAACTACAACGACCTGGACAGTCTGGAGAGCATCTTCAAGGCCCACCCGGGCGAGGTGGCCATTGTCATCATGGAGCCGCTCACCGTCCTGGAGCCCAAGGACAACTTCCTGGCCGAGGTCAAGAAGATGGCCCATCACTACGGCGCGCTGCTCATGTTCGACGAGATCATCACCGGTTTCCGCTTCGCCATCGGCGGAGCCCAGGAACTCACCGGCGTAACCCCGGACCTGACCTCGCTGGCCAAGGCGGTATCGAACGGCATCCCGCTTTCGGCCATCTGCGGCAAGAAGGACTACCTCTTCGCCCTGGAGCAGACTTTTTTCTCCTTTACCTATGGCGGCGACTGCATCGGCCTGGCCGCAGCCAACGCCTGCATTCCAAAGATCCAGCGCGAGGACGTGCCCGGCCATCTCTGGAAGGTGGGCGAAAAGTTGAAAGACGGCTTCAACACGCTGGCCGAGGAGATCGGGGTTGCCGATTTCTTCCAGTGCGTGGGCTACCCCTGCCGCACGGTCATCACCTTTGACGGGCAGGACAGGTACAACGACCTGGAAATGAAGTCCTACATCCAGCAGGAACTGCTTTACGACGGCATTCTCTGGGCCGCCTATCACGCCCTTTCCTGGGCCCACAAGGACGAAGACATCGAACGCACCCTGAAGGCCTACGAACGCGCCCTGACCGGGTTCAAGAAGATCGTGGACAAGGGCCTGGACCTGCGCTCACAGATCGACGGCATTCCGGTTCGTCCGGTTTTCCGCAAGGTGGCCGATTTCAACTCCTACACCCGCAAAGGAAAGAAGGTGTAGCATGAAGGCGCTTTTTCTCGGGCTTGGCGGCGTGGGCCAGCGCCATCTGCGCAACCTGCTGAGCGTCATGCCCGACGCCCAGCTCGGGGCCGTGCGTCATACGGACCGTGCCTTCGAGATCGGCTTTGACCTGCAGCCCGACTATTCCGTGGATATAATGGAAAAATACGGCATTGCCCGTTTCTCCAGCCTGGAGGAGGGCGTTGCCTGGCAGCCGGACTGCGCGATCATCGCCTCGCCCACCAGCGCCCACATGGATCAGACCACGGCACTGGTGCGGGCCGGCGTCCCGGTCTTCCTGGAAAAGCCGGTCTCTGCCGACAGCGAAGGACTGGACGAACTGCTGGCCCTCATGGAGGAAAAGCATACGCCGGTCATGGTGGGCTACATGTTCCGCTTTCACCCGGGCGTTCAGCGCTTCATGGATCTGGTCGAGGAGCAGGCCGCGGGCCGCATGCATTCCATGCACGTGCAGCTCAACTCCTACATGCCCTCCTGGCACAGTTACGAGAAATACAACGAATTCTACGCGGGCCGGAAGGACCTGGGCGGCGGGGCCGTGCTCTCCGAGATCCACGAGCTGGATCTGGTGGCCGCCATGTTCGGCAGGCCCGAGAAGGTCTTTGCCTCGGGCGGCAAGCTTTCCTCCCTGGACATGGATGTGGAGGACACGGTCTGCTCGCTCATGGAATACCGGCTGGACGGTCGTCCCTTTCCCGTGACGCTGCAGATGTCGTTTGTGCAGCGTCCCCCCGTGCGCACCATCACCATCCATGCCGAGAACGGCTTTGTCCGCTGGGACGGCATGCGAAGCCTGGTCACCGTGGAACACGTGGAGCAGGGCACGCGGAAGGAGGACTTCTCCTCGTTCGATCGCAACGAGATGTTCGTGGAGGAAATCCGGCATTTTGTGGACTGCGTGAGGAGCGGGGCCGAGCCGAAAACCAATCTGTCCCGGGTGGTGGAGGGCCACCGGCTGGCGCTGGAGATCCGGAACTGCGTGGGAATAGATTAACCTGAGCTGATTCAATGCAATATAAGTCGATATTATCATCAGAATACACCAAGCCCAAAGCTCGTCGTGTGAAGCGTATCAAAGGTGGGCGCAAGGCTATACGCGATCAGGTCTTGTCCAAGATCGCCAGTGGAGAATACTCCTTTGAACAGGTGTCATGTCCGTGTTGCGGGAGCGATGTTCACGGGGTGGTGTCCAATTTTGACCGCGATTTCCTGCCTGTGCAGATTGTTTTGTGCCGCGACTGCGGCATGATGTACCAGAGAAGGCGACTGGACCAGAAGTCCCTGTCGGGATTTTACTCCCATGAATACAGAGACCTTTATAATCCAGGATTTCGTGGCAACAGCGAGGTTTATCGCCAGAACATCGAAATCGCCCGCGCGGACTATGAAACCATTATGGGCATGCTTGGCGGAACCCCCAGGTTTGTGTGCGAGGTGGGCATGCATTTCGGGGCGCTTCTGAGCCAGTTCGTGGGCAAGGAATGCCGTGTTGCGGGTACGGACTACGACGCGGCGGGTATCCGGTTCGCCAGAGAGGAGCTGGGTCTGAGCGATGTGTTTGTCGGTCCTTCAACCGAATTGCTTAAGCTTGGGGACAAGCCTGATCTGCTTATGTATATGCATGTTCTTGAGCACATCAATGATTTGGATGGCGAATTCGAGATCATGCGCGAAATTCTTCCCGACGGCGGACATCTGTTTCTTTCGGTTCCCGGCGTCCTCAGCTGGCCCGCCCGCCAGGAAAATGACATTCTGCATACCCTGCAGCTGGCCCATTCGCATTATTTCTCCCTTCCCCATCTCGTTCACGTCGCAGCTCGGCATGGTTTCCGCTTCCTGCAGGGGGACTCCGAAGTGAGGGCGCTATTCGTCAAGACACCGGAAGCGGACATTTCCGATCCAGTGCCCAACGAGTACGAAATCGTGTACAAGGAGCTGAAGCGTATGGACCGGCTCTGGGCCAGGGAAAAGACCTTTAGAAAGCTGAAACAGATTTTCGGAATCAAATAAATCAACTGTCGGCTGGCCTATGTCAGCCGCAAGTTTTTCATATGCAGTCAACCACAACCATTCAACCTGGGAAAATTCTTGTCTGCCAACAGCATCAAATCGGTGATGTCCTGTTGGCCACACCCTGTATCCGTCTGTTGCACGAGCGTTTTCCCGATGCCGAGTTGCATTTTCTGACCGAGAGGAAATGCACCCCCGTGCTGGAGAACAACCCGCTGCTCAGCAAGGTCTGGGTCATCGACAAGGCTGCGGGATTATCCGGAATGCTTTCCCTGTATTCTGGCATACGCCGTGAAAACTACGACCTTGTCGTCGACTTTCAGCAGCTTATCCGGCTCAAACTGGGCGTGTTTCTCAGCGGAGCCCCGATCCGGCTCACCTACAAACCCAAGTGGTACAACCGGCTATTTTACAACCTCTACGGCAATGAGGGCAAAGGGTATGCCTCCAAGGCCAAGGCCGGAGTGCTCGGTCCCCTGGGGGTGGAATGGGACGGCCAGCGCCCCGAGTTGTTTCTCACGGAACTCGAGAAGGCCTGGGCCCGGGACTATCTTTCCTCCCTGGGAGTGGGGGCGGACGCTTTTCTGCTGACCATCGACGCCACCCATCGACGCATTACCCGAAAATGGCCCGAGGAATATTACGCCAAGCTCATTCGCATGGTGGCTGAAAAGTATCCACAGGTCCGCATGCTCATGCTTTACGGCCCGGGCGAGAAAGACGTGGTGGACAACATCGTGGCACAGGCGGGCAATCCCTCCCAGTGCCTGGTCCCGCAGGACCAGACCACCCTGCGCCAGATGGCTGCCATCCTTGAGCGGGCCAACGGGCATTTCGGCAACTGTTCATCCCCGCGTCACTTTGCCGTTGCCGTGGGCACCCGGTCCCTGATCATTCAGGGCTCCAACAAGCCGGGCGGCTGGACCTTCCCGTCCGAGGATCATGCATACATCCGTAACGAGCACGGCAATAATCCATGCCTGGGCTGCAATAAGTCCGAATGCCGTCTGGGCACTCTGGAATGTCTCTACGAACTGGAGCCCGAGGCAATTTTCAAGCGCCTGGAGTCCTTCTTTTTCCAGGGTATGGACTGAGTCCCGCCGCCGGGGTATTGTCCCGCATCGTCATGCATATCAAACAGCTTTATTTCGCCAAGAAGTTCATCCTTCCCTCGCGGGCGGCCAATTCGCTTCAGTCCTTGACCATGGCTTACGCCTTTGCTTCGGCCGGGGTGCGTACCACCCTGTTTCCGGGTTTCAAGGGACAGCGGGATCACGCCGCGTATCGCCGGGAATTGGAAAATGCCTATGGACTTGTGCCCGTCGATGCATTGAATCTGAAATCCCTTTATGGCGGGCACAAGGGAATCTATGGCGTGAATTTCCGAGCCAAGATGGCCGCCGCCTGGTTTGCGGCGGGGCCGGGAACGGTCTTTTATTCCCGGGACATCAAGGAAGCCCTGATGCTGGCACGCCTCAAAAGGCGTTTCGGTTTGAAGCGCCCCCTGTTCTTCGAGATGCACGAGATCCTGGCCGAGCAGCACCGCCGAAACGGCACGGGCCGGGAGGAGCGGTTCAGAAGGCTTGAGCTTGAACTGCTGGATCAGCTCGACGGCGTGGTGGTCATCAGTCCATTGCTTGCGGACGATCTCGAGGCGTTTTACGCACCGGACGTTCCGGTGTTTTCCGCTCCCATGGGGTTCAATGAACAGATCTTTTCGCCGGTGCCCGATGTTGACTTGTCCGGACAGGTGAATCTGGCCTATGCGGGCAGCCTCTATGAGGCCAAGGGCATTCACGATCTGGTGGAGGCCATGCGCCACCTGCCCGAGCGTTTTCGGCTGCTGGTCATGGGTGGCAATCCCGGCGAGGAGCTGACACGGCTGCGGACAATGGCGGCCGGGATCCCGGGAGGAAGGGGCCGTATCGAGTTTTTCGGACACCTTTCGCCGGTTGAACTGGCCGCGCGGCTGCGGAATTGCCATATTTTCGTTATCCCGCAGAATTCCAGGGCGGAGTTTTTTTCTCCCATCAAACTATACGAAGCCATGGGCCTCGGGCTGCCCATGGTGGTCACCCCGGTTCCGGCCATCAGCGCGGTGCTGGAGGACGGGAAAAATGCGGTCTTTGCCGAAGACACGGCCCCGAGGGCCCTTGCCCGGGCCGTGGAGCGCCTCGCGGGCAGCCAGGGGCTTGCCCGCAGCCTGCAGAGTAATTGCCGGGAAGAGGCAATTGCCCATACATGGAAACAGCGGGCAAAGGACTGTCTCGATTTCATGCGGGACGTTTTGAACCGCCGGGAATAACGACTGGACGCTTTCGGCGCGATTCGGCATACTCCCATCGCCTGTGCCCTGGAAACGGCGCAGGCGGATTTTGATATCAATTAACCCACCATATATATGTCTCACACAAATCTGGACAACATACATCTTTTTTCCAGCAAGTATCTTCTTCGGCGTTGCTGGGAATATTTCAAGCCCTACAAGTGGTACGTGCTCATCTCCCTGGCGATGTCCTCCTTTTACAGCGCCTGTGATGGCGCACTCGTGTACATTGTCAAGCCGGCCATCGACGAGATTTTCATAAGCAAAGACAGTCAGATGCTGCTGATCATTCCCATCGTGGCATTCGGCATTGTCTTTGTGAAAAGCAATGTCCGTTTTATTCAGAACTATCTCATGTGCATAGCGGGCTACCGGGTGCTTGAACAGCTGCGCAACGACCTGTTCGCAAAGGTGGTGGCCTTGCCGTTCAAGTATTTCGAGGCAAGCCGTGTCGGTGTGCTCATGTCCCGCATCCTGGGTGATGTCGCCGGCATCCGGGAATCGGTGCCGCATATGGTGATGATCGTGCGGGAAGTTCTCAAGCTGATTTTCGTCATCGGGGTGGTCGTCTACCAGGACGTCCACTTGGCCTTTTGGGCTCTGATCGTTCTGCCGGTTGTCATTTATCCGTTCATTTACTTCGGCAAGAGGTTGCGGAAGCTCGGCAGACGTTTGGCGGTTCAGGCTGCGGAGATCAATTCCGTGGTACAGGAGACTTTGTCCGGGATACGGGTCATCAAGACCTTCAATACCGAAAAGCGGGAAAGCAGCGGTTTCAAGGGGCATTCCGCGGAGATAGTGACCATCTCGAAGAAACAGGTGCTGGCCAGCGAAGCTTCCTCGCGAATGATGGAACTCATCAGCGGCCTGGGCATCAGTCTCGTGATCTGGTACGGCGGCCTCCAGGTGGTTGAGGGCTCCATGACCCCGGGTACCCTGTTTTCCTTTATCGTGGGTTTGGCCGTCTTGTATGAGCCAGTCAAGAAGCTGGACAACTCCAACCGCATGATCCAGAAGTCGTTGGCCTGCGCAGAGCGCGTCTTCGGTTTGCTGGACGACCCGAACGTCAAGGTGGAGTCGGGCGGCGTTCTTCCCTTCCCCGAGGAATTTGAGTCCCTGGAGATCGGAAATATCACCTTCAGCTACGAATCATGCATCTCTCCGGTTCTCAAGGATTTCAACCTGACTATCCGGCGGGGCGAATGTGTGGCCCTGGTGGGGCCAAGCGGGTCGGGCAAGACCACCCTGGCCAATCTGATTCCGCGTTTCTACGACGTGCAGGAAGGCTCCCTGCGGCTCAACGGAATCGAGTTGGGGCAGTATGATCTCGGTAAGCTGCGTCTGGGTATGGGCATGGTTTCCCAGGATACCTTTCTGTTCAATTCCTCGGTTGCGCAGAATATTGCCTATGGTCACGACGACATCGATCGGGAAGCGGTGGCGCTTGCGGCCAAGGCTGCGTATGCGCATGAATTTATTGAAAATTTGCCGGAAGGGTATGATACGGTTGTGGGAGAGCGGGGAACGCGCCTTTCCGGTGGCCAGAAGCAGCGCCTCACCATTGCCCGCGCCCTGTTCAAGAATCCGCAGTTGCTGATCCTTGACGAGGCCACCAGCGCCCTGGACACAGAGTCCGAGCGCATTGTGCAGAAGGCCCTGGACAACCTCATGAAGTCCCGCACCAGCATTGTCATCGCGCACCGGCTTTCCACGGTCATCAATGCGGACCGCATCGTGGTCATGCAGCAGGGCGAGATCGTGGATGTGGGCAGCCATGAGGAATTGCTGGGGCGATGCGAATTGTACGATAAGCTGTATTCCATGCAGTTCCGGGAAGCCGGGGAAGACTCCGGGGCCTGTGAATCCTAGGGACAGGGAAAATAATGAAAAAGTCAGAACAGAATATCTGTTGTTTTCGCGGTGAGGTCTGCCGGGCGGACCGGGAGGAACAGAATCTCCATAAAAGTGCGGTCTTCTGGTTTACCGGGCTTTCCGGCTCTGGGAAATCCACCATTGCCCACGGCGTGGAAAAGAGGCTTTTCGACCAGGGACTCAAGTGCGTGGTCTTTGACGGCGACAATGTGCGCCACGGCCTGTGCGGCGACCTGAGCTTTTCCCCCGAGGGCCGGGCCGAGAACCTGCGCCGTATTGCCGAGGTTGCCAAGCTGTTTGTGGAAAACGGCACCATTTGCCTGTGCGCCTTCATTTCCCCGCTCGCGGCGGACAGGACCAAGGCCAGGAATATTGTCGGCGCGGATGATTTTCACGAGATATATGTGCAGTGCCCAGTGGAGGTCTGCGAGGAGCGGGACGCCAAGGGGTATTACAAGATGGCCCGCGAGGGGAAGATCAAGAACTACACGGGAATTTCCGCCCCCTATGAGGAACCGGCCGCACCCGAATTTCGCATGGAGACCGCCGGGATGGCCGTGGAGGATTCGGTTCAGGCGGTTTTCGATTTCGTCATCAGCAGGGTCGGCCGTTAGTGACAACCACCTGGAACTGGAAAGAGCAAGCCATGCCAGCAGCCAACAGAGATCTCATGCGGGCCATGAACCGCTGCAACGTGCTTCGGACCATTCGGCTGGCCGGGACCATTTCCCGCCGTGATATCGCCGCCCAGACCGGATTGAGCCAGGCCACGGTCACGGCCATCACCGCCGAGCTCATCAAGGACAACCTGATTTTCGAGAAGGAGGCCCTGGGCACCACCACGGGCCGTCCTCCCGTGCTTCTGGCACTCAATCCGGACGGCGCCTTCGTGGCCGGGGTCTATGTGTCCTCGGACCGCATCAGCGTGGTGGTCATCAACCTGGAGGCCCGCGTGCTGGCCTCCCATGAACTGCCTCTGGAGGCGGACGTCACCGACCCGGTGCAGGTGGCCGACCGCGTGGCCGAGTCCGTGCGCGCCTGCTGCATCAGCCACGGCTTCCTGCCCGACGACATTTCCGGCCTGGGCCTGGGCATTCCCGGCCTGGTCAACGCCCACACCGGTGTGGTCCATTTTCATCCGGGCTTCAACCAGGGCTTCAACTGGTCGAACGTGCCCTTCCGTGAACTGGTGGAAAAACGCACCGGCTTCGAGACCTTTATCGAGAACAGCTCCAACGCCCTGGCCATCTATGAGCACTGGTTCGGCGAGGCGCGCGGCTGCGACGATTTTCTGGTGGTTACCCTGGAACATGGCGTGGGCCTGGGCATCTTTGCCGACGGCCGCCTGGTGCGCGGGCACAAGGGCATGGCCGGGGAACTGGGCCACATCCGGGGCAGTTCCAAGGGTACGGCCTGCCGCTGCGGCCTGAACGGCTGCCTGGAGGCAGTGGCCTCCACCTATTCCATCATGCGTGACGCCCGCAAGCTGGTGAAGCAGGGCATCTGGGAGATGGGCAAGAAGGCCGAGGAGATCACCCTGGAGGACGTCGTGGATGCGGCCAAGGCTGGCGAACCCTCCCTGGAGGAGATCATCCGCAGGGCGGGCAAGGTCATCGGTTACCGCATTTCCGACCTGACCCGGCTCCTGGACCCGGAAAAGGTGGTCATCACCGGCAAGGGCTACCTGGCCAAGGACATGCTTTTCGAACCCCTGGTCCGGGCCATGAAGGAACGGCGCTGCGAGGTTTTCGGCAGCATGCCCGAACTGATCATCCAGCCCTGGCAGGCCGAGAACTATGCACGCGGGGCAGGCGCGCTGGTCCTGCAGCAGTTGCATCAGAACTGCAACATCCATCTCGTCGAATAGGGATTTTTGCCGATACAGGCAAACAGGCCCCGATGCGTCCGCGTGGAACGCATCGGGGCCTGTTCTTATGTCGCGTGTGGATTGTTCTATTTGTTGAGCAGCTTGTCCAGCGCGGCCTTGACCTCCGCCGCCGTGGGCAGGGCCAGAATGGTTTCGGCCAGCTGTTGCAGTTCCTCGCTGCTGTGCTCGCGCACGGCCTTCTTGATGCGGGGAATGTGCACCGCGCTCATGCTCAGTTCGTGGACGCCCATGCCGATGAGCAGCAGGGCCGAAGCGACCTCTCCCGCCATCTGCCCGCAGACACAGATGCCCTTGCCTTCCTGGCGCGCGGCGTCGGCCGCCAGCTTGATGGCCTGGAGCACGGCCGGGGACAGGGGCTCATACAGGTCGGCGATGCGCGTGTTCATGCGGTCGACCGCCAGGGTGTACTGGGTCAGGTCGTTGGTGCCGATGCTGAAGAAGTCCACTTCCTTGGCGAAGAGGTGAGCCAGCAGCGCTGCCGCGGGCGTTTCCACCATGATGCCAAGGGGCAGGTCCCTGGCGTATTCCACGCCTTCCGCCTCCAGAGAGGCCGCGGCTTGGGCCAGGGCCTCTTTGAAGGCGCGCACTTCGTCCAGCGATGCGATCATGGGCACCATGATGCGCACGTTGCCGTGCATCCCCGCCCGCAGCATGGCGCGGAGCTGGGTCTGGAAGACCTTGGTGCGCTCGAAGCAGAGCCGGATGCCCCTGCAGCCCAGGAAGGGGTTTTCCTCGTGGGGCAGGGCCATGTATGGCAGATCCTTGTCGCCGCCCACATCCAGCGTGCGGATGACCACGGGATGGTCTCCCATGGTCTCCACCACGGATTTGAAGGCCTTGTACTGTTCTTCCTCGCTGGGGCTTTCCGTGCGTTCCATGAACAGGAACTCCACGCGGTAGAGGCCCACGCCTTCGGCTCCCTTGGCGGCAGCGGGCGCGGCGTCTTCGGGCGAGCCCACGTTGGCGGCCAGCTTGATGCGCACCCCATCCGTGGTCACGGCGGGCAGGTCGCGCAGGGCGGCCAGCTCCTCCCGTTCCCTTTCAAAGGAGGCGCGGCGCTCGTCAAAGGCCTGCAGCTCCTCGCCGGACGGGTTCACGAGAATGACATTGGCCTCCGCATCCACGGCCACCATGTCGCCGTCGCTGATGCTGGAGAGCGCGGCCGGAGTGCCGACAATGGCCGGAATCTCCATGGAGGCGGCCATGATGGCCGTGTGGGAGGTGCGGTTGCCTTTCTCCGTGATGATGGCCCTGACCATGGCCGGGTCCAGGACCGCGGTCTGGGACGGGGTCAGGTCGTCGGCCACCAGCACCACTTCGGTGTCGATGGTGCTCAGGCTGGTGGGCACGATGCCCAGACAGTTGAGCACCACGCGCCGGGACATGTCGCGCATGTCGACGGCGCGGGCGCGGAGATATTCATCGTCCAGTTGTTCCAGGGCCGTGGCGTGTTCCTCGCAGACCGCTTCCACGGCCGCCGGGGCGTTGTGCCGCTGGTCCCGGATCTTTTCCTCCAGGGCTTCGGCCAGTTCCTCGTCCTCGAGGATCATGAGATGGCCCTCGAAGATGGCGGCCTGTTCCTCGCCCATCTTGACGCGCACACGCTCCATGATGGAGGTGAGCTGCTCGGCCGAGGCGGCCATGGCTGCCTTGAGCCGCGCCAGCTCCCTGTTGGCCGAGCCTTCGGGGATGGGGGAGCGGTCAAAGGCCGGGGCCTGGGTGCGGAGCACCAGGGCCGGGGCCGTGGCCAGACCGGGGGAAACGGCGATGCCTGTGAGTGTAGTCGTCATGACGCGTACCGCTGTCTAGTCCAGGTTGGCCACGAAATCGCACAGGGCGTCCACAGCGGACTGGTCGCTGGATTCGATATGCAGTTCGGAGCCCTTGGACATGCCCAGCAGCTGGAGCTTGAACAGGCTCTTGGCGCTGGCGTCCTTGTCGCCCACGCGGATGGTTATGTCGCTGTCAAAGCTCTTTGCAAGCTTGACGAATTCTGCGGCCGGACGGGTGTGCAGGCCGTTTTCGGTCTGGATGGTAACGGTATTGGATGCCATTGAAAATCACCTTGAATCCCGGGGGCCGGACAAGCCGGCCCCCTCTATGATCATTAAATCGTTGTTTCGACGTTGAATCGTTGTCTACTTTTCCACGGCCAGGATGGTGCTCATTCCAGCACGCACCTTGCCGGTCGCCTTGGTCATTTCACCGAAGTCCTCGCAGTTGGAAACCACCACCGGGGTGATCACGGACTTGGCCTTTTCCTTGAGCAGGGCCAGGTCGAATCCGATGATGGGATCGCCCTTGCTGACCTTTGCGCCGGGCTCGGCCAGGCGGGTGAACCCTTCGCCCTTCAGCTCCACGGTGTCGATGCCGAAGTGAACGAACACTTCCAGGCCGCCGTCCGTGATCATGCTGAAGGCGTGGTTGGTTTCGAATATCTTGCCGATGGTTCCGTCCGCCGGAGCCACCATCTTGTCGCCGGTGGGAACGATGGCCACGCCGTCGCCCACGGTTTTTTCCGCAAAGACCGGGTCCGGGGTATTTTCGATGGGAACGATCTCGCCGTCAACCGGTGCGAGCAGTTTCATGACGCCGTTGCCGGAAGGGGCGCCCTTGCCCAGGTCGCGGATCGATTCGGCAACCAGTTCGGCATGGGTGCCCAGCACCACCTGCACGCCCTTTTCGCCGACCTTGACCACGCCCTTGGCGCCCAGGCGCTTGAGCTGGACCTCGTCCACCTTTGCGGGGTTGTGAACGGTCAGGCGCAGGCGGGTGATGCAGGAGTCCACTGATTCCAGGTTGGCGAGTCCGCCCAGGGCCGCGGCGCATTCCTTGGCCAGCACGGCGATTTCCTTGTCGCCGGTGGAGGCCACGGCCGCGTCGGCGTCCTCGTCCTCACGGCCCGGGGTCTGCAGGTTGAAGGCCTTGATGGCGAATACAAAGACAAAGTAGTAGAGCGCGAAATAGGCCGCGCCGATGACCAGGAGCATCATCACGTTGGTGCCCAGGCCGTAGTTGAGCACGTAGTCGATGGCGCCGGCCGAGAAGCCGAAGCCCATCTTGACGCCCATGGCCGTGCACACGGCCAGGGAGATGCCGGTGAGAATTGCGTGCAGACCGTACAGGGCCGGAGCCAGGAACATGAACAGGTATTCCACGGGCTCGGTCACGCCGGTGAGGAACGCGGTGAAGGCCACGGAGAAGAGCACGCCGCCGACCATGGCGCGCTTGTCCTTGCGCGCGGTGGTAAACATGGCCAGACAGGCAGCCGGAAGGCCGAACATCATCACCGGGAAGAAACCGGCCATGAAGTTGCCCGCAGTCGGGTCGCCCGCAAAGAAGCGGTGCAGGTCGCCGCGCACGATCTCGCCTGCGGCGTTGGTGAATTCACCGAACTGGAACCAGACCATGTTGTTGAGGATGTGGTGCAGGCCCGTGGGGATGAGCAGGCGGTTCATGGTGCCGTAGACAAAGGTGCCCAGCTCGCCGGAACCGATGATCCAGTTGGCGACGGCGTTGATGCCGGCCTGGACCGGGGGCCAGATGAAGCTGAAGGCGAATGCCAGCACCAGGGCGCAGCCGGACGTGACGATGGGCACGAAACGCTTGCCGCCGAAGAAGGCCAGCCAGTCAACCAGCTTCACGCGGTTGAACTTGTTGTACATGATGCCCGCGGTGATGCCCATGATGATACCGGACAGCACGCCCATGTCGATCTTGTCGTTCAGGCTGCCGATGGCCGCGGTGAAGACCAGATAGCCCACGCCGCCGGCCAGGGCCGCTGCCCCGGCGTTGTCCTTGGACAGGCCCACGGCCACGCCGATGCCGAAGATGAGCGGCAGGTTGCTGAAAATGGCGTTACCGGCCTGGAACACGAAAGGCATGTCCAGCAGGTCCCCAGCCCCAGGCGCAGCATGAGCGCCGCAACGGGAAGCACCGCGATGGGCAGCATGAGCGCCCGGCCGAGCTTCTGAAGCTTTTCTAGAATCCTCATAAACCTCTCCTCGAAAAAGAATGTTTTGTGATCATTCCCGGCTCGGCTGTCACCTCTGTGCCGCCCCGGCAATAGGGAAAAAAGCCCTCACTTAAGGAACGGTTTATGTCGACATGGAGTCGCTCTCAACTTTTTTTGGTTTTTTTTCTCACTGAAATATCTTCACCCCTGTTGCCAGCGGTTCGCCGACGGGGCTAGAGACAGCCCAGAATGGGTTTACAGCACATGAACAGGAGGCGGTTCCATGAGACTGATTCCCTTGAACGATAATGTTGGCTGGTGGGCGGCCCGCTATGTGGCCCGCAGAATCCGGCTGTTCGAGCCCGGCCCGGAACGGCCGTTCGTGCTCGGCCTGCCCACGGGCGGCACTCCCCTGCCCATGTACGGGGAACTGGTGCGCATGCACCGTGAGGAAGGCCTGAGCCTGAAGCATGTGGTGACCTTCAACATGGATGAATACGTGGGCCTGCCCGCGGACCATCCCGAAAGTTACCGGTCCTACATGCACATGAACTTTTTCGACCATGTGGACCTGCGTCCCGAAAACATCAACCTGCTGAACGGCAACGCCCCGGACCTGGCGGCCGAATGCCGCCGCTACGAGGAGAAAATGGCCTCGTACGGCGGGGTGAACCTGTGGGTGGGCGGCGTCGGCTCGGACGGGCATATCGCCTTCAACGAGCCCACTTCGTCGCTTTCCTCGCGCACCCGGGACAAGGACCTGACCCTGGAAACGCGGCGGGCCAATGCCCGCTTCTTCGGCGGTCAGGTGGAAAACGTGCCCGAACTGGCCCTGACCGTGGGCGTGGGCACCCTGCTGGACGCCGAGGAAATGCTTGTCCTGGCAACGGGTATGAGCAAGGCCCTGGCCGTGCGTCATGCCGTGGAAGAGGGCATCAATCACCTCTGGACGGTTTCGGCCATGCAGATGCACCGCCGGGCCGTGCTGGTCTGCGACCGGGACGCCGTACGCGAGCTGCGGGTCAAGACCTTGCGCTACTTCCAGCAAATAGAAGCGGAAAACATAAAGGATCCCAAGTAGGTATCATGCAAGCGTTTACCAATTGCACCATATATGCGGGCAATGCCGTGCTGGCAGGCAAGGCAGTGCTCGTGGAAGACGGAAAGATCTCCGGCGTCGTGGCGAACGATGCCGTTCCCGACCATGCCGCGATCGTTGATTTGCAGGGTCTCTCCCTTGCTCCCGGCTATATCGACCTGCAGATCAACGGTTGCGGCGGCAGAATGTTCAACGACGACGTCAGCGTCGAGACCCTGGACATCATGGCCAAGGCACTCCTGCCCACGGGCTGCACCTCCTTTTTGCCCACCCTGGTCACGGCCACGGACGAGGACATGCTCAAGGCCGTCGAGGTGGTGGACGCCTACCGCGACGCGCGGCCCGAATGCGTGCTGGGCGTGCATCTGGAAGGCCCGTACCTGAGCAGGAAGCGCCGGGGCATCCACAACGAATCCCTGGTGCGCCAGCCCGATTCCAAGGTGCTTTCCCTGGTGGCCGAGCACGGCCCCGAGGTGGTGCGCATGATGACCATGGCCCCGGAAAACGCGGGGACGGAATACGTGAAACAGCTGACGGATGCGGGCATCCGCGTCTCGGCCGGGCACAGCGCCACACCCTGTACCGTGGCGCGCGAGGCCTTCCGTAACGGCATGACCATGGCCACCCACCTGTTCAACGGCATGGAGCCCCTCATGGGCCGGGAGCCGGGCCTGGTGGGCGCTGTGTATCTGGAGCGCCCCTGGACCGGCATCATTGCCGACGGCGTGCATGTGGCCTGGGACAACATCGAGCTGGCCAAGCGCATCCTCGGCGAGAAGCTGTTCCTGATCACCGATGCCGTGGCTCCGGTGGGGACGAATCAGACCGAATTCCAACTGGGCGGCCACGCCGTCTTTGTCAAGGACGGCAAGTGCCTTTCCGCGGACGGCACCCTGGGCGGTTCCGTGCTGACCATGGACGTGGCCGTGAAGAACTGCGTCAACCACGTGGGCATCGAGCTTGAGGAAGCCCTGCGCATGGCCTCCCTGTATCCGGCCATGGCCGTGGGCCTGGACCACGAACTGGGCAGGATCGAGCCCGGGTATTTCGCGGACATGGTGGCGCTGGACGACGACCTGAACGTGGTATCCGTGTTCAAGCGCGGGCAGCGATAATTTCGAACTCCCTCACCTGGACGGTCTCCCTCGTAGCCATGGCCGTCCTGATTGCGGGCCGGAGTGGGGACTCCGGCCCGTTTTTTCGTCTCCGTCTTGACTTCTGCCGTGCATGGGTCATACTTGCGGCAAACCCCTTTAGCCAGGAGGAGAGAATGTCGCATTACACCATCCATCCCATTGTTTTGGGCACCAAGGTTTTCGACAAGGGCATGATGACCTATCAGCACGGCTACGGCACCCCGTTCACCATTCCCATCTATGCCTGGCTCATCAAGGGGGCTTCGAAGAACATTCTCGTGGACACGGGGGAGGCCCACCCCGTGGTCTCGGAAGACCGGGAAAGGGCCATCGGCGGCAAGATCTACACTTTCGAGGAAGGGCTGGCCAAGCACGGGCTCAAACCCGAGGACATCGATATTGTCCTGCACACCCACCTGCACAGCGACCATTGCGAAAACGACTACAAATGTACGAACGCCAAGTTTTATGTGCATGAAAAGGAACTGCACAACATCCACAACCCGCATCCGCTGGATTTCCGGTACCTGGAGGATCACATCGAGGAAATCGAGGCCAACGGCCAGATCGTGGTGCTCAAGACCGACATCGAGATCCTGCCCGGCATCCGCATGGTGCGCACCCCGGCCCACACGCGCGGAGGCATGTCCGTGATCGTGGATACGGCCGTGGGCTCGTTCATGATCTGCGGTTTCTGCACCATCCTGGAAAACCTCTATCCCCCGGCCGAGGTCAAGGCCATGGAAATGGAGGTCATTCCGCCCGGGACCAACACCAACGCCAAGAAGGCCTACAATATCCTGGTGCGGGCCAAGACCATGGCCGACTACCTGTTGCCCCTGCATGAACCCAAGTACGCAGCCGTGGAGCAGATTCCGGCCAACATCGAGGAGGCGGCCATCAAGCGGGAAGCCGTGGCGGTCCCGAGCTAGCCTCGGATGAATGCGGGCGGAAAACGCCCCTGCGGAATGAAATCCCCGTTCGCCCTTGGGCCTGCGGGGATTTTTCTGTCGCAACGGGGGGCGGTGCCCGCCAGTCCCAAACAAAAAAGGGACTTCACTGTGAAGTCCCATTTGAGTGGCATTGCCATGGAAGGGGAGCGAGTCATGGACAATGCCACCAGCAATCAAATCCCGGAGATATCCGAGGTGCTGATGAATGTATCATACCGTGGACAAGTGGAATGACAATGGGGAACGCCCCCTAATTTTAATAGGAAAAACCGGGGGAATTTCCCGAATCGGGAAGATACGGATCGCGCGCCTCCTATAGAACTGAATTGTGCTTGTTTTTTGTTCAGTTTTTTTGTACGAAAATGCACATGTTGACCGAACTGTTTACGTCAAAGACGCGCATCAAGCTTTTGCTCAAGTTGTTCCTGAACCCGGAGGTTTCCTGCTATCTCCGGGAGTTGTCTTCGGAATTCCAGGTCTCTCCCAACGCCATCAAGGGCGAGCTCGACAGCCTGAGCGAGGCCGGGTACCTGGAGCGGGAGCAGAACGGACGGAGCGTGTATTTTCGCGCCAACAGGAAGCATCCCTTCTTTCCGGAGATCAGCTCCATCGTGAGAAAGTCCCTTGGCATCGACAGGCTGATCGATGATGTCATGGCCAGTCTCGGCAAGGTGGATTCGGTCTATATCCTTGATGATTACGCCCAGGGGAAGGACTCGGGCATCATTGACGTGCTGGTGGTGGGCGATGTGGACCGGCAGCAGCTCGACAATCTGCGCAAGATCACTGAAGGCAAGATCGACAGGGTGGTGCGGGTTGTGGATGTGACTGCGGAGGCTTTCGAGGGGAAAAGAGAGCTTTTCCTGAATCGCCCGCATTGGAAGGTCGTATAATGAAGATTCATAAACAAACCATCACGGTGTTTCGCTCCTGCTTCTGGGGCAAGAGCCTCGTCTGCAATCCGAATGGAGGTCGGTGATGGAATATAAGCTCCCGGGCGATCCCGGGCGGTTCCCCACACGGGTGACGCTCGAACTGACCAATCGCTGCAATCTCAACTGTACCTTTTGTCCGCGTTGCTACATGGAAAAGGAACGCGGTTTTCTGGATACGGCCCTGGCCAAGGAACTGCTGAACGAGATGGCGGGCCATGCTCCTGTGGCCTTTGTTCCGTTCTTCCGGGGGGAAAGCCTGCTGCACCCGCAGTGGTTTGAAATTTTGAGTCTCGCCCAGGAAAAGGCGGTGGGAGAGATTCAGTTCACCACCAATGCCTCGCTGCTCTCAAGTGAGAACATTGAGAGGATTCTTGATCTCGATCTGGCCTTCATTTCCTTTTCCCTCGATACACGGGATCCGGAGCTGTACAACGCCAGCAGGCGTGGCGCCGATTTTGAAAAGACCATGCAGAATGTCCTTGATTTCGTGAGGCGCCGCGACGAGCGGGGCGTCGGGACTCAGGTGCAGGTAAGCGCCGTTGAAACGCCGGAGCACAAGCCCGGCATGGATGCATTTGTGGACTATTGGCGTCCCATCGTGGACCGGGTGCGCGTCTATGTGGAACATTCAACGGACGGCAAGCCTGGCAGCATCGACGAGCCCTTGCCCGATTTCGAGAAGCGGCTTCCCTGTTTTAAGCCGTTCTCCGATATGGTGGTTTACTGGAACGGGCAGGTAGCCTGTTGCAATCATGACTGGACGCGTCTGGTGGACGGTTCGCCGCTGGGGGATGTTTCCAAGGACGGCATAGCAGGCGTCTGGCAGGGCGAGCCCTATGTCGAGTTGCGCAAGAAGCACCTGCAGGCCTCTTTGGACGGAGTGAACCCTTGCGACGGGTGCGACCACTGGAAGATGTACTATATGAAAAGCGGCTACCTCGGCCGTACTTATGCGAGATAGATTTTTTATCGATATTTGGAGGAACTGAAAATGATTGCTCAAAATGCCAAGACATCCAAGGAACAGTCCCAGACTGCCGATACATTCGGCTTTAAGTGGAGCAAACGAGATACCTACGAAAGCGAAGCTTTCAAGGCTAGAACAGAACAGTGGCTGTTGGAGCGTTACTGTGGAGGGGATCGCCCCAAACTGGCAGCTATGTTGGGCGAGGGGCGTAAGGTTATTCTTGATGCCGGGTGCGGTGCCAGTTACTCCGCTCTTTTGCTTTTCGGTGACTTGCTCGCACAACATGAGTATATCGGGGTGGATATTAGTTCCTCCGTGGAAGTCGCCGCCAAGCGTTTCAAAGAGCATGGGTTTGAGGGGCGTTTCATGCAGAACGATCTCATGCATATCGACATTCCCGATGAGTCTGTAGATATGATTTTTTCCGAAGGAGTACTTCACCATACCGATTCGGTGGAGGAGGCTGTTGGCAGTCTGTCTCATAAGCTTAAGATCGGTGGACACTTTCTCTTTTATGTATACGTCAAGAAGAGTCCGGTCCGTGAGTACACTGATGACTACATACGTGAACAGCTTACCCCCATGGACAACGAGCAGGCTTGGGAAGCCCTAGAGTCTCTGACAAAACTCGGCAAGACTTTAGGTGACCTGAACACTACCATCGATATACCCGAAGACGTGTCTTTGTTGGGTATTCCGAAAGGTAAGATTGATATCCAACGCCTTTTTTATTGGCACATTTGCAAGATGTTCTATGACAAAAATATGGACATCGGCGAGATGAATCACATTAATTTCGATTGGTTTCGTCCGTTGAACTGCATCCGGAGTACTCCCGAGCAGGTGCGTGCATATTGTGATCAGGCCGGGCTCGACATTGAACACATGGATATCCAGAATTCCGGCATCACTGTCGTTGCCGTCAAACGTTAATCATTGGCTGGGAAGAAACATGATCCCCCTGATTCGACCCTACATTACCGGCGATGCCAAAAGGCGCGTCAACGAGGTGCTTGACTCCGGGTTCCTTACCGAAGGCCCGGTAACCAGGGAACTGGAAACCGTGGTTGCCCGGTACCTCGGAGTCGCTCATTGCCTGGCCGTGACCTCCTGCACCACGGGACTTGAAATGGCCCTGCGCTGTCTCGGTGTTTCCGATGGGGACGAGGTCATCGTGCCGGACTACACCTACCCGGCCACCGCTTCGGCCGTGGCCCTTGTGGGTGCAACCCCTGTCATCGTGGATGTGGATCCGCAGACCATGGTCATCGATTACGATGCCCTGGAGGCGGCGGTGACGCCTGCGACCAAGGCCGTAATCCCCGTTTCCCTGTTCGGCAATCCCGTGGATTATGATCGCCTGAGCACCATTAAAAAGAAGCATGGCCTGTTTGTAATCGAGGATGCCGCCTGTGCCCTCGGGGCCGAATTCAAGGGCAGAATGGTGGGGGCCTGCGCGGACATCTCCGTGTTCAGCTGTCATCCCCGCAAGTTCGTCACCACCGGTGAGGGCGGGCTGGTCACCACCGGCAATGCCGAGTGGGCGGAGTGGATGCTTTCCTTCAAGCATTTCGGCATGGGCGTGCATGAGTCGCGACAGTGCACCAGTTTTGACCGCATCGGTACAAATCTCAAACTTTCCAACATACTGGCTGCTGTAGGCCTGTCCCAGATGGACATGGTGGAAGAACTCCTGGACCGTCGGCGTCAACTGGCCGCACTGTACCAGGAGGCCTTGAAGTCGCTGCCGGGAATTTCCCTGCCGACGGTCACTGAGGGCGGCCTTCATTCCTACCAATCGTTTTGCGTGTTTGTGGACGAACGGGACAGGGTCATGGCCTCCATGCGGGAGAAGGGGGTCGAGGTCCAGATCGGTACCTATTCCCTGCACATGCACAAGGCCTTCAATGCCAACGACAAGGTTCGGCTCCACGGCGCCATGCAAGGCAGCCGCAGGGCCTTTGAACAGTGCCTCACCCTTCCTCTTTTTCACGAAATGACTCGGGAGGAGCTGGACACCGTTGTACGATTGCTCGCGGAAGAGGTTGGTTAAATGTGTGGTATCGCCGGCATAATGCACCTTGATGGGGAGCCTGTCGCTCTGGTGAACCTGCGACGGATGACCGACGCCATCTTCCATCGCGGTCCGGACGCGGAGGGCCATGTGGTTCACGGAGGCGTCGGCCTCGGTCATCGGCGCCTGGCCATCATAGATCTTTCCCCGGCCGGCAGCCAGCCCATGCAGTCCACCTGCGGAAGGTATATCATCAGCTACAATGGGGAGGTCTACAATTTCCCCGAGCTCAAGTTGGAGCTGGAGGCCCTCGGCTGGAAGTTCCGATCCACTTCGGACACCGAGGTTGTCCTGAACGCATTTGCCCAATGGGGCGAATCCTGCGTGAACCGATTCAACGGCATGTTCGCCTTTGCGGTCTGGGACAAGCAGTACAGGCGGCTTTTCCTGGCCCGGGACCGTTACGGCATCAAGCCCCTGTATTACGCCACCTTTGGCAAGTATTTCCTGTTTGGTTCGGAGCAGAAGGCCATTCTGGCGCATCCCCACGCCAAGAGCGGTATCGATCTGGAAGCGCTGGTGGAATATTTCACCTTCCAGAATATTTTTACGGACAGGACGTTGGAAAAACAGATCCGGCTTGTTCCGGCAGCGCATTACGGCTGGCTGTCCCTGGAGCAGCCCGAGTTGCGCCTGACCCGCTATTGGGACTACGATTTTGACGAACCGGCGGAGCCCAGGAGCGAAGAGGAGTACGTGGAGGAATTGGACCACCTCTTCAGGCAGGCCGTCAACCGCCAGCTGGTCAGCGACGTGGAGGTCTGCGCCTATCTTTCGGGCGGCATCGACTCCGGGGCGATCACGGCCCTGGCCGCCCAGCAGATGCCTTATATCAAGACTTTTACCTGCGGATTCGACCTGTCGTCGGCCTCGGGCCTTGAGCTGGCCTTCGACGAGCGGGACAAGGCCGAGGCCCTGAGCGCGTTGTTCAAGACCGAGCACTACGAGATGGTCCTCAAAAGCGGGGACATGGAACGCTGCCTACCCCGGCTTGCATACCACCTGGAAGAACCCCGGGTGGGACAGAGCTATCCCAATTTCTATGTGGCGCAGCTGGCCAGCAAGTTCGGCAAGGTCGTTCTTGCTGGTACGGGCGGCGACGAACTGTTCGGCGGATATCCCTGGCGCTACTACCAGGCTGCGGTCAACGACGATTTCGAGCATTATGTGGACAAGTACTACGGCTACTGGCAACGCCTGCTGTCCAGGGAGGAAATCGCAAAAGCGTTCGCTCCGGTCTGGGATGAGGTCAAGCTCGTCAATACCCGCGACATCTTCCGGGACGTATTCACCCGACGGGACATTTCCCTGACGAGCCCTTCCGACTACGTCAATCATTCCCTGTACTTCGAGGCCAGAACCTTCCTGCATGGCTTGCTGCTGGTGGAAGACAGGCTTTCCATGGCGCATTCGCTCGAGACCCGGGTCCCCTTTCTGGACAATGATCTTGTGGATTTCGCCATGAAAATACCGGCCAAACTGAAGTTGGGCAATCTCGGGGAAATGGCGCGAATCGACGAAAACGAACCCGGCAAGCGGCAGAAATACTTTAATCAGCCTTCCGATGGAAAGAGCATTCTTCGCAAGGCGCTCAGCAGGCATGTTCCCAGGGAAGTGGTGGAACG
Source organism: Salidesulfovibrio onnuriiensis (assembly GCF_008001235.1). Classification (GTDB taxonomy): domain Bacteria; phylum Desulfobacterota; class Desulfovibrionia; order Desulfovibrionales; family Desulfovibrionaceae; genus Pseudodesulfovibrio; species Pseudodesulfovibrio onnuriiensis. The sequence continues at coordinate 97,844 of NZ_CP040751.1, read as the reverse complement.
CAAAAAGCAGGGCTTTTCCGCCCCCGACGCGAGCTGGTTCAAGGGCGAGAGCATCGAGTATGTCAAAGGCCTGCTGCTGGATGAGAAGGCTGAAATTTACAAGGTGCTGGACTATGACGTGGTGAAAGTGCTGCTCGGCGAGCATTTCGAGGGCCATAAAAACAGACGTCTTCTCATTTGGAGCCTGTTGTCGCTTTCGCACTTCATCGGCGTGTTACGGGGGGGAGCATGCGGGTCCTGGTAACGGGCGCAGCTGGCCTGGTTGGTTCCGCGGTTTCGCGACTGCTTGCCGACAGCGGGTACGGGGTTGTCGGGACATATCGGCGACACCCTTCCGGCCCGGTCCCCGGAGAGGCCGCCATACTGGATATTCTTTCCGGTGGGCACCAGGGGCTTGTGTCCTTGGGTACTTTTGATGCGGTGGTGCATTGCGCCGCGGCGCTGCCTTCCTCGCTCGTGGGCCCCGAAGCCGAAAGGGTGGCAGGGTACAACATGGAAATCGACCGGCTGATCGCAGCGTTTGCCGGAGCCACGGGCGCGGATGTTGTTTTTGCCTCTTCCTCCAGTGTCTACCGTGAGCAGGGGGGCGGAGAGTCCACTGCCCTGGATGACGGGAATCCATACTCCCTTTCCAAGATAGCAGGGGAAAAAGTGATGGAGGAGGCTGCGGAGAGGGCCGTGTCCCTGCGTATTTGCGCTCCTTATGGAGTCGGGCAGAGGAGCAGGACCGTTTTACGAATTTTCATTGAAAAGGCCTTGGCCGGACACCCTCTTCAGTATCACGGCAGCGGCCGGCGGAGCCAGGCGTTCGTCCATGCTTCGGATGTGGCAGCAGCTGTTGAGGCCGCCTTGCGCCTACCCGTATCCGGGCCGTTCAATATCGCCGGGAGCAGATGCGTTCCCATGAAAGAACTTGCGCACCTGGTCGTGGATTCCATTCCGGGGTGCGCCAGCGTGGTTGAGCCGTCGGGGAAAGAGGACCCCCAGGAGAATTACAGGGGGTGTTTTGATATTTCCAGGGCCGCCCGGCTTCTGGGCTGGGCCCCGGAAGTGACTCTTGAGTCGGGAATAGTCGAGATGGCGGAAGCCATTCGTCAGGGATAGGGGGAGCCCGTGAGACTAGGCATTTTTTCCGATGTTCATGGCAATCTGCCCGCCTTGGAGAGCTGTCTGGAGAAGTTGCGTTCACTCAATGTGGACCGGCTCGTCTGCCTTGGGGATGTTTTCGGATATTTCCCCCAGGGGACGGAGTGCCTCGGCCTCCTGACCGAAGCCCGGGCCGTATTGCTCCTCGGGAATCATGAAGCCATGCTTATGGGACGGTTGCCTTTGGAGCCGGAGAGGGATGCTGTTTACGGCCTTGAGGCCCAGAGGCCGCAGTTGTCGGAAAGGCAAAAAGAAATGCTGATGTCATTGAGCCCCGTGCATTCCGAGGTCCTGGACGGAAGACGGCTGCTTTTTGTCCATGGGACGGCGGAAGATCCCTTGCAGGGACGCCTGTACCCCGACCAGCAGGCCCCCGATTGGGAAAGCTCGGGATACGATGCGGTTTTTATGGGGCATACCCACCGTCTGCATGCGTGGCGTTCCGGGAGGACCGTGGCGGTCAATGTCGGTTCCTGCGGGCTGCCGCGCGATAAGGGCGCTCTGGGGACATTTGGTGTCTACGATACTGTTTCCGGGGATTATGAACTGTATCGTTTTGAACTCGATGTTGCTGAGATGTTGAATAGATATGTGAATGTACACGATTCCGTCCGTGAGAATTTCAAAAGGGACGATCGCGTGTCGATCCCATGGAGCATGGTATGAGCGAGAAATTGACGGTGATGGTCACTGGTATCGGTGGTGGTGGACACGGCGAGCAGATTCTCAAGGCATTGCAACTCGCTGAAACTCCCTATGAAATCGTGGGCGGGGATATGAGCCCCTGCAGCAAGGGACTTGCCGAGGTCGATCACCCGTATATCCTGCCTCCGGCAACCGCGCCCGATTACGTGGATGCGTTGCTGCGGGTTTGCCGCAAGCATGGCGTCAAGGCCCTGTTCCACGGCAGCGAGCCGGAGCTGAAAGCCTTTGCCGCCAACAGGGAACGCATTGAGGCTGAAGGCATCTTCCTGCCCATCAATCCCACCGAGCTCATTGAAGTCTGCATGGATAAGTTCAAGACTTTTCATTGGCTCACGGAGCACGGCTTCCACATGCCCCAGACCGTGCAGATAGAGAACCATGAGCAACTGCGTGCGGTGGATTTCTTCCCCGCCGTGCTGAAGCCTTCCGTGGGCGGTGGCGGCTCCGCCAACATCTATCTGGCCCAGACCCGTGAGGAAGTTGATTTTTTGGGAACGTGGCTGCTGGACAACCTGGGACCGTTCATCGTCCAGGAATACGTGGGCACCGTGGAGTCGGAGTTCACCGTGGGGGTGCTGTGCGACATGGACGGCAACTTCATCAATTCCATTGCCGTGAAGCGTGCCATTCTTTCCGGGCTGAGCAACCGCATCAAGACGGCCAACAGGACCGGAAACCAAGGCCTGGGTGCCACGTTGGCCATCAGCAGCGGCGTTTCCCAGGGAGAGATCGGCCCCTACCCGGAAGTCACCGCCGACTGCGAAAGGATCGCCCTTGAAATGGGGTGCCGGGGCGCCATCAACATTCAGTGCCGCCATGTGGACGGCAAGGATTACATTTTCGAGATCAATCCCCGTTTTTCCGGAACCACCTCCCTGCGGGCCATGGTCGGGTACAACGAACCCGACATTCTGATACGGAAGCATGTCCTGGGAGAAGACGTGGAGCCCCGCTTCGCCTACAAAAGCGGAACCATCATGCGAGGGGTCGCCGAGACCCTTGTGGAAGGCAGGAATATTCCTCATGCCTGAGGATCTGGAGTGGGATTTCGCCGGGAGTAAACAGTCATGTTAAGAAATTTGAAGGAAAAAATCCGTCAGACCGGTTGGCTTTTCAGGCTGATTCTTCCCGCATACAAGTTCTTGTCCCTGTGCAAGCTGGTCGTGCTGGCGGATGCCAGTTTCGGGCAGCGGTTCAACTATCTTCTGTGCGCCTTTTCAGCATGGCGCAGGAGCGAAAAATGCCTCGGGTCCCCCGTCAACCTGGGCATCGAACCCACAAATGCCTGCAACCTCAAGTGCACCATCTGCGAGACCGGGACCAACGATCTGGGGCGCAAGAAAGGCTTCCTGTCCTTTGACGATTTCATCCGTATTCTGGACAGGTTCGACGGCAATCTCAATCAGCTGTACTTTTACTTCATGGGGGAACCGTTTCTGAACAGGGACGCCTACCGCATGATTCGGTACGCGGCCGACAAGGGGATATGGGTGACCACCTGCACCAACGGCGATGTGGTTGATCCCGAGCGGCTTGTGGACAGCGGCATTGGCGAGGTCAATTTCCAGACAGGCGGCTTCAGCCAGGAAACCCACGGAACCTATCGCAGGGGCAGCGACCTGTCCGCGGTGCGGGCGAACCTGGAAAGGACCATAGAGCTGAGGAACGCACGGGGCATGGACAGCCGGGACATGAAGATCACGCTCGGCTTCATCCTCATGCGGCACAATGAGCACGAACTCGAAGACTTCATCGCCTACTGCGAAAAGGTGGGCGTGGATGAATACAACATTATCGGCACTTGCCTGAGAACGGCTGACCAGGCGGAAACCTACCTGCCCTCCGATCCGGCCTACAGGATTTATGACGAGGACAAACTCAAGCAGGGTAAGGTCGTTCCCCGGACCCGTCCGGACAACCATTGCGGTGAGATCTATTCGTCGATCACGGTCCAGGTGAACGGCGATGTCGTGGCCTGCTGCAGGGACCCGAAAGGAAAGAGGGTTCTGGGAAATCTCTTGGATCAAACGCTTGCCGAAGTCTGGAACGGGGAAAAGTACGGAACCCTGAGAAGGGACGTGAGCACCTCCTCGAACAGCTTGCAACTCTGCCGTCTCTGCCCGGGGCAGGGACTGTATCCCCTGGCCCGGGACTGGCGCGGCCATAAAAGGAATAGCCAATGAAAACGGTTTTTATCAGAAATACTGAATACGTTTGCGACGAAAACAGCAGCGGCAGGCCCCATGAAGCGAGGCTGCCTTGCAATATTTACCTGGCCGCCGCCTATTGTGCGGGAAAAGGGCGCGATGTGGATGTGCTGTCCGTGGGCGAAAACGGCCGGGAGTTCGATGTCGATCCGTATGACGTGGTAGCGGTCTGGGTGCCCCTTCTTGAGGGATTCGATGTGCACTTGGAGTACGTACGGGCGGCCAAGGCGGCCGGGAAACGCACGATCGTCATTCTTAACGATCCCTATGAGCAGCTTGAGCATGAGCTCATGGACCGGGAAGAGGCCGTTGACGTGGTCATCAGGCTGTATGAGCGGGAACTGGTGATCGAAAAGGTGCTTGGCGAGTTTGAAAGGGATATCCATTGCCGGAAGTTCGATTTCCCGGGCGTCCTCTACAGGACTGAGTCGGGAGAAATCCTGGACACGGGCAAGCAGCCGTTCCTGCACGACCTGCATCATCTGGTGTCTTCGGCTGAGTATCTGAAAAAGGTGGACCTGTCGGCCTACAAGCAGGCCTTTGTGGAGATATCCAGAGGCTGCCCTTATCAGTGCGGCTTTTGTTTCTATAACAACACCGGGCATCGGAAACGCAGGATCGAAGACATCATCGATGAGTTGAAGGTGCTTGTTCATGGAAACTTCGAACACATCTGGCTGCACGACCTGAACATGCTCGTGGATACGAAGTTTTGCGCCAAGCTGTGCGAAGCCATCATAGAAAACGGGCTTGAGTTTACGTGGGGGACGGACGGCCGTCTGGAAATATGCAAGAACGAGGAGTTGATGACCCTTCTGAGGCGCGCCGGGTGCAAACGCATGGCCTTCGGGTTCGAGACCACCAATCCCGAGGCGCTCAAGCAGCTGAAAAAGGGCAAGAACCTGGAGGATTTCGATGAGGCCGTCAGGCTTTGCCGCCAGGCGGACATTATCGCCGACATGAATTACATGATCGGGTTCCCCTGGGATACCAGGGAAACGCTTGCCGAAATGGAGCTCCATTCCCAGCGGTTCGACATTTCCTGCGTGCAGTTTGTGCGGCCTCTTCGCGGCACCCCCCTGTACGATCAGTACAGGGAGTTGGGATTGTTCGAGGGAGAACTGGGGCTGGACGCCTACGTGGACTGTCGGGTTGCGCCCATGTTCCCCACGCTGCATGTCTCCAAGGAATACCTGATGCAGGTCAAGGACAGGTTCGGATATACGCCGTGGCAATACCGGGTGGTTTTGCTGAAGAGAAAACTCAAAAAGATGGCCGCCGTGTTGGGTGTCGGCTCATAGCGACGAGGTGTGCGTTTGCTGTCCAGAATATTGAAAGCCGTTGTTTTCGTTCCGCTCGATCTGGTGGCGGGGTCTTTGCTGCTTGTCTTCAACGCTTTTCTGTATCTGCATGTTTCTATGAGCGGCAAGGCGGAGAAGCCGTCGGCCATTCTCCGGATCTCAGCAGCGGGATCCGTGCAGGAAACGCTCCGGAAATTCGGAAGTCTCGACAACCTGCTGACGCATGACGGGAAATCCTCCGAGGGGATTTTCGACAGGAACATCATGGTCTGGTGCTTTTGCAGGAGTGGTTCCCTGAAATTGGACCTGGGCGAATGGACGATCATTGACCGGGCCATCCGGTATTTTCTGTTCAGCGGCGTCATGCTGTTGCTCAAGGATATACTGCTGGAAGCCAGGAAATGCGAAATTAGGCTGATCCGCGCCTATGACCCGTATTGGGCCGGCATTCTGGGTTTTCTGTTTGCAAGGCTCTTCCGATGCCCTTGGGTCATCTCGGTGCATGCCGATTTTCAGAAGCGGGAGGCCCTGCAGCCGGGTTCCATACCGAGGGTGTTCGGCTCCCGGCTCCCGGCCGACGCGGTGGAGCGGTTTCTTGTCCGGCGCGTCCACAGGCTTCTCCCCATCCGCGCCTCCCTGGTCCCCCATTTCGTTTCCGCGGGGTGTCCGGAAGAGAACATCAGGGTCATTCCCCACGGGATGGACATGGACGTTCTGACCGCACTTCCGGCCACCGATGTGCGGAGCGAATTCGGACTGCCCGGCGATTGCCGTCTGGTTTCGTCGATTGGCCGTCTGGAGTTGGAAAACTATAGCGAGGATATCGTTAAAATCGCTCTGGGCATTTCGGCACGGCGTCGTGATGTCCATGTGCTTATTTGCGGGGAAGGGCGGCAGCTTGAGGCCATGAAGCAAAGGGTCGCGGAAAGCGGATACGGAGACCGCATCGTCTTTACCGGGTACATAGCGCATGATCTGGCGCTTGATGTTCGCAAGCGGAGTGATGCCAATCTCGCCCTGATGGGGGGATTCAGCCTGATCGAGGCCTGCGCCTCGGGCCGTCCCGTGGTTGCGTACGATGTCGAGTGGCATTCCGAACTTGTGCGTACCGGCGAGACTGGCCTCCTGGCTAGGGAGGGCGATGTCGAGGCGGTTGTCGGCGTGCTGGAGCAGTGGCTGGAGGATGATGCCGAGGCCTCCAGGCTTGGTACGGCGGCGCGGGCGCTCGCCCTGGAAAAGCACGAGCTCAGGAAGGTGGAGCGTATCCGGGCAGCCGTCTACAGCGAACTGTTGGCGGAATAGTGAATCCCGGCTTTCGCATGTTGGTGCGCCGGGCCGTGGCGGGCGGCCGGATACGGTTCGCGGAGAACAGACATGAAGATGGAAAATTTTAATAACCACATAGGCCTTCATTGCATTGCATGCCGTCATCCCCTCGTGCCGGAAGGCGGGGGGACCGTGGTCTGTGCGGGATGCGGCAGAAGCTATGCGGTGGAGGACGGAATCGTCGTTCTGGAAGAAATCGGCGATGTGGACCTGAACATGGCGGCCACTCCACCTTCCAGCCTGCACGATGTGCGCCGGGGCGTTCTTAACGGCGCACCCATCGAAAGCGAGGTGGACCGGGTGGCGCGCACCGACAGCATCGTCTTCGCAGATCTGCACGGCGAGTGGTTGGCCCCGTTGTTGAACGACGCGGTCGTGGCCGATGTCGGCTGCGGCCAGATTCCCTACCTCGGTTCTCTCCCGGGGGACAGGATACGTACCTACTACGGTTTCGACCTGGAGAGGCGGTCCCTTGAGATCGCACGGGACAATCATGACGGCGGTTTCGATCTGCGACTGGCCCAGGTGGGGGCATACAACATTCCCTTGGAAGACGATTCCGTGGATGCCGTCATCAGCTGCGAAGTCATCGAGCATCTGGAAAGGCCCCATGACTATTTGGCCGAGATCGCCCGGGTCCTGAAGCCGGGGGGCGTGCTCTCGATCTCGACCCCGTGCGTGTCGGTGTATTTCCACCCGCTCGAGGCCATGGATTTTTTCACGAGCAGCAAAAGCCGCCAGTGTTATCTGCGGAGGCTCAACAGCCACGAACACTGGCAGGAGGTGCTCCCCCTGCACCCGGCGCTGCGGCCCAAGGCCTTCCGGGGCTGGCTGGAGCAGGCCGGCTTCGACTGCCTCAGGCATGAGACCCGGCTGTGGTATCATGGCCGCATTGCCTGGCCGTTTTTCTCCAGGCTGGAAAAAATAGGCTGTTTCTGGGCGGGAAAGGCCTATCAGGCCTATCTGAATTTCTGGAATCGGATGGTGCGGAGCGGATTGCCCGTGTTGAAATGGTGGGGCATCCGCCAGTTCGCCCTGTGCCGGTTGGTGGACGGGCATTTCATGAAACGAGGCGAGTGAAGGATGGTAATGTGCATGAAGACGTTTGAAAATGTTGTCTCCCAGTGTGGCAGGGAGTTCGAGCCCTTTGTCGGCCCTGACTACTGCAGGGTCCGGACACTGGAATTCCAGCTCCAGACCATGCTGCAGCCAGCCCTGCTGGAGCTGGACGACAAGCCGGTCCTGGAGCTTGGCTGCGGGCTCGGCTTCAAGTCACTGCTCTGGAGCCGGCACGCCAGGGAAGTGGTGGGCATCGATATGGACGCGCCCTATCATGGATTCAACACCAGCGAGCCGTCGGTCGTAGCCGGGCAAAGGGTTCTGGATTCTGTCGGCGTGAACAACGTCACCCTTCGCGCCGGGGATCTCTTTGAGCATCTCGACAGCTGCGGAGAGCGGTATTCCCTGATTTTTTCGGATTACCTGATGGAGCATATCTCCGACCTGCCCCGTCTTGCGTCCTGCATGCACAAGGCCCTTGCCCCGGGCGGAAGGACAGTGCACACCGTGCCCACCACCCAGGCGGGGTTGCTGGAGCTTGTCCGCGCCAATCTTGAGCCGAGCCTGCGGGATGTCTGGGAGATCGTGAAGAACTACGCCAAGCGGTTCGTCCGCGGGGAAAAGCGCCATGCCCGTTTCACCCCCGGGGGCTGGATCGTTCCCATCACCCATTCGGAGTACACCGCCTCCTACAACAAGCAGTTGAGGATCTACGAGCTGGAAAGCTATGTTTTCCCGCTCATGGAGGCCGGGTTCATCATTGAATCCATCGTACCCCTTCGTGAGACTTCGGTCTCGATTTTGGCAAGAAAGGCGCTATAGACAGTTTTGACTGCATGAGACCATACGGAAACCACCAATGAGCAAGACGATGAAAACGCTGAAAAGCGACATACGGAACCTGTGGAATATACATACCGGGAAGGCCATGCTTTCTCCCGGAGACGCCGTGCTGGGAATCCTGATAGAGCCGACGGCCGTCTGCAACCTCCGTTGCCCCTATTGCCCCACCACGGAAAAGAGGCTGACCAGGAGCAACAAGCTCCTTCCCCTCGACACGTTCAACAGGATTGTCGACCTGACCCGGCCCGTGGCCAATCATTACGTCATGAACCTTTACGGCGAACCCATTCTGCATCCTGACATCTTCGAGATGCTGGAGAAGCTGCGCCCCCTGCCCGTCTGGCTGTCCACCAACCTGAATTATTCCGAGGAAAAGGCCAGGAAGCTGGCCTCCATGGATCATTGCAAGGTGATATGTTCCACGGATGGGCACGATGAGGAGAGCTACGGCAGGTACCGCATCGGCGGGGATTTCGAGGTGGTGCGCCGCAATCTTTCCATCCTGGCCTCCGGAAAATGCACGGTCCATCCCCAGTTTCTCATCAATGACGAGAACAGGCCCACCATTCCCCTGCTGGCGGAGTTCTCCCAATCCTGCGGCGTGCCTTCCGACAACATCATCTGGAAGAAGATGAACGTCAACTTCGCCAACCGCATGGATGCCGGCGTCGGCGGGAAGTGCTTTTCCCCATACTGGAACCTGGACTTCACCGCCGACGGCATGCAGATCCCGTGCTGCATGAACGTGCAGAAAGACCTGTTTGTCGAGCATGTCGATAACTTCAGTACGTTGGACGATGTGCTGAACAACCCGGCAATGGTCGAGGTGCGCCGGAATCTGGCCAGGAACAAGAACGTGTACGCGAGTTGCCGTTCGTGTGTGGGCACCCCCTCCTACTGGAGGACGTTCGGGAAGCATCTCGGAGGGGTGGCCGGAGGGGTTGCTTCCAGGCTGCGGTTGCTGAAGGGCGGCTCCCGATGAAATCCTTCATCCTCGACATCCTCGCCCGGAACGGATGGGCAAAGACCCTGTGCATGCTGGTGCTTTTTGCCGTGAGCAGCATTGCCGAGACATCCGGGCTCCTTCTCCTGCTTCCGACCCTCTCCCTTCTGGGGATCGCTGTCGCGGACGGCGGGAGTACGATCATGAGGGTGTACGGGCAGTCCATGGCCTTTCTCGGCATTCCCGTCAATCTCACGTCAACGGTCTGCGTGGTGGTGGTCGCGTTCGCCGTGCAGTATTCGCTGCTGCTGTCGGCCTGGTGGCTGGGATCCAAGCTGCAGCACGATTATCGCGCCTATTGGCGCAACGAGCTGTTTCGCGCCATCTACGGCGCCAAATGGAGTTTTTTCGTCAACCGCAAGTCCGGGGCGATCATGAATGTCTTCTATGCGGAGATAGACAGGATGGGCATGGTCTTCGCCTCGCTGCAGCAGATCTGGTGCTGCATGGTGGGGGCGGTTCTTATCCTGGTTGCGGCGGTGGGGGTTTCCCTGCCCGTCACCCTCGGGCTCATTCTTGCCGGTTGCTGCATCGTGCTTGTGGTCAAGCCTTTTCAGAAGCGGGCATTCCGGCTGGGATGTGCATTGAGTCAGGCCAATTCGAATTTTCAAAGTTCAGGCTACGAATTCTGGTCGGCCGCCAAGTTCTTGAAGGTGTCGGCGGCCGAGGGCAAGGCGGGCGGCCTGTTCGGGAAAGCCGTCGAAGGCATTCGCAAGGTCGGCGTCCCGTACCTGGTGGATCCCGTTATCGTCCGGTGCATATTCGAATTCACCGGCATCATTGTTTTGCTTTTCACCCTGGTTTACGGGACCCGGGAGATGGGGCTCGGCACCGGAGAGGCGGCCATCCTGCTGGCCCTGTTTGTCCGGCTGTACCCGAAGATGAGCCAGATGCTTCAGAGCGTCCAGCTGCTCAAGAGCCTTTTCCCGGGCTATGCGAATACCCTCGAAGTCTACCGCGCCGCCCTTGCGGAGCAGGAGCACACGGGCGAGGGTTCCCTGGAATGGGACGAAGCCCTTCCCGCCGTGGAGTTCAGGGATGTTTCGGTTTCCTACGGAAATACTCCGGTCCTCAAGAACATCACCCTGTCCATTCCCCAGGGGGCCTTTGTGGCCATTGCCGGGGCGTCCGGAGCCGGGAAGTCCACCCTGGTCGATACGGTCATGGGGCTGGTGGATGCCGGTTCCGGAGAGGTGCTGGTCAACGGTAAAAGTCTTTCAGGAATTTCTCTTGGCTCCTGGCGCAGGGTGGTCGGATACGTGGGGCAGGAGAGCCTGCTCTTCAACGCCAGCATCATGGAGAACATGCGCTGGGGCGATGAAACCGCCACGGATGAGGAGATTGTCCAGGCGGCCCGGAAGGCCCATGCCCACGAATTTGTTCAGTCCCTGGAACAGGGCTATGAAACGGCCGTGGGCGACAGGGGAGTGAAACTGTCGGGCGGTCAGAAACAGCGCATCGGCCTGGGGCGCGCCCTGCTGGGCGAGAAGAGACTTCTCATCCTCGACGAGGCCACCAGCGCCCTTGACTCCGAGTCCGAGCGCGAGGTCATGAAGAACGTGGAGGAACTTCACGGCGAGTTGTCCATATTGGCCATTGCCCACCGGCTGTCCACCATCCGCAAGGCGGACTGGGTCTACTACCTGGAGGACGGGCGGATCATCGAGCAGGGAAGTTTCGAGGATCTGTTGAAAATGAACGGACGATTCGCCGCAATGTGGGCCATGCAGTCCTAGCCTGACGGCGCTAGGATTCGGAGAACGAATGGACGTATTGATGATCGTGCAACTGCTGCTGGGGACGCTGCTCTTCTTCGGATGCCGCCTCCTCCCGCTCTGGAAGGCCCAGACCAGGGGGCCCGACGCCCATTACTTTCTTCTCTGTTCGGAAGTGTTCCGGAAGGAAAGACGGCTGCCCATCAAGGTCCCGGGGATATTTCTTCTGGAGGATGAGGTTCAGAATTATCCTCCCATGTTCACGGTGTTCATCAGCCTCTTCCCGCCGTCCTGGCTCCGGAAGTACTATTGGGTCATCAATCATCTTCTGGACTATGTGATCGCCATGGGGCTGTGGGGCGGCGTTTTTCTCCTGGGCGGGCCCCTGCCCGCCTGGATCGCCCTGGTGCTGTACGCCACGTCTCCCCAACTGATGAGCGAATACCAGTGCATGACGTCCCGCCCGCTGGCGAGCTTCGTGTTTTTCTCCTTTCTGTTCACCGCCTGGCTCGCCGTTTCCTTTTCCTGGGTGTGGTATGTCCCCGCCCTGATCCTGGGCGTGCTCCTGGTCCTCACGCACAAGCTGACCATGCAGCTGTGCTGGTTCCTGCTTCCCTTCCTCACCCTGGCGCAGGGGGAATGGGGGTGGTTCCTGCTGCTGCCCGGCGCATATCTCGGGGCGTTCCTCGTGGGCGGGAAGCAGTTTGTCCAGCTCATGGAGGCCCACCTGCAGTACATACGGTTCTGGTCGAGAAACTGGAAGCGAATGAGCGGCCATCAGGTCAGGCATTCCCCGGTCTACGGGGATCCGGACAACCTTCGGGGTCTGTTCTACAATGCCAGGGGGTGGCGGATGCTGGCCCTGAATGTGCGCCGGATGCTCATCAGTTCCCTCTGGGTCGTTCCGGCCGCTGTGGCCGCTTGCGTTCTCACGGGCCCTGTACAGGGTCTCCTTGCGCAGATCATGTTCGCAACGTTTTTCTTCGGACTTGCGACGCTCGTCTTCCCCTGGCTTCGCGGCATAGGAGACGGGACCAAGTACATCAAGTACGCTTTGCCTCCGATGATGGCCCTGTGTGCCCTCGGGATCAGCGCGGGCTCCTTCCCGGTCGCGGCCCTGAGCCTGCTGGTGGGCGTCTGGCATTTTCGTCATCTGTTTCTCGCGGTCCGAAGCCTTGACGACAAGACGGCTCCCTCGGGCATCATCAGCGATGATTTCGCCGTCATCGTGGAGGCCGTCAAGGGGCTCGAAGGGGCCAGGGTCATGGCCCTTCCGTCCTCTTACAGCGACTATCTGGCCTATACCACGCGCAAGGCCATCTTTCAGGGCGGGCACTCTTCCGGCGTGGACCGCATTGAGCCCTGGTTTCCGGTGTTTCTCGAACGCGTGGAGACGCTGGCGGCAAGGCATGGCCTGACTCACCTGGTGCTGGACAGGGACTATGCCTCCCTGGAGGAACTCGGTCTGGAAGGATTGCAACGGCTCGTCAGGAGCGGACCTTTTGAACTTTACGCCTTCGGGAAGTAGGATGAGGAACACTGTGGAGCGAACAGTCGATCGCATTGACGAGTCGGGGAGGAAAAAATGAAGATGGAGTCAGTGGTTCGGATGCCGTTGGAGCTCCTGCAGGCCTTTGCACGGTGCGTACCCGGCCGGCTCGGGGTTTTTCTGCGCCGCAATGCCTACCGGCCCTTCATGGCGGACGGACGGATGTTTGAAATAGAGTCGGGCGTGTTCATCGACAGGCTATCCAATCTTTCCCTGGGAAACGGCGTGGTCATAGAGAGCAACTGTTCCCTGTACTGCTGCAATTCGGCCATGTCGATAGGCAGCAACTGCTACCTGAACAAGAACGTGCGGCTGGGCTCCTGCGGGGACGCGCCACTGACGCTCGGCAACGAGGTGATGGTGGGTCCCAACGTGGTTATGGACACCTCGAACCACGTGTTCGCCCGCACGGACCGGTCCATCAAGTCCCAGGGGCTGGTTTTCGCTCCCATTGTGGTGGAGGACGACGTTTGGATTGGCGCCAACGTCGTGGTCACCAGCGGCGCGACCATAGGCAGGGGCAGCGTCGTGGCCGCAGGCGCGGTGGTCACGCGGGATGTGGAACCCTATTCGGTGGTCGGGGGCGTTCCGGCCAGACTGATCCGCAAGCGGGATGTGAATCGATGAAGAAGATCGTGCTGGTCATATCCTCCCTGTCCATGGGAGGGGCGGAATCCGTGCTGGCATGGCTGGCCGCGGGCCTGCATGGTCAGGGGCTTCGGGTGACCGTCCTGACTCTGGACGACGGAAGCGTCCCCCCGTTCTACCCGTTGCCGGAGGCGGTGGCCCTTAGGCCGCTGGGGCTGGCTGGCCGATCCCCGAACATCGTCGGCGCCCTGCTGAGCAACTGGAAGCGCATCAGGGCCCTGCGTTCCGCTATTGTTTCCGAATCTCCGGATGTGGTCGTCAGCTTTATGGAGCAGACCAACGTACTGACTCTTTTGGCTGCCGGCCGGAAATACCCGGTGGTTGTTTCCGAACGGGTGCATCCGATGCATTCCGTGGGTCGATTGTGGGACTGGTTGCGCCGCAGAACCTATGGCAGGGCGGCGGCCCTGGTGGTGCAGACCGAAAGCATCGGCAGGGAATATGGTTGGTTGCGCCGGGCGTTCGTATCGGTCATTCCGAACGCGGCGCTTGCTCCGCAACCGGGGGAACCTTCCGTGCGGATTGAAAGGCCGGCCATTGTGGCCATGGGACGCCTTCACGCGCAAAAAGGCTTTGATCTCTTGTTGCGGGCCTTTGCCGGTCTGGCGGATGAATATCCCGAATGGTCCGTAGTCGTGTTCGGCGAAGGCCGGGAGCGGGGGCTGCTGGAAGCTCTGGCCCGAGAGCTCGGTGTTCAGGGACGTGTCTCCTTTCCCGGACGCACGTCCACGCCGCATGCGGATTTGTCGCAGGGGGACGTCTTTGTATTGTCCTCCCGTTTTGAAGGATTTCCCAACGTCCTTGCCGAGGCCATGGCTGCGGGGCTGCCGTGCATTGCGGCCGATTGCCCCGGAGGGCCTGCGGATCTGATAACCGACGGCAAGGACGGCTTGCTTGTCCGGGCAAACGATGTGAATGACCTTCGCGGGGCGTTGGGTGTGCTGCTTGGCGATCGGGCCTTGCGCGAACGGCTGGCCTCCAGCGGAAGGATGATCACTGAACGGTTCCGCGAGGAAAAGGTCCTGGAGCTTTGGATTCAATGTTTCAAAAACGCTATTGGAGCGAGGGGTTGATGCAGGAAAGTACGAACGACATGCCCTTGGAAGAGCGTTTCGCTTTTGGGCAGAACTGGTCTAAATTCATCGCAAACCTGAGCCCGGAACAGATTGGCGACGCCAGGTCTTCCATACTCGCTCGATTCCCCGACGGGCTCGAGGGAAAGACCTTTTTGGATATTGGTTGCGGCAGCGGGCTGTTCTCGCTCGCGGCCAGGGATCTGGGAGCAAGGGTGGTTTCCTTTGACTTCGACCCGAATTCCGTGGAATGCGCCAGATATCTCAAGGAGCGCTTTCATCCCGGGGATGATTCCTGGGAGATTTTCCAGGGGTCCGTTCTCAATGACGCGGCGATGGCCGATTTGGGCCGGTTCGACATTGTTTACTCCTGGGGGGTGCTGCATCACACCGGTGAAATGTGGCACGCGATGGAGAACGCCGTTTCGCGCGTCGCGCCGGGCGGAAGCCTTTTCATTGCCATATACAACGATCAGGGCGGTTATTCGGAGTTGTGGAGGGCGATCAAGAAATTGTATGTCAAATCTCCTGAATGGGCTCGTACTCTTCTCTGCCTGATGACCTTTTTCTTCTACGAGGGGCGCTCTCTCCTTATCCAGATTGCAAGGCTGCGAAATCCTTTCAAGTACCTGATGAACAGGCGGCAGCAGCGGGGCATGTCCATCTGGACCGATGTCCGGGATTGGGTCGGTGGGTATCCCTTTGAAGTCGCCAAGCCCGAGGCCATATTCGAATACTGCAGGAATCGCGGCTTCGAGCTGGACTGGTTGAAAACCAACGGCGGAGGCATTGCCTGCAACGAATATGTCTTCAAAAAAAAGACTGTGTAAATTATGTGCGGAATAACTGGGCTGTTTTCGTTTGATCCGTCTCCGGGGGAAACGGTTCTCCGGGCCATGACCGATGCTCTTGTTCATCGCGGACCGGACGATTCCGATGTGTGGCTCGACCCCGAGGCCGGAGTCGGGCTGGGGCATCGGCGTCTTTCCATCCTGGACGTCTCCTCCCTGGGGCGACAGCCCATGTCTTCCGCCTGCGGCCGGTTCGTCATCGCCTACAACGGCGAGGTCTACAACCACATGGACCTGCGCCGCGAATTGCCGGACTACCCCTACAAATCCACCTCGGATACGGAAACCATCCTGGCGGCTGTTGCGGCCTGGGGGCTGGAGGCCGCCCTGGAGCGTTTCGTGGGCATGTTCGCCATGGCCCTGTGGGACAGGCAGGAACGAAAGCTTTTCCTGGTGCGCGACAGGCTGGGCATCAAACCCCTGTACTACTCTCCCGCCGGTCGCGGCTGGGTGTTCGGCTCCGAACTCAAGGCCCTCAAGGCGCATCCCGAGTTCGTTCCTTCCATCGATCGTGACGCCCTGTCTCTCTATTTCAGGCACAATTTCATTCCCGCCCCATATTCCATCTACCGGGGATGCCGCAAGGTCATGCCCGGCGAGATCGTGACCCTTTCCGCAGCGGGCGAAGATTTCAAGCGGTATTGGGACGCCGCTTCCGTATGGGGCCGGGGGAGCGCCGCGCAACTGGAGTGCTCGTCGCAGGAAGCAGTAGAGCAGTTGGAGGCCCTGCTTTCCGATGCGGTCTCCCAGCGCATGCTTTCCGACGTTCCGCTGGGGGCGTTCCTGTCCGGCGGCATCGATTCCTCCACGGTGGTGGCGCTGATGCAGGCGGACAGCGGCCGTCCGGTCAAGACCTTTTCCATTGGATTCGGGGTGGAGGAATTCGACGAGGCGAAACACGCCAGCGCCGTGGCCGCGCACCTGGGCACGGACCACACCGAGCTGTACGTCACGCCGGACGACCTGCTTCGGGTCATCCCGGACCTGCCCCGGTACTGGGACGAGCCCTTTGCCGATTCCTCGCAGATTCCCACCTACATCCTGAGCCGCCTGACCCGGGAGCATGTGACGGTTTCCCTGTCCGGCGACGGGGGGGATGAACTTTTTTGCGGCTATGACCGCTATTTCTGGACCGAAAAGGTCTGGCGGGCCATGAATCGGGTTCCCGTCTGGATGCGCGGGCTTCTGGCGGGGACCGCCTCGCTGCTGCCCCTGCGCAGCTTCGACCTTCTGGGCGTCTTCGGCAAGAAGGTGAGCTGGAGGCTGGATGCCCTGCGCGCTTCGGATTGCAGGGAATTGTATCGCTATTTCACCTCCCACTTCAAAAGGCCAGACGAATTCGTGCTTGGGGCGCGGGAGCCGGCCACCCCCTTTTCGGCCCTGGCCTGGGACGACGACCGGTGGAAGAACATGAGTCTCTACGACATCATGGGCTATCTGCCGGACGACATTCTGACCAAGGTGGACAGGGCCAGCATGGCCGCGAGCCTGGAGGCCCGCGTGCCGATCCTGGACCACAGGGTGGTGGAGTTCGCCGCTCGCGTGCCGCAGAACCTCAAGGTCCGGGACGGCAAGAGCAAATGGCTGCTGCGACAGGTGCTGTACAAGCACGTGCCCAGGGAAATCGTGGAGCGTCCCAAGATGGGCTTCGGCGTGCCCATCCGCGAGTGGCTGCGCGGGCCGCTTCGCCAATGGGCTTCGGACCTGCTCGCCGAGGAGTGCGTCAGGGCCGACGGATATATTGATCACGCCATGGTCTCCCGGATGTGGCGCGAGTATCTGGGCGGTCAGGATCACTGGAGCTACTACCTGTGGGATGTGCTCATGTTCCAGGCCTGGCTGCGGGAGGCGGAGTGAGCGGAAGACGGCGCATGCGTATCCTGTTCCTGATCCCGTCGCTTGAGGTGGGCGGGGCCGAAACCCAGCTGGTTCATGCGGCCAACGGCTTGGCCGCGCGCGGCCACGAGGTGTCCGTGGCCGTGCATTACCCCGGCGGCGCGCTGGAACGTCGTCTGGAGAATGTCCGGGTCATCCAGCTTCACAAGGCCGGGAGATGGGACCTTCCGTTTTTTTCCTTCCGGCTGGTCCGCGCCGTGCGTTCCTTCGGGCCCGACGCGGTCTGTTCGTTCCTTGGCACCCCGAACATACTTGCCGCCGCCCTGAGGCCGCTCCTGCGTCCCGCGCGCATCGTCTGGTCCGTGCGTTCCTCGGACATGGATCTTTCCCGGTACGGTTGGGCCTCTCGGCTGGGGGCCTGGCTCGAGATTCGTCTTTCTCCGCTTGCGGACCGCATCATGGTCAATTCGCAGGCCGGGAAGGGGCACGCCCTGTCTCGGGGCATGGACGGGAGCAATATGCTTGTTGTGCCGAACGGGTTCGACGTGGACCGGTTTGCACCCGACCCGGAGGCGGGAAGGGCGCTGCGGCGCGAGTTGAGGGTCCCGGGAAACGCTTTTCTGGTGGGGCTGGTGGCCCGGCTTGATCCCATGAAGGATCATGGAACGTTCTTCAAGGCCGCCGAATTGGCCGCGCAGCAGGATGAAACCCTGCGCTTTGCCTGTGTGGGCGACGGCCCCCTGCGGGAAGAGCTTGCGGAATGCGGTCCCGCCCTTGCCCTCGGAGAGCGTCTGATATGGGCCGGACCCCGTGCCGACATGCCCGCGGTCTACAACGCCCTGGATCTGTGCTGTCTTTCCTCCATGACGGAGGGCTTTCCCAATGTGCTGGGCGAAGCCATGGCCTGCGGCACTCCCTGCGTGACCACGGATGTGGGGGATGCTGCTCATCTGGTGGGGGATTGCGGGCTTGTGGTGCCCCCCCGGAGCCCCGAGGCCCTTGCCCGGGGGATGCTGGACATGACGGCCCGAATCCGCGCGGGGCAGGCGGGGGATCCGCGTGCCCGCATCGTGGAGCGGTTTTCCCTGTCGCGCATGTTCGAATCCATTGAATCCCTATTGAGCAAGGTTCTGCGATGAGAGGCATGTCGGGCATAGTGCTTCGCTGGGGAGGGGGATTGCTGTTTTCCTTTCTCTTCATCTGGGCGGTGAGCGCATTTTTTCTCAACAGCATCACCCCGGTTGTGTGGGACGACGTACTGCAAGGGTATGTCCGCAAGCCCGGCACCACGGTGCACTGGCGAAGCGAGGGGTGGGCCGACATCCCCGTGGGCGACATGGGACTGGACGCACACGACGCGGTGTTGCTGCTGTCCGATCGGCCTTGTTTCGTTCTCTGGGGAGATTCCCACGTGGACGCCGTCCAGGTCCCGAGCGGCGACAGGGCCGTTGCCCGCTTCAATGCCGGGAATCCGGCCTTGAAGGCGGTTGCCGTGGGCGGCGGCGGGCTGAATGTGGCGGACTACTACTACCGGATCCCCCGGTTACAGGGGAAGTTTCCCAATATCAGGGGCAACGTGATCCTGATCTCGGGAATGGAGGATGTGCTTCCGGGCAGGCATGTGGACTGCCACAGCCGCTTTTTGACCGACCCATGGCGGTTCGAGGAATCCCTGTGCGAGCCTTCGCGGCTGGCTCTGGACTACGCCCCGCTTGTGTATGAGTTGCGCCTCGGTTTTCTGCATGCGGCGTATCGGGAGATCAAGGACCAGGACCTCCGTTTTGCCTGCGGCCCGCAAACGGCCGAAGCCGGCGGTCCCGTGGGCGTGAGCCGCAGTGAGGAGGCCCCGGACAAGGCCTGGGATTTTATGTTGGAGGAACTGAAAGCCGTGGGGCGGGGCTGGCTGGCCTTCATCTACATTCCCGAGGCAACGCCGAGAATCGGCGGGAACAGCGTGCGGGACGAGGACCGCGATGCGCACCTGATGCGCCGTTTTCAGGCGCTGTGCAAGCGAAAGGGCGTCGGGTTCATCGACCTGTCCGCTGACTTCGTGCGCCTCTACCGGAAAAAAGGCCTTTTCCCTCGCGGCTTTTCCAATTCCCGGCCCGGCGCGGGGCATCTGAATGAACATGGGCATGCGCTGGTGGCCGAGGCCCTGGGAAAGCTGCTGGAGGGAAAAGAGTAATGTTGTTTTCCTCTTTGGAATTCCTGATATTCTTCCTTTGCGTCTGCGGCTTTCTCGCCTTGGTCCGGAGCAACACGAGCCGCAAGCTCTTTCTGTTGGCGGCCAGCTATTACTTCTATGCCTATTGGGATTACCGTTTCCTGTCCCTCATTCTGCTCTCCACCCTGACCGACTATTGCGTGGGTCGGGCGCTGGAGATCACGGAAGACAAGGGAAAACGCAGATGGCTGCTGGTGGCCAGCCTTGTGGTCAACCTCGGCCTGCTGGGCTATTTCAAGTACTGCAACTTCTTTATCGAGTCCGCAGCGCCTTTGCTGGAGAAGGTGGGGCTGCACGCCGGAACCCTGGACATCATCCTGCCCGTGGGCATCTCCTTTTACACCTTCCAGACTCTGTCCTACACCATAGACGTGTACCGGCGGAAAATGCCCGTGTGCAGGTCCCTGTTCGACTTCGCATTGTTCGTGGCCTTTTTCCCGCAGCTGGTGGCTGGGCCCATCGTGCGCGCCGCGCATTTCCTGCCGCAGCTCGCACTGGCCAGGCCGCTGAACCGGGATGACCTCTACGAGGGCTTTCGGCGGTTCACCTTCGGTCTGACCAAGAAGGTTTTTCTGGCGGACCGGCTGGCCATGTACGTGGATTTCGTGTTCGAAAATTCCGCTTTGATGGACACGTCCACCCTCTGGCTGGGCGTGGTCGCCTACACGCTCCAGATCTATTTCGATTTTTCCGGGTATTCGGACATGGCCATCGGCGCGGCCCGTATGATGGGATACGATCTGGGAGAGAACTTCAACTTTCCGTACCTGTCGCGCAGTTTTTCCGAATTCTGGAGGCGCTGGCACATTTCGCTTTCCTCCTGGGTGCGCGACTATCTGTACATCCCCCTTGGGGGGAATCGGGGAGGAGCGGCCAGGACCAGCCTGAATCTGATGCTGACCATGCTGCTCATGGGCCTCTGGCACGGCGCCGCCTGGACCTTTGTCTTCTGGGGCGGCTTGCACGGGCTGGGCCTGGTGACGGAACGTCTCGTGTTCGGCAAGGAATCGATCCGGCCTCCCCATACCCTGGTCAGCGGGTTGCTCGGCTGGGGCTATACCATACTCGTGGCCGTGGTTGGTTGGGTCTTTTTCCGGGCCCAGAGCTTCGGGGCGGCCTGGACCATCCTGGAAGGCATGTTCGTTCCCCGGTCGGGCGTGATCTGGATACACCCCTTTGTGGCGGCGGTGGTGGCCGGAACGGCCCTGCTGCACATGGCCAAAGGGCTGGCCAGGACCGATTGGCTGCTCACGAAAAAGGGCTGGTATACGCCAGCCCTGCTGTTCAGCCTGCTCTGGCTGGTGGTGATCTTCTATCCCACGGGTTTCACCCCGTTCATCTATTTCCAGTTCTGATGCCTATCGAATCAGGCCGCTTTGAATAACCGCCTCTGCCGCCACCTGGTGCCCCAGGTTGTTCCAGTGGCCGTCTTTGGGGAATTCGAATGGCTGGCCGTGCGTGTCGTAGTGGGCCATGAACCGGGGCTGCATGTCTATGAGGCTGAAGCCGAGCCGCACAGCCTCTTTTGAAAGATGGTTGCGCATCTGGTCGACAAAGCTGCCTTCCGCCTTTTTCAGCGTATCCGCGGCGTAGAGATGGGGGCGCATGCCGTCCAGCAACAGGATGATGTCCTTGGGGGGCAGGCCTGAGTATGCAGGCGCCAGCCTGAGGAACTCGTCTATGGCCTTGAGGGAATCGTCCCGGCGTTGCCGTGAAACTTGCGCGGCTGTCTGTCCCACGAATTGCTCCGCCTTTTTGTCGAGGCTTTGAATGCGATGGAGCAGGGTCTGCATCTGCGCGTTGGTGACCATGTAGCGGGCCAGCATGGAATGGCGCAGGACGCGCACCGGCAGCGAGGGATGATAGTCGGTCCTGACCAGGTCCAGGGTACCGGTTCCGTCTTCCGCAAAGTAGTGAAATCCTCCGCTGCTCTTGTACTTGAGCAGGCTTTCGTCAAAGTCGTTGCCCACGATGACGAAGACCATCCTGGCCGGGTGGAATTCATCCCGGGCATAGCGGGCATAGGCGAGATACTGGGAGAGCGGCGCCCCGGACATGCCGAAGCTGTATACCCGCCACTGCTGTTCCAGTTCCCTGGCCAAGCGCCCCTGCACGGTTTCCTGATAGGGGATCATGGCCGCTTCCACATAGCTGTCGCCGATGACGGCCAGCAGCGGGAGCCGGCCTTTCGGGTCGTAGTCCTGGTCGTTGAGGAACCCGTAGTTGTTGGAATGGACCGTGTTGACCATGGAGAAGTCGGCGAAGCGGGACCAGGTCGAGGTGCGGTTCGGCTTGAAGTGGGCAATGGGATGGGCTTCATCCACGGGCTGGGTGAGCAGGCCCTCGTTGACCGGCAGTAAGCGCAGGCCTCCTTCCAAGAGAAGGAGGCAGCAGGCGATGGAAGCGATGATGGTCAGCAGGTTTTTGAGCATGCCGCCCGGTTACCCCTCGTCCTCGATGAGCCGCTTGGCCACGGCCAAGTCATACAGCGCCAGGGGATTCCGGTCCGTGCCGCGCTCCTTGTACTTTTCCGCCGCGGCCTCGATGACCGCATAGGGCAGCCAACCGTGCTTTTCCCATGCCTCGGGGTGGTAGGGGTTCCAGAGCCGGAATTCAACCTGCCCCTGGTTTTCGCGCACGTACATGCGGGTGCCTGGATCCTGCAGGGACGGGGTGTAGTAGATGCCGCGTTCGTCTTTCATATCATTATTGTCCTTTGGGTATTTTCCGGAAAACCATTTTGCCGCCCTTTTCGATGTTGACGGCTGTCGCGAATTGGCGGAGCAGGGTGCGCACCGGGCGGCCGAAGAAGAAGTCCATTCCCTCCGGATCCATGCCGCTTTTTTCGGGCACCAGCTTCCTGATTTCGTCGTCGTAGCGCACCATGTGGGCCAGGCGCTCCGCTGCTTCGGCATCGCCCGTTGTCGCCGGAGTGGCCAGCCGGGCGATCTCTTCGGCCGGACACTGCCGTTCATGCTCGTCGATGAGCTCCAGCAGGGGGTGCCCCTGGGGGATCAGGTCCCTGCGGGAAATCCGTTCATGGGTGTAGACCTCGTAGAGTTCCTCGGGGGCCCGGCAGTTCAGGGCGCGGCATTCCGAGGGGCGGTGCTCGTAGATGGTGCACATGGCCGCCTCATTGCTGTAGAAGGTGCAGGTCCAGGTGCCCTGGCTGCCCTTGAGCTTGAGGAGTTCCTCCTTGAGGGGCGCGAAGCTGTTCGTGACCTGGTCGTAGGCATGCTCGCCCCGGCGCAGGGTCACGATGTGAACCAGGTCCGGCCCCTGGCCCGAACGGATGATTTCCAGGTCTTCCACATGCAGCGCGGGGCCGCCTTCCCGGCAGCAGTTGCCGCACTGTTTGCAGGTATTTTTGTTTTGGGTGTCCATTTTTCAGAGGTGCTTGATAGGATATCGGTTTTGGGGTATCGGTTTTTCAACCTTCAATTTTGCCGATCATGTCCAGAGGTGGATACTCTGCATGCCGATCATTGGCAAGCCTCGGCTACTTGCGCATTAATGCACAAGGTCGATCTTCTTTATAGACAAAGGGTTTCCGGGGTTTTAAGGGTTGACACGCGCGGGGAACGTCCATTACATTGGGCACCCTGCGTATCTAACGAATTATGGGGTGTTTTCCCATCATTCGTTGTTTATTACGTTTGGAGGACAGACGTCCGGGAAACCTGGCTTGACTTGGTCTTCGTTTCGCTCGGACGGTATAACGGTTGATGGCAACATCTTAATCAAACAATGGAGGTTAAGGGAATGGCGAAACACAAAACTCCTATGTTGGACCAGCTGGAAAGCGGCCCGTGGCCCAGCTTTGTGTCCGACGTCAAACAGGAGGCCGAAACTCGCGCCAAGAACGAGAAGGGCATTGAATACCAGGTTCCCGCTGACTGCCCTGACGATCTTCTCGGTGTTCTCGAGTTGTCCTACAACGACGGTGAAACCCACTGGAAACACGGCGGTATCGTCGGCGTTTTCGGTTACGGCGGCGGCGTCATCGGTCGTTACTGCGACCAGCCCGAACAGTTCCCCGGCGTGGCTCACTTCCATACCATTCGTGTGGCCCAGCCTGCTGGTAAGTTCTACACCACCAAGTTCCTGCGCGACCTTTGCGACATCTGGGAACTTCGCGGTTCCGGTCTGACCAACATGCATGGCGCCACCGGCGACATCGTGCTGCTCGGCACCCAGACCCCGCAGCTCGAAGAAATCTTCTTCGAACTGACCCACAACATGAACAACGACCTCGGTGGTTCCGGTTCCAACCTGCGTACTCCGGCAGCCTGCATGGGTATGTCCCGTTGTGAATACGCCTGTTACGACTCTCAGGAACTGTGCTACAACCTGACCCAGGAATACCAGGACGAACTGCACCGCCCGGCATTCCCGTACAAGTTCAAGTTCAAGTTCGACGCCTGCCCGAACGGCTGCGTGGCTGCCATTGCCCGCTCCGACCTTTCCTTCCTCGGCACCTGGCGCGACAACATCCGCGTCGACCAGGAAGCCGTTGCCGCTTACGTTGGCGGCGAGATCGCACCCAACGCCGGCGCACACGCCGGCCGCGATTGGGGCAAGTTCGACATCGTCAAGGAAGTCGTCAACCTGTGTCCGTCCGGCGCCATCACCTTCGAAGGCGGCAAGCTGGCCATCGACAACAAGGAATGTGTCCGTTGCATGCACTGCATCAACACCATGCCGCGCGCACTGCGCATCGGTGAAGACACCGGTTGTTCCATCCTTTGCGGCGCAAAGGCCCCGATCCTCGACGGTCCGCAGATGGGCTCCCTGCTCGTCCCGTTCGTCGAAGTGAACAAGGACGATGACTTCCAGGCCATCAAGGACGTCGTTGAAGGCGTTTGGGATTGGTGGATGGAAGAAGGCAAGAACCGCGAGCGCATCGGTGAAACCATGAAGCGCCTCGGTTTCGCAGCCCTTGCCAATGCTGCTGGCGTGCCCATTGATGCACGCATGGTTCAGGAACCGCGCCACAACCCCTACATCTTCTGGAAGGCTGATGAGGTTGAAGGCGGTTGGGAACGCGACATCGAAGACTTCCGTAAACGCCACCAGCGCTAAAAGGGGGAAACAGACATGGCTTTTATCTCTTCTGGATACAATCCTGAAAAACCGATGGAAAACCGGATCTCGGACATCGGGCCTCAGCACTTCACTGAGTTCCTCCAGCCGGTCATCAAGAAGAACTTCGGCAAATGGGTTTACCATGAAATCCTGGAACCCGGTGTGCTCAAGCACGTGGCCGAATCCGGCGACGCCGTATACACCGTTCGTTGCGGTACCGCACGTCTGATGTCCGTCACTCACATCCGTGAGATCTGCGACATCGCCGACCAGTGGTGCGACGGCTACCTGCGCTTCACCACTCGTAACAACATCGAGTTCATGGTGGAAGACGAAGGCAAGGCCAAGGATCTGAAGAAGTTCCTCAACGACCAGAAGTTCCCCGGCGGTTCCTTCAAGTTCCCCGTGGGCGGCACCGGCGCTGGTGTGTCCAACATCGTCCACACCCAGGGCTGGGTCCACTGCCACACTCCGGCAACCGACGCTTCCGGTACCGTTAAGGCCACCATGGACGCCGTGTTCGACCAGTTCACCGACATGAAGCTGCCCGCTCCGGTGCGCATCTCCATGGCTTGCTGCCTGAACATGTGCGGCGCCGTGCACTGCTCCGACATCGCTATCCTCGGTATCCACCGCAAGCCGCCCATCATCGACCACAAGTACCTGGACAACCTGTGCGAAATCCCGCTGGCAGTGGCTGCATGCCCCACCGGCGCCGTGCGTCCGTCCAAGGTCGAAGTCGATGGCAAGGACTACAAGACCGTGGCCATCAAGGAAGAACGCTGCATGTTCTGCGGTAACTGCTACACCATGTGTCCTTCCCTGCCCCTGGCGGACAAGGAAGGCGACGGTATCGCACTGATGGTTGGTGGTAAGGTTTCCAACCGCATCACCAAGCCGGCCTTCTCCAAGGTTGTTGTTCCGTTCCTGCCGAACAACACCCCGCGTTGGCCTGAAATGACCGACGTCATCAAGCGTATCCTCACCGCCTACTCTGAAGGCGCCAACAAGTACGAGCGCCTGGGCGACTGGGCTACCCGTATCGGTTGGGAACGCTTCTTCGAAGTTTGCGACCTCGAGTTCTCCGAACACCTGATCGACGACTTCCGCGATCCCGCTTACTACACCTGGCGTCAGACCACTCAGTTCAAGTGGTAGGCCGATAGGTAATTATTGGGGTGCGGCGATCCCGCCGCACCCTATTTTAAAGCAAGGAGCATGTTATGCCTCTGGAACTTGAATCCGCAAAAGCAGAAATCATCAAGTTTTGCGAAGAAAAATCCAAATCCAAGTCTAAATTCTACTTCAACGACTTCACCAAGCTTTTCCCCGATGCAAAAGCTCGCGAAGTCAAGAAGGTCCTGACCGCTCTGGTGCAGGAAGAAAAGATGGTCTTCTGGTCATCCGGCAGCACCACCATGTATGGTCTGGCCGGTGTCGGCAAGCAGGCCGCTGCTGAAGGCGAATAGAGTCTCAGATAGTCTTGACGACAAAGGCCTTGTCCAGTGCAGTACTTGGGCAAGGCTTTTTTGTAAGAGCCGCTAGCCTAATTTGCTTTGTTCCTTGAGCGGATTGGGTAAACGGCTCTTGCGGCTCTTTACCTTTGGGAAGAGCCGGAATATTTTGTTGGAACATGAGCGTGGCTACATTCCCTCGACTTCTCATTGCCGGGTTGTCCGGCGGCACCGGCAAGACCATCGTCAGCCTCGGCCTGGCGCGTGCCTGGACCCGTGCGGGCAAGTCCGTGCGTTCGTTCAAGAAGGGCCCGGACTACATTGACGCGACCTGGCTCGGCCTGGCCTCCCGGCGTTTCTGCACCAATCTCGATCCCTATTTCCTGAGCGGGGAAACCTTGCGCTCCCTCGTGCATGAACGCATGCAGGGCTGCGATGTGGGTCTTATCGAGGGCAATCGCGGCCTGTTCGACGGCAAGGACGAGCAGGGCTCCTGCTCCTCGTCCGAGCTGGCCCGCCAGCTGGAAACCCCTGTGGTGCTGGCCATCGACTGTACCAAGATGACCCGCACGGTGGCGGCCATCGTGCAGGGGTGCGCCCATTTCGAGCCCGGTCTCAGACTGGCCGGAGTCATCTGCAACCGCACCGCCGGTGAGCGACATCGCGCCATCCTGCGCCGCAGCATAGAGGAGCACACCGACGTGCCCGTGCTGGGCATGCTGCCCAAGTTCAGGGAGAACCCCATTCCCGAGCGGCACATGGGCCTGATGTCCGACCAGGAGTATGATCCGGCTTCCTACGGCGGCCATGACCAGGCTTTGGACGCCATTGCCGATGTGGTCGGGGAGTGGCTGGACCTGGACGCACTGTGGCGGGTGGCGGAAAGCGCGCCCGAGTTTGGCGAGCCAGCGCCCCTGTGGCCCGAGCCCGCTGCCGAAAAATGTGTGCGCATCGGGTACGTGCACGACGAGGCCCTGTGGTTCTATTATCAGGAGAACCTGGAGGCCCTGGAGCGCGCCGGGGCCGAGCTGGTGCGCCTTTCCCTGCTCGATGACCAGCCCTGGCCCGAGATCCACGGCCTGTACCTGGGCGGCGGGTTTCCGGAAACGCTTGCCCTGCGTCTGGCCAACCAGTCCCGGACCCGCATCCATGTGAAGAATTTTTCGGAAGCGGGAATGCCCATCTATGCCGAGTGCGGCGGGTTCATGTACCTGTGCGACACCCTGGAGTATGACGGCAGCGTCTATCCCATGGCCGGCGTCTTTCCGGTGGCCACCTCGTTCTGTCCCCGGCCCCAGGGTCTGGGATATACCGAGGCCGAGGCCGTTGCGGATACCCCGTTCTATGCACGGGGAACCCGCGTGCGCGGCCATGAGTTCCATTATTCGCGCTGCGTGGCGGCCAAATCCGGCAACCTGCGTTTCGCCCTGAAGATGGAGCGGGGCAACGGAATGCTGGACGGCTGCGACGGGCTGGTGAGCAACAGCACCTTTGCCGGGTACAACCATATCCACGCCCTGGCCGTGCCGGACTGGGCGCCGCGTTTCGTGGCCGCGGCGTTGAAATTCAAGGCCGGGCAATAGACGTTTGCCAGCTTGCCCCGCGTCTGGTAGAGCCGAATTTCCAAACAGCAAATAGATCCAAAGGAGATTTTGATATGATCAAGCTTGAAACCACCATGGGCGACATCGTCCTGGAACTGAACGAGGAAAAGGCCCCGAAGAGCGCCGCCAACTTCCAGCAATACGTGGAGGAAGGGTTCTACGACGGCACCATTTTCCACCGCGTCATCGACGGCTTTATGGTCCAGGGCGGCGGCATGATCGAGGACATGTCCCAGAAGACCACCCGCGATCCCATCGAGAACGAAGCCAACAACGGGCTGAAGAACGACAAGTACACCGTGGCCATGGCCCGGACCATGGATCCGCATTCCGCCACGGCCCAGTTCTTCATCAACGTGCAGGACAACGGCTTCCTGAATTTTAGCGCCGAGACCTCGCAGGGCTGGGGTTACGCCGTCTTCGGCAAGGTGGTGGAAGGCACCGAGGTGGTGGACAAGATCAAGGCCGTGGAAACCGGCAACCACGGCTTCCATGAAAACGTTCCCCTTGAGCCCATCGTCATCACCAAGGCTTCCGTGGTGGAATAGGCGAGACAGCCTAAAAGGGCATGCCGGGGCGCTGCCCCTGTACCCCGCCAAAGGACACGATCCTTTGGAAACCTGACATATAAACAGAGTCCGCTGCTCGCATTGCGAGCAGCGGACTCTGTTTATTGAAAGGGGATGCAGGGGGGATTATCCCCCTACCCGCCGGAGGCAACCTTTATCATCAGCGTTTTTGGCTATTCGGACAAACCGTACTTGTCCAGGATGCCCTTGTAGGTGCCGTTGTCCTTGATCATCTGGAAGCCCTTTTCAAAGGCGTCGAACAGAGCCTGTCCGTCGGGATGTTTCTTGGAGATCTGGAGATAGAGGGCCTTGACGAACAGGGGCGTGTCGGCATTGGCGAACTTGCCCTCGTCGGCTGCAAAACCACTCTTGATGGTTTGCCAACCCACCAGTTGGCTTTCGGGCACCACGTCGACGCGCCCGGCCAAAAGCTTCTTGAAGGACTTGCTCACGTCCGCGGCATAGTCGGGCTTGATGCCAGCTCCCTCGAACATTTCCACATAGGTGTATCCGCGCGAGCCGCCCACCTTGAGGCTCTTGAGCGCATCCAGGGTGGTGTAGTCCCATCCGGGCATCTTGTCCTTGAGATAGAAGAAGACCATCTTCTGGCTGGCCAGCGGTGTGGATTGCAGGCAGGTCTGGGAAAATTTTTCCGTGGCCGACCACGGGAAGGTGCCCACGGCCTGGCCGGATTGGGTCAGCGCCTCGGTGCGCGCCCAGGGCACGTACTTGAAGGTGGCGGAATGGCCCGCGGCCTTGAGGGCCTCGGTGACGATGATGGCCGTGGGCCCTCCGCCTTCCATGGATTCGGAAACGTAGGGCGCCCATTCGCCGGTAAGGATTTCGAAGTTTGTCGCCGAGCCTATGGACGGGAAGGCCAGTGTGGCGAGCAGGGTTATGATGGCGAGCAAGCGGGGCATGGTGACCTCCTCAAGGGAAATAGGGTTGGTTGCGTTTTTTGTTTCGGCCCGCAGGGTGACAGGGCACGCGGGCCGCTCCTCTATGTTTGAATATGGAATGGAAAATGTTTTTAGAGATATTATAAAGTGCGGTGTTTTTTTGCCTGAAAGCGGGATTGAGAGGGGGATTTTGCGTTTTGGGGCCTGTTGACCCGGGACGAGGGCTATTATACCGTGCGCCGATGCGTTTCGGCGCAGAATAGAGAGGGAAGGAATACACGAATGGAGAATATCGAACGCCCCTGGCTCAAGTCCTACGACCCCGAGGTCACTCCTGCCATCGATTACGAGAAGATACCCCTGCACCGGTTTCTGGACCGGGCGGCCAAGCGGTGGCCCAGGCGCAAGGCCGTGGTCTTCCAGAACTGGTCGGTCACCTACGGAAAGCTCAAGCGGCTGACGGAAATCTTTGCCGCCAACCTCAAGAAGATGGGGCTGCGCAAGGGGGACAGGGTGGCCCTCATGCTGCCCAACACGCCGCAGGCCCTGATTGCCTATTGGGGCTGCCTGCGTGCCGGGGCCGTGGTGGTCTGGACCAATCCCCTGTACATGGAAACCGAGATCCTGCATCACTTCAACGACTGCGAGGCCCGGTTCCTCATCGCCGTGGACCTGCTCTGGCCCAGGCTGGAAAAGCTCATGCCCGAGCTGCCCATTGAAAAGTACTTTTTCACCTCCATTGCGGACGGGTTGGCCTTCCCCCTGAACATGCTCTACCAGTTCAAGGTGCGGCGCGAGGGCAACCGCCCGGCCATTCCCTTTGACAACAAGGCCGTGTTTCCGTTCAAGCCTCTGCTGAAGGGGAGCGACACCTATACCTGCGAGCGCATCGACCCGGACGAAGTGGCCATGCTGCAGTACACGGGCGGCACCACCGGTGTGGCCAAGGGCTGCATGCTCACCCATTTCAATCTGGGGGCCAACGTCCAGCAGTGCCAGTCCATGCTCAGCGAACTGGAAAAGGAGCCCCAGACCTTTCTGGGCGTGTTGCCCTATTTCCATATATATGGGCTGACCACCTGCGTGAACTGGCCCATGTCCATGGGCGCGACCCTGATCCCCTTCCCGCGCTACGTGCCCCAGGACGTGCTCAAGGGCATCCACAAGCATCGGCCCACGGTGTTTCCCGGCGCGCCCTCGGTGTATATTTCCCTGCTGCAGCAGAAGAACGTGGCCAAGTTCGACATGAAGTCCATCAACTACTGTGTGTCGGGCTCGGCTCCCATGCCTGTTGAATACATCGACAAGTTCAACGAGATGACCCAGGCCACCATCCTGGAGGGCTTCGGGCTCACCGAGGCCTCCCCCGTGACCCATCTCAACCCCATCCGAGGCCAGCGCAAGGCCGGTTCCATCGGCCTGCCGTTTCCGGATACGGACGCCAAGGTCGTGGACATGGACGTGGGGGGCGAATCCCTGCCCATGGGCAAGATGGGCGAGCTGGTCATTCGCGGGCCGCAGGTCATGAAGGGCTACTACAACCGCCCGGACGCCACCGCCGACGTGCTGCGAAACGGCTGGCTCTATACCGGCGACATCGCCTACATGGACGAGGACGGCTATTTCTTCATCGTGGACCGCAAGAAGGACCTGATCATCTCGGGCGGGTACAACATCTATCCGCGCGAGATCGACGAGGTGCTTTACGCCCACCCCAAGATCAAGGAGGCCGTCACCGTCGGCATTCCTTACGAGGGGCGCGGCGAGATCGTCAAGGTCTACCTGGTGCTTGAGCCCGGTGCGGAGCTCTCCCGTGCGGACGTCATCGGGTACTGTCGGGAGAAGCTTGCCAACTACAAGGTCCCCAGGCAGGTGGAGTTCCGGAACGAGTTGCCCAAGACAATGGTGGGCAAGGTGCTCCGCCGGGCCCTGCGCGACGAGGAGGTCGCCAAGGCCGAGCGGAAGCAGAAACGTAGGGCCGAGCGCGGTGCCGGAAAGGATGCACGACAGGAAGCCCCGCCATGAGGCGGGGCTTTTTTTTCTCTTGTATCTGGAAGAAAGTGCCGGGCACGAATCTTGAATTGATATGAAGACGCGTCGGTGGAATGACGTTTTCAGGGTAAAGAAAACCCTTCAATCGACCGATTATTCAATGTGTCAACGATTGCATGAGAAAGGAAACGGATAAACCGTGCCTTTGAACGAGAGGGAGAGGCTGTCCCCGGCTTGTGTTGACAGGTTCCCCGCCGGGGACTACATTCGAAAACTCGTGAACTGTGGCAAGCGGATACGGTTCACAAATCATTGACCAAGTGAATGTTGAATACACAAATGGAACATACCAGCAACAGGGTCATCCAGCAGCTTATATCTGAGGGATCCTACCTGAAGCCGAGCAAGAACACCCGCGTCCTGGCCATTCTTGACTCCCTGGCGCATGACTCCGGCCTTTCCCAGTATGAACTGGGACGCCGCCTGAATCTTTCCGGCGCCATGATCAACCAGTACCTCAAGCAGCTCCAGGCCGAGGATCTCGTGGAGTTTCTGCCCGTCAACGGGAAAAGCTACCGGTATGTCCTTACCGAGGCCGGGGAAAAACGCCGCCGCCGGATGTTTTCGGACTATTCCTCCGAAACCATTCGGCTGTACACCACGGTCAAGGATTTCGTGCTGGACAAGCTCCAGGACCTTTGCGACCGGGGCAAGACCCGGCTGGCGCTGTTCGGCGCTTCGGAAACCTGCGAAGTGGTGCTTTCCGCTTTGAAGGATTCCCCGTTCCAGGTCATGCTGTTGCTGGACAGCAGCATGAGCAAGCAGGGGCTCATATTTCATGGACATGTGGTTTCCGCGCCCCATGTCCTCGACCATGTGGACTGCGATGCCGTGGTGATCACCTCATTCGGCAGGCAGGACGAAATCTATGAACAGATCAAGCCGGTTGCGGATACGCGCGGCTTCGAGATCGTGAGATTCTAATTATGCAGAAAGTCACGTCCATTACTCTACGCTCCGGCGTCGGCATCGGTGAAGGGCACCCTTGTTTCGTGGTGGCCGAGATCGGCAACAACCATCAAGGTGAGATCGCCCTGGCCAAGGAGATGATCGACAAGGCCGCCGAGGCCGGTGTCCAGGCGGTCAAGTTCCAGAAGCGCTGCACCGAGGCGCTGCTGACCCGCGAGGGCCGCGCCGCGCCCTATACCGGTTGCAACAGCTTCGGCCCCACCTACGGGGAACACCGGGACGCCCTGGAGCTTTCCATCGAGGAAATCGGGGAGCTCAAGGAATACTCCGAGGCCAAGGGACTGGTCTTTTTCGCCTCGGCCTGGGACGAACCCAGCCTGCAGCAGATCCTGGACCTGAACGTGGAACTGCTCAAGATCAGTTCCGCGGAACTGGTCAACCTGCCCCTGGTCTACAAGTACGCCCAGGCGCGCATTCCCATCATCCTGTCCACGGGAATGAGTTCCCTGGAGGATATTGACGCGGCCGTGGAAACCATCCGTTCCGTGCATGACGATCTGGTGCTGCTGCATTGCAACTCCACCTATCCCTGCCCGGAAGAGCAGATCGGTTTGCCGGTCATTGAGAGCCTGCGCGAGCGCTATCAGCTGCCCGTGGGATATTCCGGGCACGAGCGTGGGCTTGGCCCGTCCGTTGCCTCCGTTGCCTTCGGCGCCTGCGTGGTGGAACGTCATTTCACCATGGATAAGACCATGAAGGGCACGGATCACCAGGCATCCCTGGAACCCCGTCAACTGGCGGACATGACCGACATGATTCGCGAGGTGGAGAAGGCCCTGGCGGTGAAGGGCAAGAAGGTCTTCCCGGAAGAGCAGGCCGCCGCCAAGAAGCTGCGCAAGTGCATTGTCTTTTCCCGCGATCTTCCGGCCGGCCACGTGCTTTCCGAGTCCGACCTGACCACCCGCTGCCCGCGCGTGGGCGTGACCCCGGTGCACTGGAACGAGGTGGTTGGTTCCACCCTGAAACGGGCCGTGAGCCATGAGGAACCCGTGCAGTGGGATCTGTTGATTCGGGAGAGCGAGGAGTGCGCGGGCGCTGCCACCTCCTGATTTTGGCGCATGAAAATGATTGAGAGGAACCGGCGGGCATCGGCCCGCCGGTTTTTTTGTGCGCGACGCTGAATGCCTGGGCCGGTTGCCCGGACCGGCTTTAGAATCTTAAAGAACTAATACTCCTGCCCCTGGATTTCATGTACAGGTGGTGCATAAGCAAGACTGTCCGCAAGGAGAAAGGCCATGAGCAAACAGGATATTCTTCTGGAAACAGGCACCAACGAGCTTGAGATCATCGAATTTTTCGTGCGCGAGCGGCACGGGGAAGAGATTTCCACCCACTACTTCGGCGTCAACGTGGCCAAGGTGGTGGAGGTGGTGGAGGCTCCGGAAGGGCTGGAGGGCTCCGAGGCAGCCGCGCATCCGAGTTTTCTGGGCACCATTCCCCTGCGCGACCTGATCCTGCCCGTTGTGGACCTGAGCATCTGGCTGGAGATGGACAAGCCCAAGGAGGAGAACGAGCCCATCATTGTGACCGAGTTCAACAACACGGTCACCGGGTTCCTGGTCTCAGGGGTGACCATGATCCACCGCATCAACTGGAGGGACGTGCAGCCTCCCAGCCTGTATGTGAAGAATTTTTCCACCAATTGCATCACCGGCACCATCGAGATCGGCGACCATATCACCCTGATGCTCGACCTGGAGCTGGCCCTGGCCGAACTGGACGGCGGAAGCGCCATGGTGGCGGGAGATATTACCGTGGCGGAGCAGACGTACCGGGCCTTGATCGCCGACGATTCCACTTCGGTGCGCAATGTGCTGCGCCAGAATTTCGAACAGGCCAATTTCGAGCCCACCGTGGTGGGGGACGGCCAGGAGGCCTGGAACAAGCTGCTGCAGATCAAGGAACGGGCCCAGGCCGAGGGCAAGCGCCCCCTGGACTATGTGGACGTGGTGGTTTCGGATGTGGAGATGCCCCAGATGGACGGCTACACCCTGACCCGCAGGATCAAGGAGGACCCGGTGCTGAAGGAGCTGCCGGTCTGCCTGTTCTCCTCGCTCATCTCAAAGGGCATCATGCACAAGGGCGAATCGGTCAAGGCCGATGACCAGGTCACCAAGCCTGAGTTCAACGCCCTGACGGGACGGGTCATCGCGTTGGTCAAGGACTGGGATCCGTCCAAGGCGACCACTGTCTAGCAGGCGGCCTCGTCCAGGCATTTGCGCAGGGTGCTCACTCCGCAGGAGTGGTGCATGTACACGGGCACGTCCTTGCCCTTCACGGCCTTGAGGATGTCCTTGCGCGCCTTGTGGGAGACCTTGTTGGTGAACATGACCACGAAATCCACTTCTCCCACGGTGCCGCCGATGCTGCGTTCCTTGCCGGTGTAGCACTTCAGCTTGATGCCGTGTTTTTTGGCTTCATCCATGTAATCCCGCTTCAGCCTGTCCATTCCGCCGATCAATGCCGCGCACATGTTGTGACTCCTTATTGAAATTGAATTTCGTTATCAATTAAAAAAGAGGACAGCAGATGTCAACAACAAGATGAAAAAAAGTTGACTTTTTCGGGAGGTGTTGTGCGGGTGAAGGGGAAATGTCTGCCGGGATATCCCGGCAAGTCTCACTTGAGCGTGTTTTTCAGTTCCCTGCCGTCATGCCAGGCGCAGCCTATCTGGCGGCCAACACTCCAGTAACGGTTGTCCGGCATGGTCAGCGTGTAGGGCCGGACCTTTTCGACGTCAACGAACCCTTCGGTCATGTATTTTTCTTCGGTCCAGGAAGCCATGACTTCGCCCACGAAGATGATGTCCACAGGCAGTTCGAGCTTGTCGTGGAGTTTCATCTCCAAGGACAGCGGAGCTTCCATGACCAGGGGGGCCTTTTCGAGTTCGCCGTAATGCACCTCGAAGAGTGACGACTTGTCCGCTTTGTGTCCGGATATGAGACCAGCCGCGTCCACTTTATCAAGCATGGATTCCGAGGCCAGGTTGATGCTGTACTCGCCGTTGCGGATGATGGCCTCGGACGTGGCGTGAGCCTTGTTGATGCAGATGGCCATGAGGCAGGGTTTGTAGTTGCAGCGCGTCACCCAGGCCGCAGCCATGAAATTGGGCTTGCCGTTGTATATGGTGCCAATCACGGTCATTGGTTCGGGCAGAATGAAGGCATTGTCGCCGATGTTGATTCTTTTGCTCATGGTTTTTCCTACGGGTTGTTTTTAGGGCAGGCTTTCCACGGGTTCCCAGTCGTCCCCCTCGAACTCGCTGCCGGGAAGCCCCACGGGCGGGACGTCCTCCTGGGTGTTGCCGCGTCCCTTGTCCTTGACCATGACGCGGCCCAGCACGCGGTTGAGGTCGCCGCTCAGGAGCATCTGCCCCTTGAGTCCCGTGAATTCCTTGAAATCGTTCCAGGCGAATATGTTCGTCGATGCCGTGAGCTTTTCGAAAGGCACGTTGAAGATGGCGTATTGTCCCTTGCCCCGGAACCGGTTGGCCGTGAAGAAGCCGCGCGAGCCGGTCTGGATGATGCCCCGGGATTTGTCGCCGCCGCTGACGATGATGTCGTTGCCCGCCACGGTGGCGTCGTTGCCGTAGCAGAAGACGCCCGTGGAGGTTTCGCCCCGGATCTCGACGCGGTTGCGCAGGATGAGCGCCTTGCTGTTGCGCGCGAAATCGCTCCCGCCCGCCGTGTCGAAGTACCAGCCCGCCACAATGCCGTTGGCCGTGAACTTGTTGGGGTATTCGATTCCCCGGTCATCGGTGACGATCTTGTTCCCGGCCACGAGGATGGAGCCCTCGCCCTTGTCGGAGCGCACGTTGTCCAGCAGCTCAATGCCGTTGCGCGAGGCCTTGGTGATGATGTTGTTTTCCACCCGGATCAGGGCTCCCCAGGTCCAGTCCACCATGACGCCGCGCCCGGCGGTCATGCCCGGCTTGTTCACCATCATGTGGAAGCGGTTGTCCTTGATGGTGATGACGCCGGACACCGCGCGTTCCAGCGGCGTCTTGCGGTAGTCAAGACGGGTGCCCGCCACCACGCCGGCCGCAAAGAGCAGGGAGTCGGATTCCGTCCACTCCACCTTGAGCTCCTGGGGCTCCACGTTTTCCACGATATTGTTCCTGATCGTCAGTCCTGCGGCATAGGGGAAGTGCAGGGGCGTTCCCTTGGGGCCCTGGAAGTGGAGAGAACTGACGGAGATGATCGGCCCCTTTTTGGCCGGGGGCGCTCCCGGCACGGGCAGGGGGCTGTAGAAATTCCAGAAGCCGCCCCTGATGATGGTCACGGGGAGTCCCAGGCTGTCCACTTCGCCCCGGATTTCCACGGATTTGCGGATGAGGACCCGTCCTTTTTCGCCGAAGTCGAAATCGCCCTTGAGCAGGACCGAGCCGCCGCCGTCCACCGCCTTCTGCACGTTGGCCGTGTCCTGAACAGGGTTCCGGGTGCCGATCACCACTGTTTCGGCCAGGGCGGGGCCGGGCGCGGCCAGGATGCAGGCCAGGCAGAACAGGGCGGTATACAGTGCCGTCATGGGAAAGATGTTCGTACGCATGCTCATGCCCTCAAGTGATATTTGAAAATCATCGCTTTGTGAATGGCGCGGGCGAAGCATGCATCCCATTTCTGGGCCCATGAGCTTCGTTATTTTTTCCTGGATGTGGTTGCCAGAACAACGGCCTTGGGCCATCGTGCAATGGGGGGTGTCCCGGCGCCGGCTTGGCGTGTGCCTTTTTCCGCTATCAAAGGGAGTTGGAAATGAAACTGAGAACCCGGCTTACCCTGTTCCAGGTCGTAACCATTGCAGTGACCATTGCTGTTCTCTGCTTTGTCTTCATTCATCAGATCACGTCCTATGCGGACCAGGAGGCCGACTCCTACCGTACGGAGGCCATGAACAAGGAAAAGACCCTGCTCACGGACTATGTGGGCATGGCCATCGGCACGGTGGATAGCTATTACAAGCGGTCGCAGGACATCGAGGGACTGAAGCGGGAAAAGGCCCAGGAACTGAAACGGGTCGTGGATGCGGTCTACAACCAGGTCGAGGACTTTTATGCCCGCAACAGGAATTTCCTGTCCCGCGACGAGCTCATTCGGGAGATCGGGAAACTGGTGGTCGCCGCCCGCTATGAGGGCGACAACTACGTCTGGCTCAACGACCTCGACCACCGCATGGTGGCCCACCCCTCGGAAGCCCTGCAGGGCAAGGACCTTTCCGATCTCAAGGACGTGAAGGGCAACTACCTGATCCGCGACCTGACGG
This sequence comes from Salidesulfovibrio onnuriiensis, assembly GCF_008001235.1. Taxonomy (GTDB): domain Bacteria; phylum Desulfobacterota; class Desulfovibrionia; order Desulfovibrionales; family Desulfovibrionaceae; genus Pseudodesulfovibrio; species Pseudodesulfovibrio onnuriiensis. The sequence continues at coordinate 60,467 of NZ_CP040751.1, read as the reverse complement.
CCATTGCCCGGGACAAGGGCGAAGGCATGACCTCCTACTGGTGGGCCAAGCCGGGTGAAACCGAGCCCAAGCTGAAGATATCCTATGTCCGCTTTATCCCCTCCCTGAAGCTGGTCATCGGCACGGGGGCGTGGATCGACGACATCACCGCCACCATGAAGGCCGAGGCCATGCGCCAGGTGGCCAAGATGCGCCTGGGCGACGGCAACTACTTCTTCATCATGGACCAGAAGGGCAACATCATCATGCACCCGGTCAATCCCGCCCTGGACGGCAAGAACATGCTCGGGGTCAAGGACCCCAAGGGCACGCCTCTGTTCAAAGATATAGTGGATGTGGCCAATGCCGACGGAGAGGGGTTTGTCAGCTACTGGTGGCCCAAGCCCGGGAAGGAGGACTCGGTTCCCAAGCTGACCTATGTCCAGCTTTTCAAGGATTGGGGGTGGATTCTGGGCATGGGCGTGTATATCGACAATATCGATGAAATGATCGCCCGCAAGCAGGTGGCCCTGGATGCCGCCGTATACGACATGTACCTGATATTGGCGGCCATCGCCCTGGGCATCGCCCTGCTGGCCGCCCTGGCCAGCATGTTCTTTGCCCGCGGCATCACCAACACCATCGGCGGCGAGCCCGAGGATATCGCCTGGATCGCCGGGCGCGTGTCCGACGGGGACCTGACCGTCAAGTTCGAGGAAGGCAAGGGCGGCATGCGCGGCATTTACCTGGCCATGAAGAGCATGGCCGACAAGCTGGGGCATGTGGTCACCGAGGTGCAGCAGGCCACGGAAAACGTTTCCGCCGGAAGCCAGGAGCTGTCCTCCTCGTCCCAGTCCCTTTCGCAGGGCACCACGGAGCAAGCCGCTGCGGTGGAGGAGGTCAACGCCTCCATCGTGCAGATGGCCGGCAGCATCCGCGACAATGCGGACAACGCCCGCAAGACCGACGAGATCGCGGCGGGAGCCTCCAGCGAGACCCAGAAGGGCGGCGCGGCCGTGCGGCGCAGCGTGGAGGTCATGCAGGAGATTGCGGAAAAGGTTTCGGCCATCGAGGAGATCGCCCGGCAGACCAACCTGCTGGCCCTGAACGCCGCCATTGAGGCGGCCCGCGCGGGCGAGCAGGGCAAGGGATTTGCCGTGGTGGCCGCCGAGGTGCGCAAGCTGGCCGAACGCAGCGGCCAGATAGCGGGCGAGGTTTCCGAGCTTTCCGCCCAGAGCGTGCAGATGGCCGGTCAGGTGGGCGATCTCTTCCAGCTCATCGTGCCCGAGATCCAGAAGACCGCCGAGCTTGTCAGCCAGATATCCAAGGCCTGCGACGAGCAGAACTACGGCATTCAGCAGGTGGAGACCGCCATGCAGCAGCTCGACGTGGTCATCCAGCAGAACGCCACGGCATCCGAGGAAATGGCCTCCACCGCCGAGGAATTCGCCAGCCAGGCAGAGGGCCTGCAGGCCGCCATGACCTTCTTCAGGGTCAACGGGAACGGCAATGGCAACGGCAAGGGAAAGAACTACGGCAGCATATCCGTTGCCTCGGTCAGGCCCCAGCCCTTGCCCCACGGACCGGTGCCTGACGACGATTTCGAGAAATTCTAGGGAGTTGTCGATAGGTTTTCGATAGCTGGCTGGTTGTGCGGGGCTTTGTCTCTGTTTCCATTTCCAACCATAAACGCGGCAAAGGGGGCCACTGGCCCCCTTTGCCGCGTTTATGATTTCCCCTTGAGGGCGAGGTGAGCTAGTACCCCTTTTTCTTCAAAATGGCATCGCGCCGCTCGGGCGGCAGGGCGTGGTTGTGGCGCATCTGGGAAAAGCTGGCTTGTGCCACGGCCTCGCAGGCGGCCTGCAAGTCCGGTTGTTCGGCGGTCTTGAGCTGCCGCACGGCCTGCTTGAGCGCCTCGGCCACGATCCGCTCCTCGGACCACTGGGGGTAGCGGGACCAGTATCCGGCGGCCCGGTCCGCGTCGCCCAGCTTGGCGGCCGCATAGCCCGCGTTGAGCCAGGCGTCGGGAACGTCGTCCCGCAGGGCCAGGGCGCGGTCCAGCCAGGCGAGGGCTTCCCGGTTGCGGCCGATGCGGGTGCAGCATATGCCGCCCATGACCAGGTGCCGGACCAGGGGCTCCTGCCCCTTGGCGTCCTTCAAGGCCAGGTGCTCGGCGAAGTTGTCGGCCCCGGCAGAGAAATACTGCTCGGCCTCGGCAAAGTCGCGGCGCAGTTCCGCGCGCATGCCCCGGTCGAAGTTCCTTTCCCCCTTGCCGGAAGGGGGCACCAGTTTACTGAAGAAGCCCATAAGCAGCCTGCTATCCCTTCACCACTTTGTTGCGGCCGGTCTGCTTGGCTTCGTACATGAGGGAGTCGGCGCGCTGGATGGTTTTTTCCAGGTTGGCGTCGTCCTCGCGCAGGTCCGTGACCCCGATGCTGACCGTGAACCGGATGTCGCCCTCCTCGGTCTCCACCACCGTATTTTCCACTTCATGGCGGATGCGCTCGGCGATTTCGTGGGCGGTGTCCAGGTCCAGTTCCACGAGGACCATGGCGAACTCCTCGCCGCCGATGCGTCCGAACACGTCGGTTTTGCGCAGGATGTTTTCGCAGGTCGCGGCCAGTTTCTTGAGCACCAGGTCGCCGAGGTGGTGGCCGTAGGTGTCGTTGATGTTCTTGAAATGGTCGATGTCCATGAGCATGGCGCACATGTGCGTTCCGTACCGCCGGAAGCGTTCGAACTCCTCGTTGCCGCGCTCCATGAAGTAATGGCGGTTCTTGAGGCCCGTGAGCGAGTCGGTGCGGGCCAGGCGCACCAGTTCCGATTCCAGGCGCTTGCGCTCGGTGATGTCCTCCATCACCTCCAGCAGGTATTGCGGGGTCTCGTCGTCGGCGCGTACCACCGTGGTGGTGATTCGTCCCCAGAGGACCTTGCCGTCCCGGCGCACGAACCGCTCCTCGCGCACGAACATGGGGATGTCTCGGATCCAGAGCCGGTGGCGCAGTTCCGCATCCTGGCTGAAGTCGTCCGGGTGGATGATCTCTTTGACGTTCATGCCCAGCAGGTCATATTCCTCGTAGCCCATGAGCATGCAGATCCGGTGGTTGACCCGGTGGAGGACGCCTTCCCGGTCGATGGTGCAGATACCCACGCCCGCGTGGGTGAAGATGGCCCGGAACCGCCGCTCGCTGAGCCGCAGGGCGGCCTCTGCCTTCTTGCGGACCGTGATGTCCTCGATGACCCAGATGACGCCCTTGTCCAGGTCGATGGTTTTTTGGGTGTCCACGGCCTTGCCCGACAGGGAGCACCACACGGCCGAGCCGTCCTTTTTGCGCATCCTGTATTCGATCTGGGTCTGCTCGCCGAGGACCAGCTTGCTGTAGTATTGCTCCCCGAAGTCCCGGTAGTGCCTTTCCGTCAGGTGGAGCGCGCGCATGCTCAGGTTTTCCATCTCCTCGGGCGAGTCATACCCGAAGATTTCGGCCAGGCGCTGGTTGGCGCGGACCAGGAAACGTCCGTCGCGGAGGAACATGATGCCCACCTGGGAGTTTTCGAAAATGGATTCCAGTTCCTTGCGCGACTTGCGAAGCGCGATGTCCGCGGCGCGGCGTTCGTGGATGTCCTCGAACATCCAGATGGAGCCGTCCTCGGGCTTTTCCGGATTGAGGGCCGTGGCCACGAACCGGCACCACATGGATCCCCTGGTCTGGTGCATGAACGGGAAGACCGCGTCGTAGCTGTTGCCCGAGCGCAGGGCGGCATAGGCGGTCCTGCCGAGATATTCGTATTGCTCGTCGTCCGTGTAGACCACCCGGGTGGGCGAGCCGGTCATGTCCTCCACGGACATACCGGTCATGTCCGCAGCCTGCTGGTTGACCCATTCGAAACGGCGGTGGCGCACCAGGGCGATGCCGATGATGCTGTTGTCCAGGATCAGCTGCTGGAGCCTGTTGACGCTGCGCAGCTCGTCCTCGACGCGCTTGCGCCGGGTGATGTCCCGGAAGGCTCCTCGGTACTTGATCGGGGTGCCGAAGTCGTACTTTGTCCACGTAGAGCTGCGCATAGAACCAGCGCAGTTCGTCCTGCTTGGTGATGACGCGGAACTCGATGTTGAAGGGCTCGCCCCGGGTCAGTCCGTCGTCCATGACCTTGAGGAACATGTCCTTGTCCTCGGGGTGGACGTGGCTGTTGAAATTTTCCTGGAGGCATTCGATTTCGCCCGGCTCATAGCCCAGGAGGCGGTAGACCTCGTCGGACCACCAGCCGCCCCCGCCGATCAGGTCGCGTTCGAAGCTGCCCAGCTTGGCGATGTTCTGGGCGGCATTGAGCCGGCGCTCGATGCGTTCCAGTTCCAGGGTCCGTTCCGTGACCTCGCATTCCAGAGCCCTGCCTTCCTCGGCCATGGCGGTCTGTAGTTCGGCGATCCGCAGGGAGTCCCGGCACATCTGCGCCGCGCTCTCGGCCATTTCCCGGCAAAAGGCCCCCAGCTTCAGCAGCCTGTTCTCGTCCATGACAGGCAGGCCTTCCTGGGCGGCCAGCAGTGTTTCCGGAGAAATTCCGTTGTCCTGGGAGAAGGTGCGCAATGCGCTTTCGTCGGATGGATTCGTCAGGTACGGGCCGGCCACGACGGCTCCCGCATATTCCCCCCGGACCATGATGGGCAGGGCGATGCAATGAAGGCCCAGCGGGCATTTCCGGGTGACCGGTTCGCCGGACCGGAGTTTTGCCTCCTGTTCCTCCTCGCGTTCCCGGCAGTCCTCGGATTCCCGGGCAGCGCGTTCCTGGCACAGGGAGCAGAGCCGGGGATGCCGGGCGGAAAAAACGGGATCATCGGCCTCCGCCAGGACGCACGGAATCCCGAAGACCGGTTCGATACTCTGAAGCAGCCCCTTCAGGCGGGCAATATCCATGACGTCGCTCAGTTTCATGGCGCTCCCGGAAGCGTTGTTTTCCTCCGCAAAACCATGTCGTACAGGGGGTTACCCTCCCATATATACCCTAAATAGGCTGGGGGCACAAAGATGATTTTCCAAAAAAAAAGGGCCGGGAAAATCCCGGCCCCCGTGATGGTACTGGTGTTGGCTAGTCTTCTTCCACGGCCTCGGCCACGGCGCATTCCGTGGTCAGCAGCAGGCCGGAGACGGAAGCCGCGTTCTGCAGGGCGGTGCGCACGACCTTCTTGGGGTCGATGACACCGGCCTTGATCAGGTCTTCGTACTCGCCGGTGGCGGCGTTGAGGCCGTTGGAGCCCTTCATTTCGCGAACGTGCTCCACGACCACGGCGCCTTCCATGCCCGCGTTGCAGGCGATCTGGCGCAGGGGAGCGTCCACGGCCTTGCGCACCACCTGGATGCCGGCAAGTTCGTCGTCGTCCACGGCCTTGAGCTTGTCCATGGCCTTGGCGGCGCGCACCAGGGCGGTTCCGCCGCCGGGGACGATGCCTTCCACAACCGCGGCGCGGGTGGCGTGCAGCGCGTCTTCCACGCGGTCGCGTTTTTCCTTCATCTCCACTTCCGTGACCGCGCCGACCTTGATCACGGCGATGCCGCCCATGAGTTTGGCCAGGCGTTCCTGGAGCTTTTCGCGGTCATAGTCGCTGGAGGAGGATTTCATCTGGCCTTCGATCTCGTTGCAGCGGCGCTTGATGGCTTCCTTTTCACCGGCTCCGTCCACGATGGTGGTGGACTTCTTGGTGGCCATGAGGCGCTTGCAGGTGCCCAGGTCGTTCAGTTCCAGGCCTTCCAGGGAAATGTTCAGGTCGTCGGAAACCACGGTTGCGCCGGTGAGGATGGCGATGTCGCGGAGCATGTCCTTGCGGCGGTCGCCGAAGCCCGGGGCCTTGACGGCGCAGACCTTGATGGTGCCGCGCATGGCGTTGACCACCAGGGTGGAGAGGGCTTCGCCTTCCAGGTCCTCGGTGAGGATGACCAGCGGCTTGTTGGCCTGCACGGCCTTTTCCAGGATGGGCAGCAGGGAGCGCATGTTGCTGATCTTCTTTTCGGAGATGAGCAGCAGCGGCTCTTCGAATTCACAGGTCTGCTTGTCCTGGTTGTTGACGAAATAGGGGGAGAGCCAGCCCTTGTCGAATTCCATGCCTTCCACCACGTCCAGCACGGTTTCCATGCCCTTGGCCTCGTCGATGGTGATGACGCCGTCATGGCCGATGCGGTCCACGGCCTCGGCCAGGATGTTGCCGATGGATTCGTCGCCGTTGGCGGAGATGGTGCCCACCTGGGCGATTTCGGAGGTCTTCTTGACCGGCTTGGCGATCTTGTCCAGCTCGGCGACCACGGCTTCCACGGCCTTGTCGATGCCGCGCTTGATGGACATGGGGTTGCGGCCCGCGGCCAGCAGCTTCACGCCTTCGTTGTAGATGGCCTGGGCCAGCACCGTGGCGGTGGTGGTGCCGTCGCCTGCGTTTTCATTGGTGCGGGAGGCCACTTCCTTGACCATCTGGGCGCCCATGTTTTCGAGCTTGCCTTCGAGCTCGATCTTTTCGGCAACGGTGACGCCGTCCTTGGTCACCTGCGGTGCGCCCCAGGTCTTTTCGATCATGACATTGCGGCCCTTGGGGCCCAGGGTCACTTTCACGGCGTCGGCCAGGGTGTTGACGCCCCGCTTCAGGCCCTCGCGGGCGATTTCCTGGAAGTCCAGAGATTTAGCCATTGTAATTCCTCGGAATGTTCGTCTTGGTGGTTATTTGAAGACGCCCAGAATGTCGTCTTCGCGCATGATCAGCAGTTCTTCGCCTTCGCTGTTGAATTCGGTGCCCGCGTATTTGGCGAACAGCACGGCGTCGCCGGCCTTCAGGCTCTTGCATTCCGGGCCTGCGGCCAGGACTTCGCCGCCCTGCGGCTTTTCCTTGGCGGAGTCCGGGATGATGATGCCTCCGGCGGTGGTTTCCTCTTCTGCGGTCCGCTTGACGATAACGCGATCATGTAACGGTTTCAGTGCCATGTCAGTCTCCTTTATTCGAAATATTCGCCCTGGCGATGACCGTCAGGGCGTCGGAATTCGGGGCAATTGTGGGAAGATAAACAGCTCGGGGCGGTTGTCAACACCTGGCCCGGGTATTTTTCCCTTTTCCCCGCGCCCGCAGCCTTGCCAAGCGTGCCGAACCCCGGTAGATACTGTAGAGTGGTAAAAGATTTTGATTTTTCCAATCCAGCGAAACCGGAGTAGCATTGCATGGAACCCGGACTCAGACGTCTCATCGTTGTCTCCAACCGACTTCCCGCCGCCCTGAAAAAGGAGGGCGACCAATGGACCGTCAAGCCCGGCGCGGGCGGTTTGGTCACGGCCCTGGCCCCGGTGCTGCGCAATCGCGGCGGGGTGTGGATCGGCTGGTCCGGGGCGTCCGACCCCGATCTGGACGTCGAACCCCTGCTGGAGGAGTTCTCGGCCGAGGCCGGGTATGAGCTGCGCACAGTCCCCCTGACCCCGGAAGAGGTCAAGGGGTACTATTTCGGGTTTTCCAACGAGGTCATCTGGCCCCTGTTTCACGACCTGCAGACCCGCTGCCGTTTCGACCCCCAGTACTGGCAGAGCTACCTGGACGTGAACTTCAAGTTCGCCGAGCAGGTGGCCCGCCACACCACGGTCGACGACTACATCTGGGTGCACGACTACCACCTCATGCACCAGGCCTTTTTCCTCAAGAGCATGGGCGTGAAGCGCAACACCGGCTTTTTCCTGCACATCCCGTTTCCCACCCCGGATATCTTCATGAAGCTGCCCTGGCGCTGGAAGATCATCCAGGCCCTGACCCAATACGACCTGGTGGGGTTCCAGACCATGCAGGACCGCGAGAACTTCATCCGCTGCGTGCAGCATTTCATGCCCGAGTGCTCGGTGGAGGGCGACGGGGCCGTGGTCTCGGCCAATGACAGCCGGTGCGGGTTCCGTGTCGGGGCGTTCCCCATCAGCATCGATTTCAATCAGTTTGCCGAGCTGGCCCAGCGCGATGATGTGGTCCGGAAGACCTTTGAACTGCGCGAGGCCCTCAAACACCGCAAGATAATCCTCGGCGTGGACCGGCTGGACTACACCAAGGGCATTCCCGAGCGCATCCTGGCCATCCGCCAGCTGCTCAAGCGTTTTCCGGATCTCAAGGGGCGCATCAACTTCGTGCAGATCGCCGTGCCCAGCCGCGAGGACGTGGAGGAATACCGCGACCTGCGCGACGAGATCGACCTGCTCGTGGGCCGGGTCAACGGCGAGTTTTCCTTCCCGGGCTGGGTGCCCATCCATTACCATTACCGCAGCTTCCCCCACGACGAGCTGGTGGCCTATTACGCCGCTGCGGACATCGCCCTGGTCACGCCCCTGCGCGACGGCATGAACCTGGTGGCCAAGGAATATTGCGCGGCCAACGTCTCCGAGACCGGGGTGCTCATCCTCAGCGAGTTTGCCGGGGCCGCGGCCCAGATGCAGGAGCATGCCTATCTGGTGAACCCCTACGACCTGGAGGGGGTGGCCCGGGCCGTGAACCGCGCCGTGCACTGGGACAAGCGCGAGCGCAGGGAAATGATGAGCAAGCTGCGCCAGGGCGTGCGCTCGGACAATATCTTCTGGTGGGTGGATTCTTTCCTTCAGGCGGGCTTTTCCAAGAATCTCGATGATTTTCCGCCTATCGATACCGTTCGTTTCGAAAAGGTCTAGCAAGGCTGCCGATAAGGGCACGTCTCCTTTGTCGTTGCAAAAAAGAGGAATCCCTCGTGTATGCAGAATACACGTCGGGACTCCCTTTTTTTTACTCCGCGTATCCATACCCTTCTCGACAGCCTTGGAGCAGTCTGTTTCTGAGCATTCCGTGAGGTCGGATTTGGTCCGAGCAAAGCGAGGGACAAAGGCGGCCTCACAATCCAGGATTCAAAAGGGCTTAGCCCTTTTGCCGCCGGAGGCATTCTTTTGTTTTTTCCGGAGATGGGGTAGGGCAACGGGATGCTGACCGTGAAGTGCGCCTCCTGCCGCAGGAAGCTGTGGAAATACTACAAGATCGGGCCGGGCGAGGTGCTCCGCTGCCATCGCGACCGCATCCGCAAGGTCTGGTGCATGGAGGAACGTGACGGCAAGGTCTGGTGCGCCTGCGGCAAGGCCATCGGCATCGACAAGGGCAGCTTCATCAAGATGAACAAGGGCGCCTTCACCTACGCCGGGACCAAGGATTAATTCCCCAGCAGGCGGCACATGTGGTGCTTTTCTAAAATGGCGCGGTACGTGCCGTTTTTTTTGATGATTATGAGCCCCTTGTTGAACAGGGCCAGGGCGAGTTTTCCCTGGGGGTGCCGCCTGGAGGCCAGCAGACCCATGGCGTCATCCTTCATGAACGGGTCGGAGGTGGCGAATTCCGTCTTCTTGTCGGGGAACAGCTCCTCGATGGTGTACCAGCCCCGGACAATGTTCTGGGCCAGGAAATCGATGCGGTCGTCCTCCAGCATGCGCATGCCCTGCGGGTCCACGTGGGAGACGGAATCCAGAACCCCCTTTTCCTTGAGCAGGGGCAGGTATCCGTAATCGTCGACGCCGCCCACGCGGTATTGCCGCATCGTTTCCAGGGACTGGAATCTGAAATCCGGGAAGCGATCCTTTTTGTAGAAGAACACGCTGCATTCCCGGAAAATGGGCTCCGAAAACCAGGCGAACAGCTCCCGGTCCGTATTCATGTACCAGGGGAAGGTGGCCGGGAGTTCCCCGCGCTTGACCAGCTCCAGGCTGCGGGCCCAGGGCATGAACACCAGCTCCACGTCCTGTCCCGCCGCACGGAACGCCTTGATGACGATCTCCGCCGCAAAGCCGTATCCCTCGCTGTTTTCGGAAACATAGGGAGCCCATTCCCCCACGGCCAGCATCAGGGTGGGCTGCCGCTCCTGGGCGGCGGTGTGCGCGGGCGCCATGATCACCAGAATGGCGAAGAGGATGGCAGCGGCGCAAAGCCGTTTTGCAGATGCGGGGTGAGACATGGGAGCCACTATAGGCCCGCGCAACGCCTGTGTGTAGTATAAATCCATATTCAATGCATGATTATGGAGTTCCGGGTTTGCCCTTTTCCCAGTTCCTGAACGTCGTACGACTTGAGGATCATGTCATACTCGCCGCTCTCCCGGAGCACTTCCAGGCCCCTGTTGAACCGTTCCACGATATGTTGTGCGGCGGGGTTCTTTCGGGAAACGATGAGGTGGGCCGGATCATCCTTGAGGGGCTTCTTTGCCGTGGCGATCTTGCCGATCATGTCCGGATAGTCGTTGCGGATAAGAGCCCTGCCGGCGGCCAGGTCTTCAACGACGATATCGACGCGGCCCGCCATAAGCATGCGGAAACAGAGGTCCGGGGTCAGCGGGTAAAGCGCTTTCACTCCGGCTTCCTTGAGCAGCACCTCGCCGATGGTGCCGCGCAAGGTTGCAACGGTGTATTCCTTGAGGTCCGAAATGTTCTGGTAATCGAATTCCCCCAAACGGTCCCTGCGGTAGAAGATCGAGTAGCGCAGGCGGCATATCGGTTCGGAAAACAATGCGAATTCGTGGCGTTCCGGAATGTCGTACCACGGGTAGGAGGCCGTGAATTCCCCGTGTTTTACTCCCTCTATGCAGCGCTTCCAGGAGGAGAAGGATATTTCGGTCTTCATTCCGGTGGCGGTAAAGGCCTGCCTGACGATGTCCGTGACGAATCCGCCGACCTCATTGTCGCCTTGCCCGGTGACGTAGGGAGGCCAGATGTCGACGGCCAGGGTGACCGATTCCTGCGCCATGGCAGGCACTGTGCTCAGGAAGAGAAACAGGAGGACGCTGAGGGCTCTGATCAAGGCTCCGGCACCCCCTTGGCGCGGTAGCGCCCCACGATTCGTTCGTATTCGCCTGTTCCCTGCAGCATCTGCATCCCCCGGTCAAAGGCCTCCACAAGCTTCTGTCCGTCCGGGAGCTTTTTGGAAACGATCAGGTGCCCGGGCATGACCATGAAGGGCCGGGTGGACGCGAAGATGTCGATGGCCTGGGGGTAGTCTTTCTTGAGCAGGTACCAGCCCACGGCCTCGTCCTCGGCCAGCAGGTCGGCGCGGCCCGCCTCCAGCATGCGGAAGGCGATGTCCCCGTTGAGCTTGTAGTCCACGTTGAGCCCCGCCTCCAGGAACGGGCGTTCGTAGTAGTATCCCAGCATGCCTACGATGGAGTACCTGCGCAGTTCCTCAAGCGTCTGGAACGTGATGCGCTTGTGCTTGTCCCGGCGATAGAAAAAAACATAGCGCATGAGCATGATCGGCTGGCTGAACCAGGCGAAGTTCTGCCGTTCCGAGGTGATCAGCCAGGGAAAGGAGGCCGCGAACGTTCCGTGCCTGACCCCGTCCAGGGCCCGGGCCCAGGGCACGAAAACGAATCGCACCTTGATGCCGGATGCGCCCAGGGCCTTGACCACCAGTTCGGAGGCCATGCCCTGGGTGGGGTCGTCCTTTTCGAGGTAGGGCGGCCAATAGCTCACGGCAATGGTGACGGGCTGCTCAAAGGCGTGGGCCGCGAAGGGGATTGTTGCGATCAGCAGGAGCGCCAGGCAGAGCGGCCGGAACAGCTTTCCCGTGGCGGTCATGGTCCCTCCACGCCCTGGTCCTGGTATTGGTCGAGGATTGCCTGGTATTCCCCGGACTGCTTGATTGCGGCCAGTCCCTTTTCAAAGGCCTCGAGCAGCCTTTGCCCCTCGGGATCCTTCTTGGAGATGATCATGTATCCGGGAGCCTCCCGGAGCGCCTTGCGCGTGGTGGCGTAGCGGTCCGCGTCTTCGGGGAACAGGGTCCTGATTTCCCGCCAGCCCACGATCTCGTCCTGGGGCACCAGGTCCACGCGGCCCGCCTGGAGCATGGTGAAGGCGATCTTCGAATTTTTCACGTAGAGCACGTTCAGCTCGGCCTCGGCAAACTCCTGCTCGTAGAAATAGCCGAGCATTCCGGCAATGCTGTATCCATGGAGGTCCGTGAGCTTTTCATAGTTCACTTTTTCATGGCGGTCCCTGCGGTAGAAAAAGACGTTGCGGCTGTGCAGGATGGGGGAGGTGAACAGGGCGTAGGTGCGTCGTTCGGGCGTGTCGTACCACGGGAAGGAGGCCGTGAACCGGCCGTGCCTGACCCCGTCCAGGGCCCGGGCCCAGGGCACGATCTCGATTTTGGCCTGGATGCCCGCTTCTTCCAGGGCCGCCAGCACTATCTCGGTGGCCAGGCCTCTTGTCCGGGAGTCCTTTTCAATATAGGGCGGCCACGTGTTGATGGCCAGGGTCACCGGGCCCTGGGCGCAAACAGTTCCGGCCAGGAGCAGGAGGGCTGCCCCGGCTGAAACAAGGATTCGGAACAACAGCTTGGTCGGGTTCATACTCCACAATATAGGTGGGGGCCAATGCTGATGATATTATAAAGCAGTCGCCTGCGAGGTCCCGAGGATCAACGGAGATAATAATGTCGCCCGATGAACCGGGTGCTATAACGATGGTAATCCAGAATTTCCAACCAAGGAGCGAGCTGTGAGAAAAACGTTGTGGATAGTTGCGATGGCCATGATGCTGGCGTTCGGCTTCTCGGCCTTGGCCGCGGCGGAAACCGTGGTCTTTGCCGAGGGGGAATGGGCGCCGTTCGTTTCCGAAAACATGCCCAACAACGGGGCCACCGGGGAACTGGTGCGCGCGGCCATGAAGGCCGTGGGCATGGACGTCAAGTATGACTACTACAAGTGGAACCGGAGCAAGGTGTTGGTGGAAAAGGGCGAAGTCGCCGGTTCCTTCCCCTGGGGCAAGAACGCCGAACGCGAGGCCTTCGCCTATTTTTCGGACCCGGTGCAGCGTTCCACGGAGCCCTTCTTCTACCTCAAGAGCAAGATGGGCGACTGGGACTACAAGGGACTGGATTCGTTGAAGGGCCTGAATGTCGCCGGCATTCGCGGCTACTATCATGTGGGTATTTTTGAAAAGGCCGGCATCAACATGGACATGAGCAACGACCTGGAAACCGCCCTCAAGAAGCTTCAGGCGGGCCGCGTGGACGTGGTGGTGGAGAACGAACTGGTGGTCTGGGAAACCCTGAAGAAGATGTTCCCGGGCGAAGTGGACAAGTTCGCGGCCTCCAAGACCCCCCTGCGCGAGGACGACATGTACGTGCTCTTTTCCAAGAAGTTCCCGGGCACCGCCGACCTGGTGAAGAAGTTTAACGAGGGCCTGGCCAAGATCAAGGCCAGCGGCGAGTACGACAAGATCATGGGCAAGTACAAGTAGGCGCGAAGGCCGCCCCGAAAAAAGTGAAGTTGCTCTTGCCGTGGCGCTTGACGTGGTACATGGCCTTGTCCGCGCAGTCGAGCAGGGCCACGGGAATGCCCGCGTCCTGCGGGAAGAGGGCCAGACCGATGCTGGCGGAGGCCTGGACCGTGTCCTCCTCGATCCGGTAGGGGGCGCTCAGCTCCTTCAGGAGCAGGGCGGCCAGGTCCGAGGCCCGGGTTCTTTCCCCGCTGCGGGGAGCGAGGATGATGAATTCGTCCCCGGCCAGGCGGTAGACCAATCCCCCGTCGCCCACGCACTGCCGCATGCGCTGGGCCGCCCGCATGAGCAGGCTGTCCCCGGCCTTGTGCCCCAGGGTGTCGTTCACTTCCTTGAAGCCGTCCAGATCGATGAACATGGCGGCTACCCCCGTTCCGACGTCCTTGGCCCGGCCCAGGATCTCGGGCAGGTCTTTGTCCAGGGCCAGCCTGTTGGGCAGGCCGGTGAGCGCGTCCTTGTAGGCCAGCTTGTCCGCGTCGGCTTCTTTTCCGATGTCGCGGGCCACGCAGAAATAGGCCTCGTGGTCGGGCGAATAGATGACGTTGAAGTGCAGGCTGCGGTGCTCGCCGTCCTTGCACCGGAAGCGGAAGGTGGTGGATGTGGAGGCGATGTCCGAGGTGATCAGGGCCTGCAGCTCGGCCAGTGTCTTTTCCCGGTCGTCGAAGTGGATGTATTCGATGAGATAGGACTGCTGCATGGCCTCGCGGCTGTGGCCGGTGACCATTTCCCAGTGGGTGTTCAGGTCCTCGAACATGCCGTCCGTGGAGATGACGGCGGCCATGTCGTGGGAAAGGGCCAGCCAGGAGTACCGTTCAAAATAGAACAGTCTCTGCAGCGTCACGGGGTCGCGACATTCCTGAACCAGCCAGTGGATATCCATGGGGGCCTTGTACACGAAAAGTTCGCTTTTACCCAGTGGATTATAGCAGCCGTCTCGCCCCCACGTAATGTTCCCGCCAGAAGGGATTGTTCATGTCCGATTCGGTGACGCCCTTGCCCGAACGCGGGCTGTGGATGAAGGTGCCCTTTTCCGTGACGATCCCCACATGGATGCTCTTGCCGGTCTGCACCTTGTAGAAGACGATGTCGCCGGGGCGGATGTCTCCCTTTTCCACGAAGCGTCCGGCCCTGTACTGCTCCCAGGAGACGCGCGGCACGGGAATGCCGTGGCTTCGGTAGACCCAGAAGATGAGGCCCGAACAGTCGAATCCCTTGGCGGGGGAGTCGCCGCCCCATTTGTAGCGTCTGCCCTTCACGGACCGGGCCGTCTTGATGACGCCCGCCTCTTTGGCGGTGGGCTTGCGGTAGGTCTGGCGGTCCGGGGATTCCCCTCCCATGTCCGGGAGGTAGCTGTTCATGGAGGAGCAGGCCGCCAGGCTGCACAAAAGAAAAAGGGCCGCAACGATCCGCACTGGCTGGCGAAAGGAAACGGCCCTCGAAGAGTTCATTTTTCGCTCCGGCTACTTGACCTTAAGGTAGGACTTGACGCTGCGCACGCCGGGAACGCTCCTGGCGTGCGCAATGGCCCGGTTGCGTTCCGTGGCCGAACCCACGATGCCCACCAGGACCACGTTGCACTGCACGGTGTAGACGTCCACGTTGGTGGACCAGATCTCCTTGTCTTCGATGAGCTTCTGGTTCACCCGGGCGTAAAGCTCCAGGTTGTCGGTGGTGCCGCAGGTGTCGTTTTCCCGCTTGGGCAGCAGGTAGGTGGTCACGGAGCGGACGCCGTCCACCTTCTTGGCCAGGCTGATGGCCCGGTTCACCTGGGCCTGGCTTTCGTATTCGCCCATGAGGTAGACGCGGCCTTCGTAGCTGGCCACGTCGTAGTCCAGGTACTTGATCAGGTCGTCGGCCAGGAAATCTTTCTTGATGGTCAGGGTGATGGATTCGTCATCGGCAATGGTGCCGATGTTGCGCTCATCCACTGCCGCCTTGTAGACGGTGCAACCCTGCATCATGGACATGGACGCGCACAGGGCGATGACCACGACCGGAATCAGGAGAAGTCGCATGGGGCCTCCACGATAATTTCTAGAGTTTCTCTAATATATCCCCAAATGCAGGAGAGAAGCAAGGGGGTGAAAGTGACAGGGTTGTGGAGACGGTAATTAATAGGGATGAAAGAGATTTGCAAGGAAAACCACGGCGTCGGCCAGCTTGGGGGAGGGCCTCCCCAGCAGGTCGGGGTCCACCCTGAAGATTCGGGTATTTCGGGGCAGGGCGGTTTTCAGGTTTTTCTTCGGCATTCGGCCGTGATCCAGGGCCAGGATGATGTCGGGCCTGAGGCCCGCGGCCTGCTCCAGGCTTATGTGCGTCCACTGGGTGGAGCCCGGGGCCACGGGTTCGCCGCCCGCCGCGCGGATGGCGTGGCCGATGAAGGTGTTCTTCCCGGCGATGATCATGGGGGAGCTCTGCACCATGCACAGGACACGGGGCCTGGGCCGACCCTCGGTCCGTGCGCGGACCGCATCGATACGCTCGAGGAACCGGGCCGAGGCCCGCCGTCCCTGTTCCGGTGCGCCCATGAATTCCCCCAGCTCCCGGAACGAGCGGGCCAGCTCCTCCATGGTCTGGCCCCGGAACAGGAACACATCGATGCCCAGGGCGCGCAGGCGCTCAAGGGTGGCCGGAGGAGTGGAGTCCTTCAGGGCCAGGCAGCCGTCCGGCTTCAGGGCCAGGATCTTTTCCAGGTTGGGGTTGAAGTAGGACCCCACCCTGGGCAGTTCCAGGGCTTCGGGCGGATGGTTGCTGAATTCCGGGGTCCCGGCCAGCAGGCGTCCCATGCCCAGGGCATAGGCCGTTTCCGTGATGCTCGGAGCCAGGGAAACATAGCGTTTCTGCCCGGCCCGGCAGGGAAGCGCCGCCGCAAGCAGCAGGGCGGCCAGGGCCAGTGCCCTTAGTGCGCGCAATACCATTGCAGGGACTCCTTGAGGGATTGCATGACCGTGGTGGCCACGAGCTGGCCGGGCAGCACGTGCTTGCCGCAGAACCGGGCCGAGGGCGGTCCTTCGCCGCTGACCAGCACCAGGGCGTCCGTGCCCGTGCCCGTGGCGATGGCGCTGGATGCCCTGCTCTGGATTCCCATATCGCGCAGCACCGCGCTCTTGGCCTCGGTGGCCACCAGCAGCGCCTCCACCATGGCCGCATCCGTGAGCGCCACGTTGGTGAGCAGCACGGTGTTGATGGTGCCGGGCGGGGGCAGGAGGCCGTGGCAGTCGGCCGGGTCGCCGGCGCAGCGCGCATTGGACAGGCCCGAGGTGGTCAGCGCCGTGACCGAAATGCCCTGTTCCTCGTGGGTGCAGGCCCGGAACGAGTCCATGGAGGCCGCAGTCATGAGCCCCACCACCGCGCCGCTCCAGCCCTGGTTTTGGGCGTAGCGGGCCAGGGCGTGCTCCGGATTCTCGAAATCCTTTTCCCCGAGAAAGTTTTCCTCCACCCGCAGGTTGAGGATGTGGGAGGCGCGCGTGAAGCCGCCGCCGAGCACGGCGCTGCTCAGGATGCGCCTGGGCCGGTCCAGGGCGACGTGCACATGGTCGGCGGTGTGTTCGATGCGGTGCGTCATGGGTTTGATGCGGGCCCCGTTGCCGGGGCCCTGTCTGTATTTAGAAGCTGTATTCCATGCCCACTTGGATGCTTCGTCCAGGCATGGGGTAGTTATCCACGTAGGAATAGGAGTGGTCAAACAGGTTTTCCACGTTCAGATAGGTGGAAACGCGCTCCGTGGGCTTGAAGGTCAGGCGGGTGGCCCAGACAAAGAAGCCGTCCTTGTGGGTGCCGTTGCCGTAGCTGACCTTCTGGTCCCCCGTGTAGGTCATGGACAGGTCGTGGATCCAGCGCTTGCCGAGGTAGGTGGACAGGCCCGCCGTGGCGCTCACGTCGGAAACGTACAGGGGGATGTCCGTGCCGTTGTCGCGCACGCTGTCCTCGTCCCGGTTCTTGCGGTGCAGGTACGAGGTCCAGTTCAGGTAGGGCTTGAAGAGCAGGGACGTGTCCAGCAGGCTGGTTTCGTACTTGGCGTTGATCGTGCCCTCCAGGCCCATCAGGTCCATTCCGTCGATGTTGTCGTAGGAGTAGTTGGGCCAGGAACCGGTGGAGACGATGGTGTCGTCGCTGCGGGTGTAGAACAGGGTCACTCCGGCATTGATGTTGTCGAAGTAGAGGTCCGCGCCCGTTTCATAGGTGGTGGAGGTCTCGGCCTTGAGGTCCGGGTTGCCCGTGAAGGTCATGCCCGAGGCCGTGTAGGTCCCGGCCAGCTCGTTGGCGGCCGGTGCGCGGAATCCCGTGCCCACGGCGGCGCGCAGGGCCAGCCAGTCCGTGGCGTCGTAGACCGCGCCCCCGCGCCAGCTCAGGTGCGAGAAGCTGCGGGTGTCGGCGTCGGTGACGCTGACCGACGGCGCAGCACTCATGCTCAGGCGGTAGTAGTCATAGCGGCCGCCCAGGTACAGGGTGAAGTCGCCCAGTTCCAGCTTTTGCTCGGCCAGGCCCGCATAGGTGTCGTAGCGGGTGTTGGGGTTGTATACCGTGCCTTCCTGGTCTTCGGTGATGCGTCCGTATTCGACTCCGGTGGTGAGCATGCCGAACTCGCCGGTGGGGATGTCCAGCAGTCCCTTGGCCCCGCCCGTGAAGGTGTCGTTGACGGTTTCTCCCCGGTTCCAGTTCCATTCGTAGTCCACGGCGTAGGCGCTGGCCTTCCAGCCCCAGGTGTCGGGCCCCGCCTTTTGGCCGTAATCCAGGGCAAGGCGAGCATAGGTGTTTTCGCTTTCGTCCGTGGAGCTGGGCATGGTGCGGGCTCCGGGGCTGCCCTTGCGGGACCTGTCCAGCATGGCCACCAGGTTGCCCTCCTGGCCCGGGGAGGGCCGCAGGCTCAGGCTGGCCGACACCCCGGCGTCGGTCATGTCCGAGTTTTCGATGGTGTTTCCGTGGCCGTCCATGAAGTCGTTCTGGGATTCGATGTGCGCGCCCACGCTGAAGCCGAGCAGGTCGTCATCCTTTGCGCCCTCGGCCTGGCCGTGCAGCCGGTAGTGATCCCGAGTGCCGTATTCCGCGCCGATCTTGCCCGAGATGTCGCCCCGGCCCTTGCGGGTGATGATGTTGACCACCCCGCCCATGGCCGAGCCCCCGTAGATGACCGAGCCCGGACCCTTGACCACTTCGATGCGCTCCACATTGTCCAGGGAGAGCACGTTGATGCGGCCCGTGCCCGCGCGCATGCCGTCGATGAGCACCAGGGTGCGGCTTTTCATGTCCGAGCCGAAGGCGTTGGTGCGGAAGCCGCGCAGGCCCATGGTGGAATAGTCTTCGCCGTACTTGTGGAAGTGTCCCGGCACGTAGCGGGCCAGCACGTCGGAAATGTCGGTGGCGCCCGAGCGCTCCATGTCCTCGGAAGTGATGACCTGGACCTTGACCGGCACGTCCCGGGTGGGGGCCGGAGTGGCGGTTGCCGTGACTACATATTCGGGCAGTTCCACCCCGTCCGGATCGTTGCCCGCGCAGAGGGCAGCCGCAGGCAGGAAAAGAGTCAGGAAAAGAACCAGTAAAACAGCACGCATGAAAGAACCTCCGTCTTCGTGCAGTGGAAGAGGAGGCTTCGAGAGGTGGCGGTTTCGGAAAGAAACGCGACGGCGAACGAGCGCCGTCCATCCACCGGCTTTGCCTCGAAGCCGTGAACCATTTCCTTCAGGCTGGTCTCCCGGCTCGAGGATCATGCTACTTGCCGCGCCTTCCCGGTTGCCCAGTGGCTGCTGCGGTTTTCGTCCCCTCTCACGGTTGCGGGCCAGCGCCGGTTTTTCACCGGACTTCCCAATTATCCCTGCACGCAGGGACCCGAAGGATCACATTGCATCATTTGACATCCCATGCTTGAGCGCATTAGAGCCGAATGAATGCGAATGCTTAGCCGTACGATACGGAATCTGTCAATGCCGAAGGGGACCGGACGCTGGGTTTTCCATGCCTGCGTGCTGTGCTCGCTGGCGGCCCATTGCCTGCTGGTGGCCGTGGTCATGGCCGGTGCCGGGACCGTGGATCTCTCCACGCGCTGGAGCTCCTATTCCGTGACCCTTTGGGGCGCTCCCGGCCTGGGCGGCTCCGGGCTGCCCGCAGCCGTGCGCGCGGAATCCGGACGTATCGATACGGCGCAACCCCGTCGGACAGCTCCCCAAAAATCCGCCCCGCCACGGAATGCCGCGACACACGCGTCTGCCCCTTCTCGTGTTGTTTTGACAAAAAAAGAATCGTCGGAAAAGAATCATTCTTCTGCAAAAACAAATGGTTCCAAAAGCAGTGAAAGAAATACGCCTGCTGGGGGACGTGAGGGTTTGTCCGCAACGGATGCCGAGGGCAGCCGGCACGGAATTCCCCGTGGAAAGGGCGGACTGGGCGATGGCGAGCTTCCGGGAATCGGAGCCGTGGACAGCCTGCCCGTGCCCGTGCATCAGGTCAGCCCCGGGTACCCGGCCCGCGCCCGGCGCAAGGGCGTGGGCGGCATGGTGCTGCTTTCCTGTCTGGTGGGGGCGGACGGTCGGTCACGTTGCATCGAGGTTGTGCGTTCCGAGCCCGAGGGGGTGTTCGAGGACAGGGCCGTGGCCGCCCTGAAGCAGTGGCGCTTCCGGCCCGCAATGCGGGATGGCCGGGCCGTGGAATACCGGATCAGGGTTCCCTTCCGGTTCGACATTCACTGAAGCGGGCTATGCCCATTCGGGCTCTGCGGGAGTCTTACGACAGTGCTCAGGCAAGGCTTTCGGCCGACTTGAGCATGTGTTTTTCCACCTGCCACTTGTCCTTCCAATCCGGGGGCAGGGAAAGCTGCAGGCCGGGCAGGGCCAGGGAATAGCAGTGGAGCATGAGCGGGCCCTCGTCCCGTTTCTTGCCGTACTTCCGGTCGCCGATGATGGGATGCTTGCGCGAGGCCAGCTGCACGCGGATCTGGTGGGTGCGGCCCGTGATCAGCTTTACGGCCAGCAGGCTTCGTTCTCGGCGTGAATCCAGGCAGACCACCTCGGCCAGTGCCTGCTTGCCCGAACCGGTGCAGACCTTTTCCTCGCCCTTTTCTCCGCGCTTTTCCATGTAGTCTTCCAGGATGACGGTCCCCGGCTCCTTCCACTGCCGGTGCACCCAGGCAAGGTAAACCTTGCCCACCTTGCCCGAGGCAAAGAGGTCGTTGAGTTCGCGCAGCTTTTCGTAGCTGGAGGCGGCCAGGAGCAGCCCCGAGGTGTCGCGGTCCAGCCTGTGGCACAGGGAAGGGGTGAATTCGGCCTCGGCGTACAGGCCCCGCAGCCGTGCGGCCACGGAATCCTTTTGCCCCTCCCCGCCGTGGGAGGGCAGGCCCGAGGGCTTGTTGATGGCCAGGATTCCCTTTTTGTTCAGGACAATGTCCAGGGGGCGGGTGGAGGTTTCCTTGGACCGGGCTTCGTCCTGATGGAAGGGGGGAATTCGTACGGTCTGCCCGGCCTCGAGACGGTCAAAGGGCTTTTTGCGGCCCTTGTCCACGCGCACCTCGCCCTTGCGGATCCAGCGCAGGATGGCTGTCTTGGGAACGCTGTGGCCCAGCCTGCGTTCCAGGAACTGCAGAAGCTTTTGCCCTGCCTCTGCCGGAGAGACTTCAACGAATTGCACCTTGTTCATGATTTGTCCTTTGGATGCCGCACAGGCCGTAAGCATATCGCAAACGGTGGACCGGGTCATCAATGTATTATGAAAAGTGGGGAGCGATGGGGAGGGGAGAATGGCCCGGCCAGGATTTTCCCGGCCGGGCCTTGTGCTTACATGTCCAGTTCGTAGGTGACCACGAGGGTCTTCCGGAATTTGAAGCCCAGATCGCCCGGGTAGGTGTTGACCAGGACCGCGAGCTGTTTTTTGCCGTCGTTGTTCAGGTCCACCACGCAGTAGTCCACCACGGTGCCCTTGATGCGCCGGGTCTTCCAGGCCAGGTTCATGCCCACGCCGTCCCAGACTAGGGCGTGGATTTCGCCCTGCGCAAACTTGTGGAAGCGGTCGAAGATGGCGCCGGCCACGGTGATGTCCTTGTTGACCAGCAGTTCGAATTTGTTCTTTTGGGACAGGTTTGCTGCCGTCATGCGGATGGGGATGTACAGGTACGAGTCCAGCCCTTTGGTGGGGGAGGTGCTCATGCCGAGGGGAATGTCCTCATAGGAAACGACCACCGAGGAGGTGTTGTAGCTTTCCTGGGTTTCGGCCTGCCGCTCCAGGGTGGAGGCAAAGGTGAGCAGCCTTCGGAATTCGTTGAGCACGGCAATCTTGTAGGAGTCCCCATCCGGCACGTAGCAGGTATTGAAGATGTTGGAGAAGGGGGCCGTGTTGATCCTGCTGCCCGCTTTCACCTCGCCGTTGCTGTAGATCGCCTCGTACATGTATTTGTCGAAGAAATCGCGGTAGCCCTTTTTCTGGCATACGAGCACGGGGCGGAAGGTCGGCGGGAGATTCAGCACCCCGAGGAACAGACGCACCCTGTCGGCCACAATGGAGAATCCCCCTCCCTTGAAGGAAAATATATAGGACAGGGGCAGATCGTCCTTGAAACCGGAGAGAACCAATTCATCAGTGCCGTCCCGGTCGACGTCGATGAGGGAAAGGCGAAATGCCAGATAGGTCTTGGAAAGTTCATAGGTCTTGAGCGGGGCGAGTTTCCCTTCCTCATAACGGAAGGCGTGCAATTTGTGCTTTTCCAGGATGAATATTTCATTCTTGCCGTCGCCGTCGCCGTCCCCCACCACCATGTTGATGGACGGGAACCGGAAAGTCTGACTACGCCAGCGTCCCGGGGTGTCCACGCCGCCTTCATAGCGGAACTGGGGGTTCAGAGTCTTGGCTCCGTAGTTGTTGGCCTGGTCGCTGCCGTCCCCGGAAAGGAAGTTGGATCCCTTGGGGCCGGAGGAGGATGATTTCTGCTTTGCCTCCAGCTTTTGCTCGCCGGTCTGGCCGTAGCCCGGGCGCTGGTAGACGTCGCCCATAACGGCGCTGGCCGATTCCTTGAGCCAGGGGGAGATGTCATTCATGGGCATCTGGCCCTTGTTGCTCCACTTGTCGCCGTTTTTGCCCTGGACCTTCATGCTGATGGTGGAGTCTTTCTCGATGATGGAAATGCCACCCCAGACAATGTAATCCACGCCAAGGGATTCGGCCATCTGGATGGCGTTCGACTCGTTGGTCGGGTGCTTGAGCCCCGAGGGGTCGATGCCCTGCGCCGGCAGGAAATGGCCGGCCCATTCCAGGCGATTGTTCAGGTCGGCCTGGAAAGCCTTGGAAAAGTATTGGTATTTTGCGGGGCCGCTGTACTCGAACGGAAGCACCAGATAGGTCTTCACATCCTGGGCGGCGGCGGCCGCCGCCAGAAGGAGTACGGCGAAGGCGGCTATGGTGAGGGACCGCACGGCAGTCGAAATATGGGACATGTATTCCTCCGAAAAAAGCGGGTGTGCACCCGTATGGTTGATGGCTTTTTTGTCGCGCTTCTCAAGCGGGAGCCATATGTAACAGTTTCTTTTGCGGCTTGCAAAGCCGTCCTGGACTTGAAACCGGGTGCATAAGCCTGTACCGGTACCATCACAAGTAAAATCTGTTTCAGGATACCAACATGACCGATATACGCCGCAGCTTCCGTCTGGTCTGCACTCCGGATGAAATCCCTCTCGTGGAGGATCTGCTTCGGGGCCAGGGATTCTCCTTCGAGCCCGAGCCATTCCACCCCCTGGCCCGGGTGCTGACCAGCGAACCGTTCCCGCTGGGCTCCTCCCTGGCGGCCCGGTTCGGCCGTCTGTACATACAGGACCGTTCCTCCATGCTGCCGCCGCTGGCCCTTGCGCCGCCGCCCGGGGCGAGCGTGCTGGACATGTGCGCCGCACCGGGCAGCAAGACCAGCCAGCTCGCGGATATGGTTGGGCTCGAGGGCTTTGTCTTTGCCAACGAGCCGTCAGCCGACCGCATCGGGGTGCTGCGCGCCAACCTGAAGAAGGTGTGTGCCGCCAATACCGCCACGGTTCGCGGCCTGGGACAGGAATTGGCCTTTCCCGCCCGGTCCTGGGATCACATCCAGCTGGATCCGCCGTGCAGCGGCTGGGGAACCCTTGACCGCAACCCCAAGGCCCGGGACGTCTGGACCGGCAGCCGCGTGGAGCCCATGGTCGAAATGCAAAAAGCGCTCCTGAAAAAGGCGGCCTCCCTGCTCCGGCCCGGCGGGCGCGTGCTGTATTCCACCTGCACCACCAATGTGGAGGAAAACGAGGAGCAGGTCCGCTGGGCGCTCGAACATCTCGATCTGCGGCTTGATCCGCTGGAACCCTTTGAGGGGTTCGTCTTTTCCGAACCGCAACTTCCGGATGCGGACGGCGTGCTCCGCGTGGCAGACGAATCCGAGGGGCAGGGCTTTTTCCTGGCCCGGTTCGTCAAGGAGGGGGGCACGTCCGATGTCGAGGCAACGGAGGGTGCGCAAAAAACGTCCCTGCCGGGTAAGAGGATTGCGCTGTGCGATTTTCGCGGCGGGGAATTCATGGTGGAGCAGAGCCTGCCGCCGGGCCGCGTCTATTCCTTTGGAGGCAAGGCCATGTTCATCCACGACCGGGCCATGGAGCTCGCGCCGGGCGGCATGCGCTGGCAGGGGTTTTCGCTGGGGAAGGTCGGCGAAAAGGGAAAGACTTTGGCCTTCAAGCCCGATTCCCTGTCCCGCTGCCTCATGCCGCGCCTGGGCGACCCCTCGGAAGCCGAGCAGGTGTCGACGGACAATATCAATGATCTGGCAGGGCTTTTCGCGGGCCGCGCCCTGCAGGGCGGCGAAGGAAAAGGCCCGGTGGCGCTGTATTACAAGGGGCTTGCCCTGGGGTGGCTGAGTCGCAAGGGAAAACGGCTTCTCTGGGCGGGCTAGCTGCTGTCTATTTGTAGATAAAACAGTATGTTGAGAGTGGTTAAAAATTTTTGAAAATATTGTTGACAATCAGGCCCGCCATAGGCATATTGCCATCTCGACGCGGCGGGGACCAGTTTCCGTCAAGTCCATAAAGCGGAGCCGTAGTTAAGCTGGTTATAACGCCGGCCTGTCACGCCGGAGGCCGAGGGTTCGAGTCCCTTCGGCTCCGCCACTGAAAGCAGAAAGACCCACACGAAAGTGTGGGTCTTTTTTCGTTATTCCTCGGTGTTTTTTTCTTTGGGTATTGAAGTCCTTCTCGTTTTGGCGCTCCGAGTTTCCGCATCCGCTGGCGCTTATGGCGGCTATGCACCTTGAATGTCATCGTCTCCCGCATGGCGTTGGAAAGGGCTGGGAAGCGGGGCGATAGTTGACACGATTCCATACTTATCGTAGCACGAATTTCATTTATATCCCCTGTTTTAATCAACACATAGAGGAATCTTGCATGAAAAAGGCATTTGCTATCAGTAAAGTTATTGTGCTTGTGTTGTTCGCCTTTGTTGTATGCCCCTGTGCGCTGCATGCCGCTTCCGCGGACACGCTGCGTTACTCATGGTCCGCCAACGTGGGGCCGCTGAATCCTCATGCGTATTCGCCAAATCAGATGTTCGCGCAGGCCATGGTCTACGAATCTCTTGTCCGTTACGGCAAGGGAGGAAAGGTGCAGCCGTGCCTGGCAACGTCTTGGGATATTTCTCCGGACGGGAAATCCTATGTTTTTCACCTTCGTAAGGGCGTCCGTTTTTCTGACGGAACCCCGTTTGATGCCCAGGCGGTGAAAATGAATTTCGACGCCGTGTTGCGAAACTCAAAGCGGCATGACTGGCTTGAATTCATCGCCCAGATCGATTCCACCAAGGTCATCGACGGCCATACGTTCCAGCTCAATCTCAAGAATCCGTATTATCCGACCTTGCAGGAACTCTGTCTCATTCGGCCCATGCGCTTCCTGTCCCCTTCCGGGTTCCCCGAGAGCGGCGATACCTCCAAGGCCATCAAGGCGCCCATCGGCACCGGTCCGTGGAAGCTGGTCGAAATCCGCAAGGGGGAATACGACCTGTTCGAGGTCAACGATCTCTATTGGGGGGACAAGCCGTTGTTCAAGCGTCTCGTCGTCAAGGTCATTCCCGACTCGGACGGCCGGGCGGTGGCCTTCGACACCGGCGAGATCGACTTGATCTACGGCTCCGGCGGCCATGGCAGCGGCCAGATCGGGTTGGACACCTTTGCCCGCTACGCTTCCATGAAGAACCTGGAAACGAGTGTCTCCCTTCCCTTTGCGACACGGACGCTGGCCGTCAACAGCAACCGTTTTCCCACCAACGACTTTGCCGTGCGCAAGGCCATCCTGCACGGCGTCAACAAGGGGGCCATCGTCAAGCATATCTTCCTCGGCGTGGAGCCCCAGGCCGACACCCTGTTTTCCCCGGAGACGCCGTATTGCGACCTGGGACTGGCCCCGTTCTCGTTCGATCCGGAAAAGGCCGCCGCACTGCTGGATGCTGCCGGGTGGAAGTGGGACGAGGAACACCAGTACCGTATCAAGGACGGCCGGGAGCTGTGCCTTGATCTTTGCTTTGTCGGCAACGACGCCCTGCAGAAGTCGGTGGCCGAAGTCATGCAGGGCGACCTGAAGCGGCTCGGCATGAAGGTCCGCCTTGTGGGCGAGGAAAAGGACTCCTTCCTCACGCGCCAGAAAACCGGCGAGTTCGGCATGATCTTCGGCGATACCTGGGGCGCTCCCTATGACCCGCACTCCTTCTGCAGCTCCATGCGCAAGCCCGCCCATGCCGACTACCAGGCGCAACTGGGTCTGCCCATGAAGGCGGAGATCGACCGGAAGATCGGCGAGGCGCTCATCAGCGTGGACGAGAAAAAGCGGCAGGATCTCTACAGATACATTCTAACCACCCTGCATGAGCAGGCCGTGTACATGCCGCTTTCCTACATGACCAACATCTACGTGCATCGTCCGGAATTGAAGGGCGTGGAGTTCGGCCACACCAAGTACGAATTCCCCTTTGAAACCATGCACAAGGACTAGCCGATGCTGCGTTACATAGCCAAACGGCTGCTCATTCTCATACCCATGCTCCTGGCCGTGTCGGTCGTGGTCTTCCTGATCCTGCGTCTGGGGCAGGGGGATCCGGCCATGTCCTACCTGCGCCTCTCAAACATCCCGCCGACGGATGAGGCCTTGGCCTTTGCCCGGCACGAGCTGGGGCTCGACCTGCCCATCGCGGTGCAGTACGTCCGCTGGCTGGGAAAGGCGCTGGTGCTGGACTTCGGCCGTTCCTATGTCACGGGCCTGCCCGTTCTCGAGGAAATACTCTACTACCTGCCCAATACCCTGAAGTTGGCCGGGTTCTCGTTGCTGCTCACCCTGGCGGTCAGCCTGCCTCTGGGCATCTGGTCCGCCCTGGAAAAGGACCGCCTGCCCGACCACCTGACCCGCACCATGGCCTTTGCCGGGGTGTCCATGCCGGGCTTCTGGCTGGGCTTCCTGCTGGTCTGGTGTTTTTCCATCCAGCTGGGCTGGCTGCCCCCGCTGGGCATGGGAGGGCTGGATCACATGATCATGCCCGCCGTGTCCATGTCGCTCATGTCCATGGCCATCAACACCCGGCTCATTCGCGGCAACATGCTCGACAACATGCATGCCCGGTACGTGCTTTACGCCCGCGTCCGGGGTCTGCCGGAACGGGTGGTCGTGGGGCGGCATATCCTGGTCAACTCGCTCATACCGGTCATTACCGCCGTCGGCATGCACGTGGGCGAGCTCTTTGGCGGCGCGGTTGTCGCCGAAAGCATCTTTTCCTGGCCTGGCGTCGGCCGGTACGCGGTTTCCGCCATCTACAACCGGGACTATCCCGTCATGCAGTGTTTCATCCTCATCATGACCAGCATATTCGTGCTCATGAACCTCGGCGTGGACATCCTCTACGCCTGGCTTGATCCCCGTATCCGTCTGGAAGGAGGCGGCAACCGATGATCGCACCCGACCTGATCCGCACCATGCGCAAGCGGGGCATCCTGATTCTGGCCACGGTTATGGCCGTTGCCGTTTGCGCCACGGCCGTCTTCGCCCCGGTCATTGCGCCCGATGATCCCACTGCGGTGGTGCTCGAAAACAAGTTCGCCCCACCCTCGGCGGAGCATCCGCTGGGCTGCGACCACCTCGGCCGGGACGTGCTTTCCCGGCTGGTCTACGGCACCCGGACCTCCATAAGCTCGGTGGCGGCCATCATGGGCATCGTCCTGCTGCTCGGGTTCACGGTGGGCACGCTTTCCGGCTACGCGGGCGGAACCGTCGACTCCACGCTGATGCGTTTCTGCGACGTCTTTCTCACCTTTCCCACATTCATCCTGGCCATGTTTCTTATCGGGGTGCTGGGAACCGGAATGGTCAACGTCATCATAGCCGTGGCCCTGACCCACTGGGCCTGGTATGCGCGCATCATTCGGAGCATGGTCCTTTCGCTGAAGAGCAGGGAATACGTCCTGGCCGCCAAGGTGGCCGGCACCGGGAGGCTGCGGACCATCGCCCGTCATATCCTGCCCCCGGTCTTTGCCCAGCTGCTCATTCTGTGCACCCTCGACATCGGGCACATGATGCTCCATGTCTCGGGCCTGTCCTTCCTCGGTCTCGGGGTCACCCCGCCCATGCCCGAATGGGGGGTCATGATCAGCGATGCGCGCCAGTTCATCTGGACCCACCCCATCCTGATCATGCTGCCGGGAGGAATGATTTTCGTGACGGTCATGGCCTTCAACCTGCTGGGCGATGCGCTTCGTGATTCCTTTGACCCGGCCCTGGCCGTGCAGGAGGAAGCCCGATGAGCGCACCTTTTCTCGAAATCAGGGATTTGCATGTGCATGCGGCGGGAAAGGAACTGATTTCCGGCATAAGCTTCGAGGCCTCGCAGGGGCGCGTCATGGGGCTTGTGGGCGCAAGCGGGAGTGGGAAATCCCTTACCTGCCTTTCGGTCCTGGACCTTTTGCCCAAGGGACTCGGTATGCAGGGGGACATCCGCGTGGAGGGTCTTCCGTTGCAGGACAGAGAGTCCCGCCGAGACGTCCGCAGCCGGAAAATAGGGATGATCCTGCAGAACCCCATGAGCTGTTTCGATCCGGTGTTCACCATACGCACCCATTTCAAGGAAACCCTTTCCGCCCACGGCCTGCTTGCTTCGGACAGTATGGACAGGATGCTGAACGCCCTGGAGGAGGTCGGCTTTGCGGATCCCCGTCCGGTGCCCGACCTGTATCCCTTCCAGATGAGCGGCGGGATGCTCCAGCGCGTCATGGTGGCGCTGGCCCTGATACTGGAAGCCCCGTTTCTCATCGCGGACGAGCCGACCACCGACCTCGACACCGTGGCCCAGGCCCGCGTGCTGGATCTGCTGGCCGGGCTCAAGCAGAACCGGGGGCTCGGAATGCTGCTGGTCACGCACGACCTGGGCGTCATCGCCCGCCTTGCCGACGATGTGGCCGTCATGCACGACGGGAGAATCATTGAGCGGGGCACCGTGCACGACATCTTCAGAACCCCGAGGCACGAATACACGCGGAATCTGATTGCCACGCATCTGCGTATTTCAGGATACCAATAACCGGAGCGATTCCATGGCCGTCATCGAAATAGAAAACGTGAGCAAGACCTATGGACGCGGGGGATTCTTCCGCAAGCAGGAGCGTTTTACCGTGCTCCGGAACGTCAATCTTTCGCTGCATGCGGGGGAATGTCTCGGGCTCGTGGGAAGAAGCGGCGGCGGGAAGAGCACGCTCGGCCGCATCATGCTCGGGCTGGAGGCTCCGGACAGCGGCAGCGTCAGGATTCTGGGGCAGGATGTCGCCGGGTTCAAGACGCTTCCCCTGGATTTGCGGAGAGCGGTTCAGGTGGTGTTTCAGGATGCCATCGGGTCCAGCAACCCGCGAATGACCGCCGGTGAGATCATTGCCGAACCGCTTCGCAATTTCGACCGGCTCAAGGGGAAGGCTCTCCGTGACCGTGTGGCCGAGCTGCTGGAACAGGTCGGGCTTTCCCCGGACGATGCGAACAAGCTTCCGGGCCGTTTCAGCGGCGGGCAGCTGCAGCGCATCTGCATTGCCCGCGCCCTGGCCCCATCCCCGCAGGTCATCATTCTCGACGAGGCCGTCAGCAGCCTCGACATGCTGATCCAGGTCCGTATTCTCGACCTGCTGACGTCGCTACGCAAGCAGCATGGCACGGCCTACCTGTTCGTCACCCACGACCTGCGTCTGGTCCGGAAATTCTGCGACCGCGCCTTTTTCATGAGCGAGGGGGAGCTTTATCCCTTTGATCCCGAGACTATGGCGGACACGGGGCAATCGCGGGCCCTGGAAGAACTTTTCGACGCCATGCTTCCTCCCATGCCGGATATGGCGCGGCTCCGGGACTCTGTTCCGCAGGAATCGTGACGGTCCGGGCGTTGCGTTCGTTGTGCCGGGGTGCTTTGCGGCTTGACCTGTGACAAGCGGGGCGTTTAGGATGTTTCCCGAATCAAGGGGGTCCGCACTTTCGTGTGCAGACCCTTTTTCGTTTTAGCAATCCCATTGCCCGTGCAGAGGAGAGGCCATGCCGTTTTCCCGTGGTGAAAGCATCGAGCGTCAAGAATTTCGCGAGATCGACTGCCGGTCCGACCTGGAGGACATTTCCTTTTATGAATGCGTGTTCCGGGATTGCTCGTTCCAGTCGAGACGCCTGAGCGATTGCGTTTTCGATGAATGCGAGTTCGTGCGTTGCAATTTATCGCTGGTGGAGATGGCCGGGGCCGTGTTCACGGGGGCGACGTTCACGGACTGCAAGCTGCTGGGCCTGAACTGGAGCGGTACGGGCGGTTTTCTTTCCGCCGCGTACACGGGCTGCCTCATGGAGAACAATCTGTTCGCGGACATGAACCTTTCCCGCTTCCGGTTCACCTCATGCCTGCTGGCCAATTCCGCCTTTTCCAACACCAAGCTGCGGCAGGCGGTCTTTGACGACTGCGATCTCGCCCAGTGCCAGTTTCACCAGACCGATCTCACGGAGGCAGATTTCCGCACCGCGCGAAACTATTACATGAACGCGGAAACCAACAGGCTCAGGAAGACCCGCTTTTCCCTGCCCGAGGCCGTTTCCCTGCTGGCCAATCTCAATATCGTCCTGGAATAGCCCGCCCGGTTGCGGCGCGGGCGAAGGCCTACCCGAGCAGGGAGAACAGGCTGGCCCCGAGCACGTTGAGCATGCCCACGAGGATCATGAGCAGCCCGGCCACCGACCCTTCCTCCCGGCCGATCTCGTGGGCCTTGGCCGTGCCCGCCGCATGGGCCGCCACCCCGAGCATGGCCCCGCGCGCCAGGGCCGAGCGCAGGGGCAGCCAGTTGATCATCAGCTCCCCGACAATGGTTCCGAATATGCCGGTGAGGACCACGAAAATGGCCGCCAGGTCCGCCATGCCGCCGATGTGCCGGGCCATGTCCATGGCAAAGGGGGTGCTGATGGAGCGCGGCAGCAGGCTCAGGCGCACGCTTCCGTCGATGCCCAGGAGCGTTGCGAATCCCCAGCCCGTGGCAAGGGCCGTGGCGCTGCCCGCGATCATGCCGGTCCCGAGCAGCGGCCAGTGGCGGCGGACGAGGTGGCGGTACTCGTAGATGGGGACCGCAAAGGCCACGGTGGCCGGGCCGAGCAGGGTGATGAGCCAGGCCGTGGCCCGGTGATAGTCGCTGTAGCGGGAATGCAGGGCCAGGAGCAGTCCGATGAGCAGCACCGGGGTCAGCGCCAGCGGGGTCTGCCACCAGCGGCCCCAGCGGCGGTGGATGCGCTTGGCCGCCAGGTACAGGGCGATGGTCAGCCCGGACCAGGCCGGGGTCTGGATCAGGGGGTTATTCCAGAGGTGAATCAGTGGGCTCATGGCGCACGCTCCAGCGGTAGAAGAGGTCCACGGTCAGGGCGGTGACGGCCATGACCGCAACGGTGCCCGCCAGGATGACCGCAACGAGTTTCAGCCCCAGCATCCCCAGCAGTTCGCGGTGTTCGATGATGGCGGGTACGGCCGGGATGAAGAAGAGCAGCATTTCCCCGAGGTACCATTCCGCGCCCCGGCGCAGGCTCGAAAGGCTGACCCTGTTGCAGGCCAGCAGGACGTATGCGGCGATCATGCCCAGGATGCCGCCGGGTATGGGCAGTCCCAGGACGCGGACGCCGCATTCGCACCCCAGCCACAGCAGAAAGAGCAGCCCGATCTGGGCCGGTCGGCTCCGGCGGATTCTGCGCCGGACGGGAATGGTCATGGTTCGTGTGTTCATGGTTTTCTCCGACCGGGAACATAGGCTCGGCCAAAGCATGAATCAAACGACTTGTGGAACTTGTTGTTATTCCTTATTGGAATAGTCATGGAGTTCCGAAAGATTCAATTGTTCGTGGAAGTGGTCCGCCAGCAGGGCTTTGCCCGGGCGGCGGCAGTGGCCTGCTGCACCCAGTCCGCGGTCAGCAAGGCGGTGCGGCAGCTCGAGGACGAGGTGGGCGTGCCCCTGCTGAACCGGGGCGGCAAGGGGGGGGCGCTGACTGCGGCCGGCGAGGCGGTCTATGCCCGTGGCCTGCGCATGCTGGCCGAGCGCGACGATCTTCTGGAGGAGATCGACGCGATCCGGGGCATCCGCAAGGGCCGGCTGTCCGTAGGGATTCCCAGGATCGGCTCCAGCACCCTGTTCGCCCCAATCTTTGCCCTGTACCGGGAGCGGTATCCCGACATCGACATCCGGCTCGTGGAGCACGGGGCGGACCGGCTTCGGGAGGCCCTGCATACGGGCGAGGTGGAGCTGGCCGCGTCCCTGCTGCCCGTTTCCGGAGAGTACCGGTGGCATTCCCTGCGCCGGGAGCCGCTGGCGGCCCTGGTCCCGTGCGGGAGCCCCCTTGCGGGGGGCGGTTCCGTGTGTCTCGCAGACCTGAAGGACATGCCGTTCATCCTGTTCGCGGAAGGCTTTTCCCTGAACCGGATCATTGTGGACGCCTGCCGCCGCAGCGGATTCGAGCCCCGGGTGGTGGCCCGGAGCAGCCAGATCCGGTTCATCTGCGAACTGGTCGCCGCCGGGCTGGGCGTGGCCTTTCTGCCCAGGATGGTGGCCGAGCGCCGCAGGGTTCCCGGGCTGGACATCCTTCCCTTGGCCGAGGAGCACACCGACTGGCATACGGCCGTGATCTGGCGGGAGGGCACTTTCCTGTCCCATGCCGCCGCGGCCTGGCTTGAAGTGGTCCGGGAGCTGTACCCCGGCGGCCGGGAGGGCGTTTCCTGATCCTGGAACAGTCTTTTTCCGTGTGCCCGGAAAAACGGACTGTCCGAAAAAACGGACACAAAATTGTAGGTCCGTTTTTGAATAAAACTACAAAAAACGGCTTAAAGTCTGCGTTTTGCCATAAAGCGCCTGTCCTTTTTTTCGGACAGGCGCTTTTTTGCCTTTGGTTTCCTACCGCTTTGTTCCGGCCTCGTTAAATTTGTCACAATCTTTTTCCGCCCATGCCCTGTGCGGGCTCCCGGATTTTTGGCGCGCGAATTTTCGGCGGATTTTTGCTCCGCTGGCACAATCCGTGCTCTAGGTCGAACTGACTAAAGAGTTGATTGATCAATCAATCCAAACCCGTGTTTGCCGGGTTTCCGGGCAGCTCAAATAGCATGGCCGGAAGGACAGGATCGATTGGTTACCCTGGTGGTTGGGGCCAACACGGCCAGTGATGCGAAACATTTTTGAGAGGGTTTGATTCTTTGAAGAGCAGATATATTCCCATAACCATCATCGTGGCAGCTTTCTGTATGGCCGCCGCCGCGGGATACGTGCTGTTTCCGGGAGAGGCACAGGACGTACCCGCGCGCGTGGTCATGGAAAACGCCGGCGGCAGGGTTCTGTTCACCCACAAGGCCCATGCCGAGGAATACGGGTTCGAATGTACGGACTGTCACCACGATGATCTCGAAAGGGACACCTTCCTTTCCTGTGGCTCCTGCCACCCCAAGGCATTTGACGAGACCTTCCGGGCCGAGCACCCGAAGGCCTTCCCCGACAAAGAAGCCTGCCTGCGCTGCCATGACGAGGCCCCCGAGGGCCCGCTGGCGGAAGAGGACAGGCCGTCCACCGAGGACATCCCCCTGCGACTCGACGCCTTCCACGGCCAGTGCATGAGCTGCCACGAGGAGAACGGCGGGCCCACCGAGGATGACTCCTGTTACGAATGCCACGCGAGGTAAGGCCCCATGCTGAAGATACATTATTCCCTTGAATCCGATCTGCAGAGCGGCATCACCGACATCGCCGCTCCGGACGAGCTGAGCGTCCAGGTGCGCAACCTGGTGCTCAAGACCGCCAAGCGCAAGCAGGTGAAAGCCGGCGAGATCATCGCCGAGCACCCCTCCAAGTTTGGCGGCGCTTACCATGCAGCTGGCTCCGGTACGGTCAGCAACGTGGATTACCACCACCTGACCATCAAATGCGACGGCAATGATGACAAGGTCGAACCGGTTGACGTGTCCGCCCTGGCCCCTGGCCGGGAACTCCTGCGCACCCTGCAGGAACTGGGCATGGACATTGCGGCCCTGTCCGCCCCGGCAGAGGTGCTGGTCGTTAACGGCCTCAACCCAGAGCCGGGCATCACCGTTGCGGAGCAGCTGCTGAAGGACGAGAAAGAAACGCTCGAAGCGGGCCTTGCCCTGGCGCGCAAGCTGATCATGCCCAACAGGGTCGTGCTGGCCCAGGCCGAAGGCGCCGCCTTCAGCCTGTTCGGCGCGCATATCGAGCGCATCAAGCCCAAATATCCCAATTCCCTGGATGCCCTGGTGGTCCGCAAGGTTACCGGCAAGGAATTCCCCGAAGGCGTCAAGGTGCTGAGCGTCATGGCGCTCTACGACCTGGGCCGTGTGGCCCTCACCGGCCTGCCCGTCACCGACACGGTCATGACCATCGAGGGCAAGAACTACCGCGTTCCCCTGGGAACCACCATCCGCCACCTCCTGGCCTCCCTGGGCATGGAAGTCCGGTCCGGCGATACCGTGGTCCTGGGCGGCTCCTTCCGGGGCGAGGCGGTCTACAGCCTGGATGAGGGCGTGAAAAAGGGCGACTACGGCCTGTTCGCCATCGGCAGCGACGCATTCCCCCCGGTGCAGGACGCCACCTGCATCAACTGCGGCGAATGCGTGCTCAACTGCCCGGGCCGGATCATGCCCAACCTGATCAGCCGCTATGCCGAGTACGAACGGTTTGAAATGGCCGAGAAATACGGCCTGAACAGCTGTTTTGAATGTGGTCTGTGCGCCTTTTCCTGCACCGCGAGGAGGCCGCTGCTCCAGTACATCCGGTTTGCCAAGGCCCAGCTCAAGGCTTCCCGCCAGAGCGAAACGTCCAAGGCATAGGCCGCAATCAAAAGATTCCAAGAGAAAAGGGTAGTTATGACTCCTCCTATTATAAAAGCAATGTCCGACATCGCCGTGCGGCTGACGGTTTCGCCCGCGCCCCACTGGCGCAGCGGCCGGACCGTGCACAAGATGATGCAGGCCCACACGCTGGCCCTGGTCCCGGCGGCCCTCATGTCCGTGTCCATGTTCGGGCTGGCCTCCGCGGCCGTCATCGGCCTGGCCGGAGCCGTGGCCGTGCTCACCGAGGTCCTGTGCCTTCGGCTCCAGGAACGCGAAGTGGACGTGGACAACTTCTCGGCCCTGTATGCGGGCATCCTGTTCGCCTTCCTGCTGCCCGCCACCGCTCCCTGGTGGCTGGTCATCGCGGGCGCGGCCATGACCATCGTGCTCGGCCGCACCGTGTTCGGCGGCTTCGGCAGCAACCCCATCTGTGCGCCGCTGGTTGCCTGGGCCCTGTGCCGGGTTTCCTGGCCCGCGGCCATGGACATCGACATGAGCCTGGCCGGTTTCACCCTCAACGAGCCCCTGTACCAGCTTAAGCATTTCGGCCTCGGAAGCCTGGCCCAGTTCGACTACAAGGACCTGTTCCTCGGCCGCCAGCTCGGCGGTCTGGGAGCCTCCCAGGTTGCCGGCCTGCTGGCCGGCGGCGTCTTCCTGCTGGCCTCCAAGTGGATCCGCTGGTACATCCCGGTGTTCTTCCTGGCGGGCGTGGCGGGCGCAGCCTCCATCTTCTGGCTGATCGACCCGACGGTCCATGCCGAGCCGCTCTTTCACCTGCTGACCGGAAGCACGATCTTCGGTGCGTTCTTCCTGGCCACGGACACCTCCTCCAGCCCGGTGGGCAAGCTGCCCCAGATTCTGTTCGGGCTCGTGGCCGGATCCATGGTCATGGTCGTTCGCGTCTACGGCGTGTACCCCGACGGCGTTCCCTTCGCCATCATGGTGGCCAGCCTGCTCAGCCCGCTGCTGGACAGGGTGCGCCCCAAACCCTTCGGAGGCAGGTAAGTCATGCGTGAAATACTTCATATGCTCCTGGTCCTGTCCCTCATCTGTGCGGGCTCCGGCGCGCTGCTGGTGAACCTGAAGCAGGCCACCAGGGGCCAGATCGAACAGCAGGTCCTGACCTACGTGCAGGGCCCGGCCCTCCTTTCGGTTCTCAAGGACCGCGACAACGATCCCATCGCCGAGCGCGTCAAGATGGGCGAGGTGAACGTGTTCCCGGCCATGAAGGACGGCAAGCTCGTGGGCGTGGCCTTCGAAGTCTTTGCACCTGGCTATTCCGGCGACATCGGCGTCATGGTCGGCTTTGACGTGGAAAAGGACGAGATCCTGGGCATCGGCATCACCACCCAGACCGAAACCCCGGGGCTCGGAACCCGCATCATGGAGCCGTCCTTCACCTCCAAGTTCCAGGGCCACGACCTGGACAGCATGCAGATTTCCTCCAAGGGCGGGGACATCGACGGCATTGCCGGAGCCACCTTCTCCTCGGTGGGCACCGTGGACGCCGTGCGCAAGGCCATTGAGATCTACCAAGACCTGAAGCCCCAGATCGCCAAGACCTGGCAGGCATCCTAGGAGGGAACGACATGAACCGTCTTATCAAGGAATTCGTCAAGGGCCTGTGGGCCGAACTTCCCCCGTTCCGGGTGCTTCTCGGTCTCTGCCCGACCCTGGCCGTCACCTCCACCGCGGAGAACGGTCTGGGCATGGGCGCAGCGGTCATCTTCGTTCTGACCATGTCCAACCTGATTATCTCCCTGCTGCGCAAGATCATCCCGGCCAAGGTGCGCATCGCCTGCTTCATCGTCATCACCGCCTCCCTGGTGGTTTCGGTGGAACTGTTGATGCAGGCCTACGCCTACCCGCTGTACCAGAAGCTGGGCATCTTCGTGCCGCTCATCGTGGTCAACTGCCTGATCCTGGGCCGCGCCGAGGCCTTCGCCTCCAAGAACGAGGTCCTGCCATCCATTGCCGACGCACTGGGCATGGGCATCGGGTTTGCCGCGTCCCTGACCTTCCTGGGCGCCATCCGCGAGGTGCTGGGCAACGGCACCGTGTTCGGCATCCAGGTCATGTGGCCCTCCTTTGAACCGGCCTCGGTCATGGTCATGGCTCCGGGCGCGTTCCTGGGCCTGGGCTTCATCCTGGCGGGCATGAACGCCTTCAACCGCTACCAGAGCCGGAAGAAGGGCGAGAGCGCACCCATTTCCCAGAACTCCTCCTGCGCGTCCTGCGGCGCGTGCAACGCAGGTAAATAAGGGGACAACGATATGGAATACTTCCTTCTTTTCATCTCCGCCATCTTCATAAACAACATCGTCCTGGTCCAGTACCTGGGGGCCTGCCCGTTCATGGGCACCTCCAAGTCCACGGACGTGGCCCTGGGCATGGGCGGCGCGGTCATCTTCGTCATCCTCATGGCCACGGCCATCACCTGGCCCCTGCACCAGTACGTGCTCATCCCGCACGGCATCGAGTACCTGCAGACCATTGCCTTCATCCTGGTCATCGCATCCCTGGTGCAGTTCGTTGAGATGTTCCTCAAGAAGATGGTGCCGCCTCTGTACAAGTCCCTGGGCCTGTTCCTGCCGCTGATCACCACCAACTGTGCGGTGATGGGCGTGGCCATCATGGTCCAGCGCAACGGCTATTCCTTCATGAAGTCCCTGATGTACGGCCTGGCCTCGGGCATCGGTTTTCTCATCGCCCTGGTCATCATTTCGGCCATCCGTGAGCGGCTGGATATTGCTCCGGTCCCGGCGGTCTTCCGAGGCGTTCCCATCGCCCTGGTCACCGCAGGCATCATGTCCCTGATATTCTTCGCATTCAAGGGCATGGCCGCGTAACAGCGAAACCACGGAGACACGATACATGCTTATTTCATCCATATTGGTCCTCTTTCTTCTCGGCCTAACCGCCGCCGCCGTCCTTGCCGCCGCCTCCAAGGTGCTGCACGTCAAGGAAGACCCGCGCATCGCGCAGGTGGAAAACTGCTTCCCCGGCGCCAACTGCGGCGGGTGCGGCTATCCTGGCTGCTCGGCGGCCGCCGCAGCCATCGTCAAGGGCGAGGCCGCCCCGGAAATCTGCGTTGCGGGCGGACCCGAGATCGCCGCGAACATCGCCAAGGTCATGGGCGTCGAGGTTTCCTTCAAGGAACCCAAGGTGGCCCACAACATCTGCACCGGCGGCTTCCGCGCCAACCTGCTTTTCGACTATGAAGGGGTGGAGGACTGCCGCGCCGAGGCGCTGCTTTACGGCGGAGCCAAGTCCTGCGGCCTGGGCTGCATCGGCCTGGGTTCCTGCGTCAAGGTCTGCGGTTTTGATGCCATCCGTCTCAACGAACACGGCCTGCCCGTGGTGGACATGAACGCCTGCCGCTCCTGCGGCAAGTGCGCCGAGGTCTGCCCCACCGGAGCAATCCGCATCTCGGGCCTGACCATGGACCTGCTGCACCTGAACAAGGTGGACGACTGCCTGGCCCCGTGCATGCAGAAGTGCCCGGCCCAGATCGACGTCCGCACCTACATCCAGCAGATGAAGCAGGGCGACATGCGCGGCGCGCTCCTGACCATGAAGGAACGCAACCCGCTGCCCCTGGCCGTCGGCCGCGTGTGCCCGGCCCCCTGCGAAACCATCTGCCGCCGCAACATCGCGGACGAGGGCGTGGCCATCCACACCCTGCACCGCTTTGTGGCCGACTGGGAAATGAACTCCGGCTCCCGCGTGCGCCTGGACTGCAACCCGCGCTCCGGCCACAAGGTTGCCATCATCGGCGGCGGCCCTGCCGGGCTGAGCGCCGCATACTTCCTGCGCCGCATCGGGCACGAGCCCACCATTTTCGAAAAGCGCGACAAGCTGGGCGGTATGATGAAGGGCGTCATCCCCGAGTACCGCCTGCCCTCCAAGGTCGTGGACTGGGAAGTCCAGTCCATCCTGGACCTGGGCGTGGACGTGGCGTTCGGCAAGGAATTCGGCCGCGACATCACCCTGGAAACCCTGGAACGGGACGGCTTCGAGGCCGTGCTCATGGCCACCGGCGCCTGGAAGGTCCCTGGCCTGGGCATCGAGAACGACAATGCCCGGGGCGTCATGGATTCCATCTCCTTCCTGGCCGACGTGAACGAGTCCATCCGGGACCTCACCGGCAGGAAGGTCGTGGTTGTGGGCGATTCCAACACGGCCATGGACGTGGCCCGCAGCGCCGGACGCCTGGGCGCGGAAGTGACCGCGCTCATCGGCTGCATCCAGCGCAAGATGTCCGCCAACAAGAACGAAGTGAAGCGCGCCGCCGAGCTGGGCACGGATCTCAGGTTCATGACCGCGCCGGTGCGCATCATGGCCGAGGACGGCGTCGTCACCGGCGTCCAGTTCCATGAGCTGGAATACGACGATCCCAAGAAGGCCACGGGCGGCCCCAACCCGGTGGAAGGCACCGAGGCCATCCTGGCGGCCGACATGGTCGTGGTGGCCACGGACCGCCTGGTGGATACCGAGGCCCTCAATGACGCCGAGGGCAAGCCGCTCTTCGACCTGGACAAGAAGACCGGGGGCATCAAGGGCGGCAAGACCACCCTGCGGACCAGCAGGCCCAACGTCTTCGTTGCCGGCGAGGCCAACTCCGGCCGCAACATCCTGATCCAGGCCGTTGCCGACGGACGTCGCGCCGCCCGCGCCATCCATCACTTCGTCACCGAGGGCGAGATCCCGGAACCCAGGAACCCGCAGCTGCGCGTCATTCCGGAGTCCATCCTCAAGAACATGGAAATCACCTACACGATCCCGCGCATCAAGGTGCCCGAGATCTCCATCGATGAGCGCCGCCACACCTTCAAGGAAGAGGTCAAGAGCTTCGTGGAATACGCCGCCGCCCGCAAGGAAGGCAGCCGTTGTCTGCGCTGCGGCCTGACCTGCTACGACTCCGAGGCCGGCGCAGAATACTCCGGCGACCAGGACGTGAAGCGCTTCGACGAAGCGGGCAAGGAGTAACCGCCCGCACCGACAACAAAGTTTGTTAAGGCTACCTCCCATGGCCATAACATAGACACCCCGAGAGTGAGACTTGCACACCCTCACCTCCTATCCGCAGGGGCCTCACACCACCTCTGCGGATCGCCCCCCGGACGCCCTCATCGTCCGGGGGGCTTGCATTTTTGAGGGCCGCCAAGCCCCCAGTTCCCCATCCCGGCCGGAAATGGTATCTTTGGGGCTGGCAGGCAGACGGCATGGGCGCTGCAAAAAACGCACAGCGCCTTGAAATCACCGAATTATCCCGGGGTTGACAAAACTTTCGGTACCCGAAAAATTGCAGCCATATTATAGTGGAACGGAAACAACCGCCGGTGATCAGGGAATTTTCCCTCAATACATACCCAGGTGTGCACATGTCCCCAGACAGCAAGACAGCAGGCGCAGCCCCCGGCCCGGAGGAATCCCGGACCGAGGCGACCGGGCAGGCCCCCCAGCCGCAGCCGAGGCCGAGCGCCAAGGCAGAGGCGCAGAACGACGAGCGGCTCTCGCCCAAGGATATCGATTTCCAGCCGCCGCTGGTCATCTGCCTTTCCATCATCAGCCGCCTGCTGGGCAGGCCGGTTTCCTCGGCCACCCTCAAGGCGGGCATTCCCCAGCAGGAAAAGGTCATCACCGCCGCCGCCATCGTGCGCGCCGCCGAGCAGATCGGCATTGCGGCCAAGACCGTGCACCGGCCCGAGGTGACCAGCATCACCAAGCTGGTCATGCCCTGCATCCTGCTGCTGCGCGGCGGCAACGCCTGCGTGCTGCTGGATTTCGACGGCATCAACGCCCGGGTCCTGCTGCCCGGCCACGGCATGAACGAGGTGGACATCCCCCTGGTCAAGCTGGAGGAGGAATACACGGGCTACGCCATCTTCTGCCGCCGCCAGACCCAGCTGGACAAGCGGGTCAAGGACCTCAAGCTGGTGCGCACCAAACGCTGGTTCTGGGACGTGCTTTTGCGCTTCTGGCCCGTGTACCGGCACGTCATCGCGGCCAGCGTCATGACCAACCTGATCATCATCGCCTCGCCGCTCTTCGTCATGAACGTCTACGACCGGGTCATCCCCAACAGCGCCTTTGACACGCTCTGGGCCCTGGCCATCGGCATAGCGATCGCCTACCTGTTCGACTTTCTGCTCAAGAACCTGCGCAGCTACTTCGTGGACGTGGCAGGGCGCAACGCGGACGTGCTCATCGGCAGCCGCATCATGCAGCACCTCATGTCCGCGCGGCTGGACCACATGCCCGAGTCGGCGGGGGCCGTGGCCAACAACGTGCGCGAGTTCGAGTCCCTGCGCGAATTCTTCAGTTCCGGCTCCCTGGTGGCCCTCATCGACCTGCCGTTCCTGTTCCTGTTCATCTGGGTCATCTACTACGTGGGTGGGCTCATGGTTTTGCCGGTGCTTGTCGCCGTGCCCGTGGTCATCCTGGTGGGCTTTTTTCTCCAGATGCCGTTCCAGCACGTGGTGGAGACCCACTACAAGGAGAGCACCCAGAAGCATGCGCTGCTCTTCGAGATCGTGCAGGGCCTGGAAACCATCAAGACCAGCATGGCCGAAGGCCGCATGCAGGCCCGGTGGGAAAACGTGGTGGGCATGTCGGCCATGTCCAGCAGCCGGGCCAAGGTGCTGGCCAACATCTCGGTGACCTTCTCGGTCTACGTGACCCAGATGGTCAGCGTGGCCATCGTCATTATCGGGGTCTATCTCATTTCCGAGGGCGAGCTTTCCGTGGGCGGGCTCATCGCCTGCAACATCCTGGCGGGCAGGGCCATGGCCCCGCTCAGCGCCGTGGCCGGGCTGCTCTCCCGGTTCCAGCAGTCGCGCATGGCGCTCAA
This sequence comes from Salidesulfovibrio onnuriiensis, assembly GCF_008001235.1. GTDB lineage: Bacteria > Desulfobacterota > Desulfovibrionia > Desulfovibrionales > Desulfovibrionaceae > Pseudodesulfovibrio > Pseudodesulfovibrio onnuriiensis. The sequence continues at coordinate 19,033 of NZ_CP040751.1, read as the reverse complement.
CGCCTTGAACATGCTCATGGAAATGCCCAGCGAGCGCCCCGAGGACAAGGACACCTTCCACTACGGCGACATCGAAAGCTCCCTGACCCTGGAGGATGTCTCCTTCAGCTACCCGGGAACGGACAAGGCCGTGCTCAGCGACATCAACCTGGTGGTCCGGCCCGGGGAAAAGGTGGGCATCGTGGGCCGCACGGGCGCGGGCAAGTCCACCCTGGGCAAGCTTTGCGTGGGCCTGTACCAGCCGGTCAAGGGCGCGGTGAAGCTGGGCAACATCGACCTGCGCCAGCTCGACGTGGCCAACCTGCGCCGCAAGGTGGGGTATGTTTCCCAGGACCCGCTGCTTTTCTACGGCACCCTCAAGGACAACATCGCCTTTGGCCTGCCCGAGGCCGACGACCTGACCATCAAGAACGCGGCCGAGGTCGCGGGGGTGGACGAGTTCGTCAAGGACCACCCGGCCGGGTACGGCATGAAGGTGGGCGAGCGCGGCTCCTCCCTTTCCGGGGGCCAGCGCCAGGCCGTGTCCATTGCCCGGGCGCTTCTGACCGACCCGGAAGTGCTGATCATGGACGAGCCCACCAGCAACATGGACAACCAGTCCGAGTATCGCTTCCTGCAGAAGCTGGAGCAGGCCATCAAGGACAAGACGGTCATCTTCATCACCCACCGCCATTCCATGCTCGACCTGGTGGATCGGCTGGTGATCATGGACAAGGGCCGCATCGTGGTGGACGGACCCAAGAAGGCGGTGCTCGAAGGGCTCAAGTCCGGCAAGATCAAGGTTTCCATGTGAGGTGGGCATGAAGAATAAAAGAGAAAAAATCGACAGGGAAGCGCTGCTGTACATGTCCGAGGTGGACCAGGCCCTCTACGGCACCGGCCGCAAGGTGGCCTACATCATGTCCACGTCCGTGCTGCTCATGTTCGTGGGCTTCCTGATCTGGGCCAAGCTGGCCGAGTTGGAGGAGGTCACCCGCGGGTTCGGCAGGGTCATTCCCTCCCAGCGCGTCCAGGAGATCCAGAACCTGGAGGGCGGCATCCTCAGCGAGATATTCGTGTTCGAGGGTCAGCGGGTGGAAAAGGACGACCTGATCTGCCGCCTGCGCAACGAGCAGGCGGCCAGTTTCTACCGCGACGCCAAGGCCAAGTCCCGGGAGCTCCGGGCGTCCATTTCCCGGCTGCAGGCCGAGGTGGACGGGACCATCCCGGTCTATGCCGACGACCTCATGGGCGAGGCCCCGCAGATTGTGGAAGACCAGATGCGCATCTACCGGGCCCGCAAGGAGCAGCTCAAGATCGAGCTGAGCCTGCTGCAGAGCGAGTACGAGCAGAAGAAGCAGGAAGTGGAGGAAATGGAAGGGCGGCGCAAGCAGCTGCTCAAGAGCCTCAAGGTGGCCGAGCGCCAGCGCGATATCACCAAGCCCCTGGTGGAGAAGCAGATCCATTCCGAGCTGGACTTCCTGTCCCTGGAGCAGAAGGTGCTGGAGCTGCGCGGCGACGTGGAGGCCCTGACCCTGGGCATCCCGCGCGTCAAGGCCGCGGCGGAAGAGGAGAAGAGCCGCATCGCCCAGAAACAGGTGGAATTCCGCAGCGAGGCGCTCAAGGAACTCAACGAGCGCAGGCTGGAGCTGACCTCCATCAAGGAGACCCTGAGCGCGGGCAGCGACCGGGTCACTCGTACGGACGTGCGTTCCCCTGTTCGGGGCATAGTCAAGCACATCCTCATCAACACCCTGGGCGGCGTGGTGCAGCCGGGCCAGTCCATCATGGAGATCGTGCCCCTGGACAGCACCCTGCTGGTGGAGGCCGAGATCAAGCCTTCGGACATCGCCTTCGTGCGCCCCAACCAGAAGGTCCAGGTCAAGATCACCGCCTATGACTTTTCCATCTACGGCGGGCTGGAAGGTACGGTGGAGCACATCAGCGCCGATACCATCACCGACGAGAAGGGCAACAACTTCTACATCATCAAGGTGCGCACCAAGGAGAACGCCCTCAGCTACCACGGCGAGAAGCTGCCCATCATTCCGGGCATGACCGCCCAGGTGGATGTGCTCACGGGCAAGAAGTCGGTGCTCGACTATCTGCTCAAGCCCATTCTCAAGGCCAAGCAGAACGCGCTGCGAGAGCGCTAGGGACGACATGGCCGCCCCCAGCTTCATACCACGGGCCGCACGGGGCCTGCTGTACGCGGTCCTTGTGGCCGCGTGTCTGGCGGTATGGAGCGCGTCCGGGGTCCGGGCGGCGGACAAGGCCCAGCCCCCCAGGCTGTTCAACACCCTGGAGTTCAAGGGCAAGATAAAGAAGCTGCCCAAGTGGATGGGGGTGCTGCGCCGCATGGCCCTGTGGCGGGGCTATTTCAAGGACAGCTCCATGGACAGGCTGCCCTCCAAGGCGGGCTGGCTCAAGCTTAAGAAGTCGGTGGCGGGCAAGCCCCCCCTGGAAAGGCTCAAGGCCGTGAACCGCTATTTCAACCAGTGGCCGTACCGCCTGGACATGTCCAACTACGGCCAGCGCGACTACTGGGCCACCCCCGTGGAATTTCTCAAGAAGTCGGGCGACTGCGAGGATTACGCCATCGCCAAGTACTATGCGCTCAAGGAGCTGGGCTTTTCCCCGGGCCAGATGCGCATCGTGGCGGTCCGGGACATGATCCGCAACATCGGCCACGCCGTGCTGGCCGTGTACCTGCCCGACGACATCTACATCCTGGACAACCAGACGGTCATGGTGCTGTCCCACAAGCGCTACACCCACTATGTGCCCCAGTACTCGGTCAACGAGCGTTTCCGCTGGATGCACGTGCCTCCCATGAAAAAGAAGAAGACGCAGGCCGCTCCCACGGCCCGCGTCCAGGATAGGAACAACAGCGACAACGGGACCCTTACCGCAAGGGAACCCGAAAAAAACAACCAGATGGAGTAGACCATGGAACGGAAAGTACAACCCAGAGAGGAGATTCCCAGGGGGATCGGCAAGGCGGGCCACGGCCTCAAGGTCGGCATCGTGGTGGTCTTCGCCCTGATCATCACCATGGGCAGCCTGTTCTTTGCCCACCGGACCGTCGGCGACAAGCGCGCCGAGCTGGTCAGCAACGTGGAGCATCGCCTCGGATTGGTGGCCCAGGGCCGCGCCGACGTGTTCGAGGCCTGGCTCTCGGACCTCGCCCACCGGGGCGACAGGCTCATCAAGTCCGACCTCTTCCGGCTTTACGCCGCCGAGGTGGACGGCATTTCCGGCGATCTGGCCGCCATTTTCGGCGCCGGGGGCGATGTGGAAGGGGAGGGGGCCGATCTGGCCGCCCAACTGCCCATGATGCAGAACATCCTGCGCGAGTTCTGCACCTATTCCGGTTTTCTCTATGCCCGGGTGCTCAACTGGAACGGCGTGGCCTATATCGCCACGGACGGCTACCTGCCGCCCATGTCCGAGGCCGAGATCGCCCTGGTCCAAAGCACCTACAAGGAGGGCGTCCCCCTGGTTTCGCCCCTGCGCAAGACGCCCCAGGGCCTGGAGATGGACATTTACGTGCCCATCTATCCGCCCGAGGACGAGGAGCATGCCCATCCCGTGGGCGTGCTCATGATGACCCGCCAGGTGACCGGCAAGATCACCGAGCTGCTTTCCAATTCGGCCCTTTCGGCCAAGGGCGAGCATACCCGGCTCATGCAGCGGACCGCGAGCGGATTCCTGGAAGTGACCCCCTGGACCCCGGAAGGGTTCTCCAAGGTCACGGCCCAGTTCGAGCTGGACGACAAGGGCAACATGCCCTTTGCCGAGCGCACCAGCCTTTCCAACGAGGACGAGAAGGTCTTTTCCATGGGCATGCGCATCGAGGGCCCGCAGTGGTGGGTGGTCCAGGAAATGGACTTCACGGCGGGCACCGCCTCCATCCAGGCCTATTCGCGCACGTCCTACATCATGGCCGGTCTGGCCATCCTGGCCATCCTGCTTGCGGCGGGCCTGGCCTGGTGGGTCCAGACCGGGGTGTACAACCAGCGCAGCGCCGAGCAGTTCCGGGCCCTGGCCGCGCAGATCGATGAGCAGAAGCGGTTCATCGATTCCATCAACGCCAACATTCAGGAATTCATCACCCTCAAGGACCTGGACGGCAGGTACATCTACGTGAACGACGCATTCGCCCAGGCCGTGGGCCGCGCCGAGCACGAGATACTGGGCATGGATACCGAGGCCGTGTTCGGATTCGACACGGCCAAGCGCCTGACCGCCGCGGATGCTGCCGTGCTGGAGGAAAAGGGCAAGGTCATCATCAACGAGACCATCTACCTGCAGTCCCGCCGTCACCAGTTCCAGATCTCCAAGTCGCCCTATTACGACAACCACGGCAACTGCCTGGGCGTGGTGGAGGTCTTCCGCGACATCACCGACTTCGTGGCCGCACAGGAGCGCAACAAGCGGCTCATCCGCAGGGCCATGGAGGCGCTCGGCAGCACCATCGAGGCGGCCGACCCCTATCTCGGCGGGCACACCAAGCTCATGGCCGGGCTGGCCGTGGAAGTGGGCCGGGTCCTGAACCTGGACGAGATCGACGTGGCCGAGATCGAGACCGCGGCCAACCTCTCCCAGATCGGCAAGATGTTCGTGCCCAAGGAGATCCTGACCAAGCCCGAACGGCTCACCGACGACGAGAAGGAGGTCATGGAAACCCACGTGGAATACGCCTACCGCATCCTCAAGGATATCGACATCGACGAGGGCGTGCTGCGGGCCATTTATCAGATGAACGAGCGCATGGACGGCTCGGGCTATCCCAAGCGGCTCAAGGGCGAGGACATCATCCTGCCCGCGCGCATCCTGTCCGTGCTCAACGCCTTCTGCGCCATGATCCGCCCCCGGGCCCACCGCGGGGCCATGAAGCCCGAGGAGGTGCTGCGCATTCTCACCGACATGGGCGACAAGTACGATCCGGCAGTGCTCCAGGCCCTGTCCGAGGCCATTACCTCCCCCGCCGGGGAGCGCCTCCTGGACCAGAGTTCCTGATCCGGTCGTTTCCATCTGGTTGCAAGCCCCCTGCGTCATGCGGCGCGGGGGGCTTTTTCGTATCTTCCGCGTGTATGGGAATTCCCCTGCAGCCCCTGGTAGAAGGAAGGCTGTTCCGGCTGGAGCATTCACGGCGGAGGGCGTGTTGAAGCTGGGCCACAAGGAGCTGCGCCCTTTGCGGTTGTGCGGGGCGGCTCTTGGTTCACCGAGCGCAAAAAAGGGGTGCGGTTTTTACCGCACCCCTGGGGAAGTCCTTGTTGATGAACGCCTACTTGCTTTCCGGATCGTAGGTCTTGTCCGCCACCTCCAGGGTGCGGATCAGGTCGCCGCGCAGGGTCATCAGCTTGTAGAGGCTGTAGCTGCGGTTTGACTTGGCGGTTTCCAGGAGGACGCTGTTGCTGAACACCTCGTTGATGGAGTCGAGCACGTCCAGCAGGGAGCGCTGGCCCACGTTGAACTGGATCAGGTACATGTCGCGTGTCTCCACGCTGTAGCCCACGGCGCGTTCGTAGTTCTCCACCTGGCTGACCGCGGTCTCGTACTCGGTCCAGGCCGTGACCACCTGGCGGATGAGGTCGTCGGTGGTGTCCTGGAGCGTGGATGCGGCCTCCTTGGTCCGGGCCTTGGCGGCCTGGGTCTCGTTGTAGTCGGTGCCGCCGCTGAACAGGTTCCAGGACATTTCCAGCATGGCCCGGTTGTCCCGCAGATAGGAGTCGGATCCATCCAGGTTGTCGGTGTTGCGCGAGCTGACCACCACATCCACGTTGGGGAAATAATCGGAGCGGGTGACCTTTTCGTCCTTTTCCTTGGCGTGCAGGTCGGCCTCTCCAGCCTTGAGCTTGGGGTTGTTGTCCATGGTCCGCTTCATGATGGAATCCATGTCGGCAACCAGCTCGGGGTGGTATTCCGGGGAGGCGAGCGCGCCGGGGGTCTTGCCCGTGACGCGTGTGTAGCTGGCCTCGGCCGCACGCAGGTTGCCCTGATAGGTGATCAGGGTGGTGAAGGCCCGGGCAAGGCGGCTCTTGGCCTGGGTTTCGTCGGCCCGGCTGGTGGCTCCGGCCATGACGCGTTCGGTGATGGAGTCGAGGAGCTCGTTGTGCTTTTCCACATTGTCCTGGGCCAGTGTAACCAGTAACCGCTCGCGCACGACATCGTGATGAGACCGGATTGCATCGAGCCCAACGGTTTCCACATTGTCCCGAAGGCGGTATTCCGCGGATTCCAGGCGCGCCTCCGAACCCTGGTAGGTGTATATGCGGTCCATGCCGTCAAACACGTTCAGGGTCATGGCCACGGTGGTGTCGGTGGCGGTGCGCTGCCTCTCGTCGGAGCCGTCGTTGCGCGTCGTGGTGCTGCTGTATTCCTGAAAACCGTATTTCGAGGTCAGGTCCAGGGACGGGAAAAAGCGTCCCAGGGATGCGGCCAGGTTTCTGGACATGGCCTCCCTGTTGTGCAGCAGGGCCTTGATTTGCGGGTGTTGCTTGACGGCCATGACCACGCTTTCCTTGAGGGACGTGGTGCCGTCCGCCCCGGCGTATGCGGACGGGGCGAGAAGAAATATGAGACAGAAGACTATCAGCAGGCGTTTCATAAAAAGACGTCGGTGTTGTTACAGGTGAAGATGTGCAAAATCCCAATCAGAAAACAAGTAACAATTCCGATGTTATTGCACAAGTATAAAGTTTACGATTTTCTCTGGGGAAAACACATGTGAAAACGCCCGGCCCTCTAGGGGCCGGGCGAATGTTTCAGCTGTGCATTACTTCCCTGTTTCCTACTTGTGCTCGCTGCCCGAGTCAATCAGGTACTGGATGAGGTCGTCCACCTGGCCGCCGGACGGGTCCACATGGGATTCGAAGTGGCTCAGGTCGGTCCTGGTGACGCCCAGGAGATCCACCACCACGTCGTGTCCGCCGTGCTCGTCGCTGATGAGCAGCCTGGTGACGCTGTTGTCATCGTCGTAGATCACGTCGTTGATCTTCAGGCCGTCGCCCAGTTCGAGGGAATCGGTGCCCAGGGTGTAGTCCTCGACGGTGACGCTGTTGCCGTCGTCCAGCACCGAGGGGTCGATGTGGATCACGTCGCTGCCCTCGCCGGTGTGCACCAGGTCGTGTCCCTGGCCGGTGACGATGACGTCGTCCCCGTGTCCGCCGAAGAGCTGGTCGTCGCCGTGCCCGCCCACGAGCAGGTCGTTTCCGTCGCCGCCCACGAGCAGGTCGTTGCCGTCATGGCCGTGCAGGGTGTCGTTGCCCTCGTTTCCGTATGCCGTGTCGTTGCCGTCGCCGCCGTGGAACAGGCCGTGTTCCGAGCCGCGCACGTCGATGATCAGGTCGTTGTAGTCGTCGTCATCCCCGCCGGAGAACTGGTCGTCCACCTTGACCAGCACGGATTCGTCCACATGCACGGTGATGCCCGCGTCCTCGCCCTGCGGGAACTGGAAGCCGGGTTCCTCGGTGGTCGGGTTGAGGCCCGGGTCGTCGAACTTCACGTCCACATAGTGGCTGTTGTTCAGCGCGCCCACCGAGAGTTCCCAGGTGTCCCCGTGGGGGATGAAGTGGAGTTCCTGGCTGAAGTCGATGTTCATGTCGCCGCCGTCCGGGATCAGGAAGAAGCGTATGTCCTCGTCCCCGCCGAAGGTGGCCAGCACCGAGGCGACCAGTTCGGGGGAGTGGCTGCTGGGCAGGATGATTTCCGGGTCCACGGGGTCGCCGTGGGCGTCCAGGCGGTAGATGCCGAGCATGTTGTTGTAGCCCGCGTTCTGGGAAACGAAGTGCACCTGCTGGCCGGTGACGTCCAGGTTGACCATGTCGGCGTCGCCCGCCTCCACGTTGATGGTGGCGGTGGCCGTGTTGCTTGCCAGGGACTTGTTGCCCTCGGCGTCGGTCACCTGCACGGTGATTTCCCTCGGGGTCTCATCGCCGGAGGTGGTGCCGAAGGTGATGGACTTGATGGCTTCGGCGTATTCCGCCGGGGAGGCATCGCCGGTCAGGGTCACGGTGATCCTGCCGGGCGTGGAGGAATCCACTTCCACAAGCAGGTCGCCGGGCAGGCCGTCGGTGTGGAGCGTGTCGCCGTCATGGGCGTTGGTCAGGGTGATGACCGCCTTGGACAGGGAGCCGGAATCCGCGTCGCCGATGGACAGGTTGCCCGCGATGGAGACCGGGTCGCCGCCCTCGGAGAATGTGGCGTTGTAGCCGCTGGCGTCGTCGTCCACCGGGGTCACGGTGAAGCGCACGTCGTCCCAGTCTATGGCGTGGGTGGTGTTGTCCTGGGCATTGCGGATGAATTCCTCGAAGCTCCAGTGCTGGGTGCCGTCCGAGGCGTCCGTGGCGTCGATGCGGAACTGTTCGCCGAAGCGGTTCAGCGAGGCGTCGTCGAAGAAGGCCTTGAAGGTCTGGGCCTCGCCGTTCTCGTTGACGCCGGTGCCCCACCACTGGCCGTCATCATCCTTGGTGAAGGTGATTTCCACGTCCTCGCGGAAGGCCGGGCCGGTGCGGACCTCTTCGCTGTTGAGCACGAAGAAGTGCGGGGTCTGGCCCTCTTCCAGGTGCGTGAGCAGATCGCCGGGGTTCAGGTCGCGCGGGCCGTCCACGTTGCTGTAGTCGTAGAGCACTTCGGTGACCACGGGGTTGCCCGCATCGTCGAGCACGTACATGCCCAGCAGGTTGTAGCCCCAGGAATCCGAAGCCTCGGCATTGATGTCGAAGTTGCTGCCCGTGGCGTCGAGGTCGATGCTCGGGGCCTCGTTGTCGTTGGGCGTGATGTTCAGGGTCACGGTGGCCGTGTCGGTGCCGCCGTGTCCGTCCGAGACCGTGTACTGGAAGGTTGCCTGGCCCGAGAAGTCGTCATCGGGCTCGAAGACCACCTTGCCCTCGTCGGTCAGGGTCACGCTGCCGTGGGTCGGGTTGAACACGTCGGTGACGGTGAGCAGGTCGCCGTCCACGTCGCTGTCCGCCTCGCCCGCGGCGTTGGCGGCGGTGATGAGCTGGGTGGCGTCCAGTTCGATGGTCTGGTCCTCGTAGAACACGCCTTCCACGCCGCCCGTGGTGGTGGCGGTGACCGCCTTGAGCACGAAGTCGGAGTTGGCCGGGTCGTCGCCCGCGCCGTTCTGGAGCGGCATGACCGCCACTTCGGCGATGGGAGCCGGGTAGCCCAGTTCGGCGACGTCCAGCGTCACGTTCACGAGGCCGTCGAGGTCGCCGTCCACATCCACGTAGCCGAGCAGGTTGCCGTCCGCGTCAAAGGCGGCCACGCGGGCCATCTCGGTGAGATCGCCGTTCCAGATGGCGCCGTCGTCCGCGTCGAACAGTGCGCCCAGGGTCAGGGTCACGCTCTGCACGGTCTTGCCGTCAAAGGATACCGCCAGCAGTTCCGTGCCGGTGCCTTCGCTGCCGTCCAGCAGGTCGATCTGTTCGTTGTTCAGGTTGTGCACGGACTTGACCGCCAGGCCGGTGTAATCGTTGTGGTGGTCGCCGTCCCAGTCGATGTTGCCGTGGTCCAGCTTGGGCTTGGGGCCTTCCCCTTCGCCCAGCCAGGTGCTCTGGTCGAGGCCGTTGCCGGCAAATGCCTTGACGATTACGCCCTTGCTTGCCCAGTTCGCTTCAATGTTGGGATGGCTTTCATGCAGGGCCACGTCCACGGAGATGGTGACCGGTTCGATGACCGTGGTTGCGCCGAATTCGTCGTCCACGGCGACGGGCGCGTCGTTGGTCGCGGTGACCGTGACGGTTGCCGTGGCGGTGGTTTCCTTGCCGCTGGCGTCGGCCACCGTGTAGGTGAAGGTGGCGTCGCCGTTGTAGTCGGCGTCCGGGGTGAAGGTGATTTCGCCGTTCACCAGTTCCACGGTGCCGTGGGCCCCGTTGTGCACTTCCGTGATCGTCAGGCCGGTGCCTTCGGGATCGCTGTCGTTGGCCAGCAGCTGGGCCGCGGTGATGCTCAGGCTCGTGTCCTCGGCGGTGCTGAACTGGTCGTCCCCGGCAATGGGGGCCAGGTTCTGGTTCACGGTGACCGATACCTCGGCCTGGGTGTAATAATGACTGCCGTCGGTCATGTAGTAGTAGATGGTGTCCTGGCCGACGAAACCTTGGTCCGGGGTGTAGGTCAGGGTGCCGTCGTCGTTGACCACCACGGTGCCGTGCGGGGCATACGGTTCCCCGACCACGCTCAGCACGTCGCCGTCCACGTCCGTGTCGTTTGCCAGCACGTCGATGACGGCGGACTGGGCTTCACTGGTCACGAGCGTGTCGTCGTTGGCCACGGGCAGGTCGTTCATGCCGTGGACCGTGATGGTCAGCGGCGTGGTGCTGGTGCCTCCCTGGCCGTCGGAAACCGTGTAGGTGAAGTTTTCGGTGACGGTTTCGTCCCTGCCGAGAGCCTGGACCGCATCCAGGGAGTTGTCCAGTTCGTAGCGGTACCAGCCGTTGGCCCCGATATACAGGGTGCCGTAATCGCCCTTGACCACCATGCCCTGCTCGCCGTTCTCATGGCCCGCGCCGGTCACTTCCAGGCGGTACCATTCGCTGTCATTGAAGAGCACGTTGCCTACCGGGTTGTACCAATCCTCGTAGGCGGTTGCGGTGTCGGGCGTGGTGTCCACGTCGTTCACTTCGTTGACCGTCATGGCCACGGTTGCGGTGCTTTCGCCGCCGTGTCCGTCGGAGACGGTATAGGTGATGGTGTCCGGCCCGTTGTAGTTGGCTGCCGGTGTGTAGGTCAGGGTGCCGTCGGCATTGACGGTCACGGTGCCGTGCAGGGCCGTGGGGGCCTTGCCCGCATCGGTGGCCACGGAGAGCGCGTCGCCTTCCACGTCGGTGTCGTTGGAGAGCACGTCGATGGTCACTGGCGTGTCCTCGGCGGTGGTGGCAGTGTCGTCCACGGCCACGGGTCCGTCGTTGACCGGGGTAACGCCCACGGCCACGGTTGCGGTGCTTTCGCCGCCCTGTCCGTCGGAGACGGTATAGGTGATGGTGTCCGGCCCGTTGTAGTTGGCTGCCGGTGTGTAGGTCAGGGTGCCGTCGGCATTGACGGTCACGGTGCCGTGCAGGGCCGTGGGGCCTTGCCCGCATCGGTGCCACGGAGAGCGCGTCGCCTTCCACGTCGGTGTCGTTGGAGAGCACGTCGATGGTCACTGGCGTGTCCTCGGCGGTGGTGGCAGTGTCGTCCACGGCCACGGGTCCGTCGTTGACCGGGGTAACGCCCACGGCCACGGTTGCGGTGCTTTCGCCGCCCTGTCCGTCGGAGACGGTATAGGTAATGGTGTCCGGCCCGTTGTAGTTTGCGGCCGGTGTGTAGGTCAGGGTTCCGTCGGCATTGACGGTCACGGTGCCGTGCAGGGCCGTGGGGGCCTTGCCCGCGTCGGTGACCACGGAGAGTGCGTCGCCTTCCACGTCAGTGTCGTTGGAGAGCACGTCGATGGTCACTGGCGTGTCCTCGGCGGTGGTGCAGTGTCGTCCACGGCCACGGGTCCGTCGTTGACCGGGGTAACGCCCACGGCCACGGTTGCGGTGCTTTCGCCGCCCTGTCCGTCGGAGACGGTATAGGTGATGGTGTCCGGCCCGTTGTAGTTGCGCCGGTGTGTAGGTCAGGGTGCCGTCGGCATTGACGGTCACGGTGCCGTGCAGGGCGTGGGGCCTTGCCCGCATCGGTGACCACGGAGAGGCGTCGCCTTCCACGTCGGTGTCGTTGGAGAGCACGTCGATGGTCACTGGCGTGTCCTCGGCGGTGGTGCAGTGTCGTCCACGGCCACGGGTCCGTCGTTGACCGGGGTAACGCCCACGGCCACGGTTGCGGTGCTTTCGCCGCCGTGTCCGTCGGAGACGGTATAGGTGATGGTGTCCGGCCCGTTGTAGTTGGCTGCCGGTGTGTAGGTCAGGGTGCCGTCGGCATTGACGGTCACGGTGCCGTGCAGGGCGTGGGGCCTTGCCCGCATCGGTGACCACGGAGAGCGCGTCGCCTTCCACGTCGGTGTCGTTGGAGAGCACGTCGATGGTCACTGGCGTGTCCTCGGCGGTGGTGGCAGTGTCGTCCACGGCCACGGGCCGTCGTTGACCGGGGTAACGCCCACGGCCACGGTTGCGGTGCTTTCGCCGCCCTGTCCGTCGGAGACGGTATAGGTGATGGTGTCCGGCCCGTTGTAGTTGGCTGCCGGTGTGTAGGTCAGGGTGCCGTCGGCATTGACGGTCACGGTGCCGTGCAGGGCGGTGGGTGCCTTGCCCGCATCGGTGACCACGGAGAGCGCGTCGCCTTCCACGTCGGTGTCGTTGGAGAGCACGTCGATGGTCACTGGCGTGTCCTCGGCGGTGGTGGCAGTGTCGTCCACGGCCACGGGTCCGTCGTTGACCGGGGTAACGCCCACGGCCACGGTTGCGGTGCTTTCGCCGCCCTGTCCGTCGGAGACGGTATAGGTGATGGTGTCCGGCCCGTTGTAGTTGGCTGCCGGTGTATAGGTCAGGGTTCCGTCGGCATTGACGGTCACGGTTCCGTGCAGGGCGGTGGGTGCCTTGCCCGCATCGGTGACCACGGACAGGGTGTCGCCTTCCACGTCGGTGTCGTTGGAGAGCACGTCGATAGTCACCGGCGTGTCCTCGGCGGTGGTGGCAGTGTCGTCCACGGCCACGGGTCCGTCGTTGACCGGGGTAACGCCCACGGCCACGGTTGCGGTGCTTTCGCCGCCGTGTCCGTCGGAAACGGTATAGGTGATGGTATCCGGCCCGTTGTAGTTGGCTGCCGGTGTGTAGGTCAGGGTGCCGTCGGCATTGACGGTCACGGTGCCGTGCAGGGCCGTCGGGGCCTTGCCCGCATCGGTGACCACGGAGAGCGCGTCGCCTTCCACGTCGGTGTCGTTGGAGAGCACGTCGATGGTTACCGGCGTGTCCTCGGCGGTGGTGGCAGTGTCGTCCACGGCCACGGGTCCGTCGTTGACCGGGGTAACGCCCACGGCCACGGTTGCGGTGCTTTCGCCGCCCTGTCCGTCGGAGACGGTATAGGTAATGGTGTCCGGCCCGTTGTAGTTTGCGGCCGGTGTGTAGGTCAGGGTTCCGTCGGCATTGACGGTCACGGTGCCGTGCAGGGCGGTGGGTGCCTTGCCCGCATCGGTGACCACGGACAGGGTGTCGCCTTCCACGTCGGTGTCGTTGGAGAGCACGTCGATAGTCACCGGCGTGTCCTCGGCGGTGGTGGCAGTGTCGTCCACGGCCACGGGTCCGTCGTTGACCGGGGTAACGCCCACGGCCACGGTTGCGGTGCTTTCGCCGCCGTGTCCGTCGGAAACGGTATAGGTGATGGTATCCGGCCCGTTGTAGTTGGCTGCCGGTGTGTAGGTCAGGGTGCCGTCGGCATTGACGGTCACGGTGCCGTGCAGGGCCGTCGGGGCCTTGCCCGCATCGGTGACCACGGAGAGCGCGTCGCCTTCCACGTCGGTGTCGTTGGAGAGCACGTCGATGGTCACTGGCGTGTCCTCGGCGGTGGTGGCAGTGTCGTCCACGGCCACGGGTCCGTCGTTGACCGGGGTAACGCCCACGGCCACGGTTGCGGTGCTTTCGCCGCCCTGTCCGTCGGAGACGGTATAGGTGATGGTGTCCGGGCCGTTGTAGTTTGCGGCCGGTGTGTAAGTCAGGGTTCCATCCGCATTGACGGTCACGGTACCGTGCAGGGCGTGGGGGCCTTGCCCGCATCGGTGACCACGGAGAGTGCGTCCCTTCCACGTCAGTGTCGTTGGAGAGCACGTCGATGGTCACCGGCGTGTCCTCGGCGGTGGTTGCGGTGTCGTCCACGGCCACGGGCCGTCGTTGACCGGGGTGACGCCCACGGCCACGGTTGCGGTGCTTTCGCCGCCGTGTCCGTCGGAAACGGTATAGGTGATGGTATCCGGCCCGTTGTAGTTGGCTGCCGGTGTGTAGGTCAGGGTGCCGTCGGCATTGACGGTCACGGTGCCGTGCAGGGCCGTCGGGGCCTTGCCCGCATCGGTGACCACGGAGAGCGCGTCGCCTTCCACGTCGGTGTCGTTGGAGAGCACGTCGATGGTTACCGGCGTGTCCTCGTCGGTGACCAGGCTGTCGTCCACGGCCACGGGTCCGTCGTTGACCGGGGTAACGCCCACGGCCACGGTTGCGGTGCTTTCGCCGCCGTGTCCGTCGGAAACGGTATAGGTGATGGTGTCCGGCCCGTTGTAGTTTGCGGCCGGGGTATAGGTCAGGGTGCCGTCGGCATTGACGGTCACGGTGCCGTGCAGGGCGGTGGGTGCCTTGCCCGCGTCGGTGACCACGGAGAGTGCGTCGCCTTCCACGTCAGTGTCGTTGGAGAGCACGTCGATGGTCACCGGCGTGTCCTCGGCGGTGGTTGCGGTGTCGTCCACGGCCACGGGGCCGTCGTTGACCGGGGTGACGCCCACGGCCACGGTTGCGGTGTTTTCACCGCCGTGCCCGTCGGAGACGGTATAGGTGATGGTATCCGGGCCGTTGTAGTTTGCGGCCGGGGTATAGGTCAGGGTTCCGTCGGCATTGACGGTCACGGAGCCGTGCAGGGCGGTGGGAGCCTTGCCCGCATCGGTGACCACGGAGAGTGCGTCGCCTTCCACGTCGGTGTCGTTGGAGAGCACGTCGATGGTCACTGGCGTGTCCTCGGCGGTGGTGGCAGTGTCGTCCACGGCCACGGGTCCGTCGTTGACCGGGGTAACGCCCACGGCCACGGTTGCGGTGCTTTCGCCGCCCTGTCCGTCGGAGACGGTATAGGTGATGGTGTCCGGCCCGTTGTAGTTGGCTGCCGGTGTATAGGTCAGGGTTCCGTCGGCATTGACGGTCACGGTGCCGTGCAGGGCGGTGGGTGCCTTGCCCGCGTCGGTGACCACGGAGAGTGCGTCGCCTTCCACGTCAGTGTCGTTGGAGAGCACGTCGATGGTCACCGGCGTGTCCTCGGCGGTGGTTGCGGTGTCGTCCACGGCCACGGGGCCGTCGTTGACCGGGGTGACGCCCACGGCCACGGTTGCGGTGCTTTCGCCGCCGTGTCCGTCGGAGACGGTGTAGGTAATGGTATCCGGGCCGTTGTAGTTTGCGGCCGGGGTATAGGTCAGGGTTCCGTCGGCATTGACGGTCACGGAGCCGTGCAGGGCGGTGGGAGCCTTGCCCGCATCGGTGACCACGGACAGGGTGTCGCCTTCCACGTCGGTGTCGTTGGAGAGCACGTCGATGGTCACTGGCGTGTCCTCGGCGGTGGTGGCAGTGTCGTCCACGGCCACGGGTCCGTCGTTGACCGGGGTAACGCCCACGGCCACGGTTGCGGTGCTTTCGCCGCCCTGTCCGTCGGAGACGGTATAGGTAATGGTGTCCGGCCCGTTGTAGTTTGCGGCCGGTGTGTAGGTCAGGGTTCCGTCGGCATTGACGGTCACGGTGCCGTGCAGGGCCGTGGGGGCCTTGCCCGCGTCGGTGACCACGGAGAGTGCGTCGCCTTCCACGTCAGTGTCGTTGGAGAGCACGTCGATGGTCACTGGCGTGTCCTCGGCGGTGGTGGCAGTGTCGTCCACGGCCACGGGTCCGTCGTTGACCGGGGTAACGCCCACGGCCACGGTTGCGGTGCTTTCGCCGCCCTGTCCGTCGGAGACGGTATAGGTAATGGTGTCCGGCCCGTTGTAGTTTGCGGCCGGTGTGTAGGTCAGGGTTCCGTCGGCATTGACGGTCACGGTGCCGTGCAGGGCCGTGGGGGCCTTGCCCGCGTCGGTGACCACGGAGAGTGCGTCGCCTTCCACGTCAGTGTCGTTGGAGAGCACGTCGATGGTCACCGGCGTGTCCTCGGCGGTGGTTGCGGTGTCGTCCACGGCCACGGGCCGTCGTTGACCGGGGTGACGCCCACGGCCACGGTTGCGGTGCTTTCGCCGCCGTGTCCGTCGGAGACGGTATAGGTGATGGTGTCCGGCCCGTTGTAGTTGGCTGCCGGTGTGTAGGTCAGGGTGCCGTCGGCATTGACGGTCACGGTGCCGTGCAGGGCGGTGGGTGCCTTGCCCGCATCGGTGACCACGGAGAGCGCGTCGCCTTCCACGTCGGTGTCGTTGGAGAGCACGTCGATGGTCACTGGCGTGTCCTCGGCGGTGGTGGCAGTGTCGTCCACGGCCACGGGGCCGTCGTTGACCGGGGTAACGCCCACGGCCACGGTTGCGGTGCTTTCGCCGCCGTGTCCGTCGGAGACGGTATAGGTGATGGTGTCCGGCCCGTTGTAGTTGGCTGCCGGTGTGTAGGTCAGGGTGCCGTCGGCATTGACGGTCACGGTGCCGTGCAGGGCGGTGGGGGCCTTGCCCGCATCGGTGACCACGGACAGGGTGTCGCCTTCCACGTCGGTATCGTTGGAGAGCACGTCGATGGTTACGGCGTGTCCTCGGCGGTGGTTGCGGTGTCGTCCACGGCCACCGGTCCGTCGTTGATCGGGGTAACGCCCACGGCCACGGTTGCGGTGCTTTCGCCGCCGTGTCCGTCGGAGACGGTATAGGTGATGGTGTCCGGGCCGTTGTAGTTTGCGGCCGGTGTGTAGTCAGGGTTCCATCCGCATTGACGGTCACGGTACCGTGCAGGGCCGTGGGGGCCTTGCCCGCATCGGTGACCACGGAGAGTGCGTCCCCTTCCACGTCAGTGTCGTTGGAGAGCACGTCGATGGTCACCGGCGTGTCCTCGGCGGTGGTTGCGGTGTCGTCCACGGCCACGGGGCCGTCGTTGATCGGGGTAACGCCCACGGCCACGGTTGCGGTGCTTTCGCCGCCGTGTCCGTCGGAGACGGTATAGGTGATGGTGTCCGGGCCGTTGTAGTTTGCGGCCGGTGTGTAAGTCAGGGTTCCATCCGCATTGACGGTCACGGTACCGTGCAGGGCCGTGGGGGCCTTGCCCGCATCGGTGACCACGGAGAGTGCGTCCCCTTCCACGTCAGTGTCGTTGGAGAGCACGTCGATGGTCACCGGCGTGTCCTCGGCGGTGGTTGCGGTGTCGTCCACGGCCACGGGGCCGTCGTTGACCGGGGTGACGCCCACGGCCACGGTTGCGGTGCTTTCGCCGCCCTGTCCGTCGGAGACGGTATAGGTGATGGTGTCCGGCCCGTTGTAGTTTGCGGCCGGGGTATAGGTCAGGGTTCCGTCGGCATTGATGCTCACGGTGCCGTGCAGGGCGGTGGGTGCCTTGCCCGCGTCGGTGACCACGGACAGCGCGTCGCCTTCCACGTCGGTGTCGTTGGAGAGCACGTCGATGGTTACCGGCGTGTCCTCGGCGGTGGTTGCGGTGTCGTCCACGGCCACCGGTCCGTCGTTGACCGGGGTAACGCCCACGGCCACGGTTGCGGTGCTTTCGCCGCCGTGCCCATCGGAGACGGTATAGGTAATGGTGTCCGGGCCGTTGTAGTTGGCTGCCGGTGTGTAGGTCAGGGTTCCGTCGGCATTGACGGTCACGGTTCCGTGCAGGGCCGTGGGTGCCTTGCCCGCGTCGGTGACCACGGAGAGCGCGTCGCCTTCCACGTCGGTGTCGTTGGAGAGCACGTCGATGGTCACCGGCGTGTCCTCGGCGGTGGTTGCGGTGTCCGCGTTGGCTACCGGCGCGTCATTCACGGGATTGACGGTGACGGTTGCGGTGGCCGTGTCTGTGCCTCCCTGCCCGTCGGAGATTGTGTAGGTGAAGGTGGCGTCGCCGTTGAAATCCGGGTCGGGAATGAAAGTTACCTGCCCATTTACCAGGGAAACGGTGCCGCCCACGGCATTGCCCACGGAAATGACGGTGAGGGCGTTGCCGTCCACGTCGGTGTCGTTGGCCGTCAGGGTGGCTGCGCTGAAGGTCAGGGTAGTGTCTTCATCGGTTGTCAGGGAATCGTCGGCTGCGGACGGGGCCGTGTTGGCCGCCGCCGTGGACGAGGAAAAGCCCGGATCGTTCAGCGAATCGGCCAGGTCCAGCCTGGAGGAGGAGAATTGCGGGTCATTCTGGGAGCCCAGGCCGTTCAGGCCGTCATACAGCTCTCCGGAATCGTCCCGGTAATCCCCCGGCGCCGCCGCCGAATGCGGAGCGGCCCGCGGCGGTTTCCACTTCCGCGTCGGTGCTGTCGCCCTCGTTGAAGCGAAAAGATACACGTCACCGGGGACCTGCTCGCCGCCCATGAGTTCGAACACGGGCAGTGCTTCCTGCTTGGCCAGGGGCAGGTATCCCTCCAGGGTGACGCTCTGGTCGCCAACGGCGATGACCAGGTCGTTGCCCACGCCGGTGAAAACCGCCTCGGACACGTCGAAGCCAAAGGCCACGACGGTGTCGGGGGAGATCGTATAAGTGCTGGACGTGCCGTCGGCGGGCAGCGTTACCAGCATGCGGTCGGGATTATTGGTGGCAGCCATGGTATTTCTCCCTGATCTATGTTCACCATAATAATAGTCTTAGTTGCAGTGACTATAAAATAAGTCTCTCAAAGAGGCTGGTCAATAGTACTATCTTGTTTTTTATTTTAGCATGTTAAATTGTGGATAAAATTTATTTCAGCGAGGTTCTTTCGGAAAGGCGAAAATTTGATGTTCTTTGACGATTAATGCTGATTAAAATATTGTTGATAAAGTTATCAACAAACTATTGTTGAAATTATAATAAGCCAAGATGTTTTATTCACAGTATGAATGAATTATTATGTAGCAATAATCATTTTGAATAATACAACTATTTTTAAAAATTGTAAAAAATGATCTTTTTTTCATCATTTTTATTCTTGAAATCAAACACATGTTTATATCTTGAAAATGCAACCAGATATCAAAAATCATGCAATTAATAAAAAGTAATAATATATCAAATGGTTAATTTGTTGATAGTCCTTTTCTTGTCCGGAGGGTGATCACCGTCCGGGCTTATAACATTTGCTCCGGTGTTGACGGAGTTTTCCCTGTGGATATGGTCATGGCAGCCTGTCTTGTCCCGGAGGTGTCATGCGCATCATCGTGCTCCTGCTTGCCCTGCTCTGCGGTGCCCTGGCCGCACCGGCCCTGGCGGGCCAGCCCCTTGTGCTGGCCACCATGAACTGGCCTCCCTTTTACGGG